>JBFYPG010000122.1:0-54416 GCA_041303415.1 Bacteroidales bacterium
AAAAGGTGCGCCTCGCCGCTTCTTCCCCTCTATCACAATAGTTTTCTGTCATTCCGATCGAAGCCGACGAAGGAGGCGTAGTGAGGAATCTCCTGCCTTACCAGTTGGTTACTAAAAAAATGTGTATAAAGATTAGCTTACGCAGTAGAGGGCCGAGCGTAAAGAAATAGCTCGGTGAGCTATTTTAGCGAGGAGCCGGCCTGCAGGAGGGGGATCAAGGGGGTGGGTACATGTAACTTAATTTTCCTAACTTGCATATTACGATAAAACTGATTTACATGAAACCTTCTTCCACTTTCCTTTCGCGCCGCAGATTTATTCAGACGACTGCCGCAGCAGCTATCGGAGCTCCTCTTATTTTAAGCTGCTCGCGCAACAAGCCTGCACCATCGAACCGGCTCAGCCATGCATGCATAGGAGTTGGCGGCATGGGATGGTCTGACCTTCAGAAATTCAAAGAGCATCCGAATGTTCAGATCGTTGCAATATGCGACGTCGATTCAGAAAACCTCAAAAAAGCATCTGAGATACTTCCTGACGCCCGGACCTACACTGACTGGCGGGAACTTCTTGAAAAGGAGGCTGACAACATCGATTCTGTAAACGTCGCGGTGCCTGATCACAATCACTTCCCGATTGCATATAATGCCATCCGGAAAGGAAAACATGTTTATTGCCAGAAGCCTATGTGCCATGATGTTGCGGAAGTGAGAAAGCTGACAGAAGCGGCAGAAAAATATGGAGTCATAACCCAGCTTGGCACCCAGATCGCTTCACGTAAAGGCGATCTGACTGCTGTTCAGATAATCAGGGACGGGGTGATAGGCAAGGTAAAACATGCATATCTCTGCTCAAACCGTCCCGGGGCAGTCGAGAACTACCGGCTGATGGGTCCGCGGCCTGCCGGCGGAGAGTCTCCGCCTGCAAAGCTTGACTGGGATCTGTGGATCGGAACAGCCCCTGAAAGACCATATGCCCCTGATATTTATCACCAGGTTAAATGGCGGGCATGGCAGGATTTCGGAACTGGCTGGTCGGGTGACATTGGATGCCACATTTTTGATGCTGTATGGAAAGGGCTCGATATGATGCCGCCATTGTCAGTGACTGCAGAGGTTCAGAAATCATGGAAAGAGTCACCCGGGAGAAGAGCTGACAACTGGCCGCAGGGTGACCACATAACATGGATATTCCCCGGCAATTATAAAACTGATTCCGATACGTTCACTGTGGAGTGGTTTGACGGAGAATTCTATCCGCCGCAGGAGATCCGCAACTTGTACAACGGAGATTATCCTGCCGAATCAGCGATGCTTATCGGGACTGAAGGAGCCCTGCTCAATCCGCATGACGGATTCCCCGTTTTGCTGCCGGAATCAAAATTTGCAGGCTATAAAATGCCTGAATTTGAATCCGGGAACCATTATGCAAGCTTTGTCGTAGCATGCCTGGGCGGGCCTAAAACAGCGTCGCATTTCGCACAGTCCGGACCCATGACCGAAGCCATACTCCTGGGAACTGTGGCAATACGTGTACCTGATACACTTATTAATTGGGATGCTGAAAAGATGAAGGTCACGAATAATCCTGAAGCTGAAAAGCTACTCAGAAGGGATTACCGCAAGGGATGGGGCGTGGCAGGATTCTGACAGAGGCGTCAGGCATCAGGCGTCGGGCGTGAGGTCAATTAGTCCGCAGGCCGGGAGATTCATATTATCTGTGTTTAATAAAGTCAGAAAATGTCTTTCTCACCCTGACATGGTAAGGAACCGTTTCCTCCTGAGACTCCTTTAAGATCCAGTAAATAACCACGCTGATGAGTGCTGCAAAGAAACACCATACCGATGTCAGGTATTCCCTGTAGAAAATGCCTGTCACAATACATGAAAGCGTAACGAGGATGCCGAAAAGATACATTTTTTTTACTCCCGATGCGAACAGTGGTCCCAGCGTGGCGATCGCGTAAATTACGAAGGCTGAATCTGATAAGGGTTGCGGAAAATTGTTGATATACTTAATATGGAACTCATTTATTACCGGAGTGATATTACAGGCAATCAGGCAGAAAGTATAATAACCTGAAAGGACCAGTCCGGCAGCCATCATCCAGGTGATTATCCTTTTTCTGTTCTTATCCTGTTCAAGCCTTCTTGCGGCAAGAGGCATTATTGAGGGCCAGACAACCAGGGCCATAACAAGGAAGACATAGGCTGCTGTCATCTGTATGTTATGATTTCCGCCTGATCTTAGTGTAAGCCACACCACCCCCTCGGAAAACTGCTGGAATGCAAAAAGCAGAGGTATTGAGGCAAATAATTTCTGTGACTTGTCAAGGGCGCTTCTGACAGATGCTACTCCTATGACCGAGAGAACTGCCCCTCCCGCAAAACTGGCACCGGCTGAAAAACACATATTTCCCCTTGTTTTATTAGACCATATACAAACTATAAAGATAATAAATTTTTATTTATGGTACAACGGTAAAACGGTGCGAAGGTGCGAAGGTGCGAAGGTGCAACGGTAAAACGGTGCGACGGTGCGAAGGTGCGAAGGTGTGGCGGTACGGCGGTGCGACGGTTATTCGAACGGGTGTTCTTTATGGAAGTCGGGGCAATAATTACGGTAGCTGTCAATGTCCTGGAGCCAGCCGTTGCGGAAACCAAGCCGTTCCATCTCCCCGGCAACTTCATTGTATTCATGGCTGTTAAGAGGCCTGTCAAGAACAGGATGGTTTCTTACTTCATGTGCAGGATGATACTGCGACATCAGTGAGATATGGACGCCTGGGGATAATTCTTCCGCGATGCTTCGCAACACTCTGATGCTATCCTCCTTATGTCCCGGCAAAACCAGGTGCCTTATCAGCATCCCGTTTTCTGCCCTGCCTGCTGCATCCATTTTCAGAACGGAACCTTTCTGGTAATACATCCTCTTTATTGCTTTCAGGGCAATTTCATGATAATCCGGGGCATCTGAATATTTCCCAGATAATTCCGGAGAGACATATTTATAATCGGGAAGATATACATCAATCAGTCCGTCAAGTGAATCGATAACTTCCGGCTTATCATAACTGTTTGTATTATATACTGTTACAGGTCTCAATCCCCGTTCAGCCAATCCGCGTAAGATTGCTTTAACCTGTGGAATAACATGTGAAGGCGAAACAAATCCTACGGCAATTATTCCGTCAGACAATATGCTTTCAATCTGATCCAGTACTGATTTGAATGACATGGATACCGGACTGTATGTGGCTCCGGGGCGGCTGATGTCGTGATTCTGGCAATATATGCAGTGAAGGTTGCAGCCTGCAAAAAAAATGTTGCAGATTCCGTACGGACCGCTCACCGGCGGTTCTTCCCCCCTGTGGATGCAGATTGAGGCAATATTCAGTCCGGCATCCATCCCGCAATAACCGTCTCCTCCCCTGAATCTGTCAACCCCGCATTCACGCGGGCAGAGGGTGCAGTGAGATAATAGAGCAATTTCTTCCTGAGTATATATCTCTTTGGTCACGGTGCAAAGGTAATTTTTTCTTCTGTGCAGATATTCGGATAAATCATTACAATTTATAGTTGACGTACCCACCCCCTTATTCTCCCTCCCTGAACTACACGTACCCACCCCCTTTTTCCCCCTCCCTGCTGACGCAAGGAGGGGGATATTATTGATTCACAATGTATTAAGCCCCCTCCTTACGAAGTAGGGAGGGGGTCTGGGGGTGGGTACATGTTGTTAGCAGATAATGTGGTTGAGGGATGGGTACATGTGATAAAATATACAAATATTTATTCCCTCCATTTTTGCTATTTATAAAACATTGATTATCTTTGCATCCGATTTGAGGGGTAGTGAGCCTAGGGGACCAGAGTCCCCTATTTTGTTATCAGAATTTGAGGCATGATTGAAAAAGGTAAAATAGAAAAGCTGGTAAATGAGTTCATTAAAGGAACTGATATCTTCCTTGTGGCTGTAAGGGCGGGCAATTCAAACAGGATTTCCATCCTGGCCGACACGATGAAAGGCATCACCATTGATGAGTGTGCTTCGATTCACCGTCACGTTGAGAAGCAGCTTGACCGCAGCATTGAGGATTATGACCTCCTGGTCTCATCACCCGGTATTGACGTTCCGTTTGCGGTAATTGAACAGTACCGCAAGAATGAAGGCAGGAAGGTTGAAGTTGTCGACAGTGACGGGATGAAGCACACAGGCACCCTTAAAAATGTGACAGCCGGAGGTTTTGAGCTTGAAACAGAGGTCAGGGTTAAGGGAAAGGGCAGGGAGATGAAGGACATTTCATTTAACTTCGACCAGGTGAAATCGACAAAAGAGGTTTTATTGATTAAGTAATTATAGAGATTAATGTCAGATGGAAAATATTAATTTGACCGACACCTTTTCGGAATTCAAAGAGCTGAAGAATATTGATCGCCCGACGATGATGAGCGTTCTGGAGGATGTATTCAGGGGGATGCTTGCCAAAAAGTACGGCTCGGCAGATAATTTCGACATTATTGTCAACATCGACAAAGGCGACTTTGAAATATGGCGCAACAGGAGTGTTGTCAACGATGATGAGATTACCGATCCGATCACCCAGATCCCGCTTTCGGAAGCAAAGAAGATCGATGATGACTATGAAGTGGGTGAAGAGGTCTCCGATGAAGTCAAGTTCATTGATTTCGGAAGAAGGGCTATCCTTTCGCTGAGGCAGAATCTTACCGCACGGATCCTTGACCTTGAGAAGAACAACATCTATATGAAGTACAAGGACCGCATCGGCGAGATAGTCACGGGTGAGGTTTACCAGGTATGGAAGAGGGAGATGCTTGTGCTTGACGACGACGGCAACGAGCTCATCATCCCGAAGAGTGAGCAGATCCCTTCCGATCATTTCAGGAAAGGCGACTCGATAAGGGCCGTGGTAATTAAGGTTGAAATGAGAAACAACACCCCGTTCATCATCCTCAGCCGTACATCGCCCGTATTCCTTGAAAGGCTGTTTGAGCTTGAGGTACCCGAGATATTTGACGGACTCATAACAATCAAGAAGATAGTGAGGGTTCCGGGAGAACGTGCAAAGGTGGCAGTGGAATCGTACGATGAAAGGATCGACCCCGTGGGGGCATGCGTCGGAATGAAAGGTTCAAGGATACACGGTATTGTCAGGGAACTCAGGAATGAGAATATTGACGTTATAAACTTTACTTCCAATAACCAGCTCTTTATACAGAGAGCTCTCAGCCCGGCAAAGATAACTTCCATAAAGCTCAACGATGAAATAAAGAGAGCGGAGATATTTCTCAAGCCTTCCGAAGTATCCCTTGCCATAGGCAAAGGCGGGCTTAATATAAAGCTTGCAAGCCAGCTTACCGGTTATGAAATTGATGTTTACAGGGAGCCGGGAGGCGAGGATGAGGAGGATGTGAAACTCGAGGAATTCAGCGATGAGATTGAAGACTGGATCATCGATGAGCTGAAAGCCATAGGCTGTGATACCGCAAGGAGCGTGCTCAACCTTTCAATAAACGACCTGGTGAAACGAACAGATCTTGAAGAGGAGACGGTAAGGGAGGTTGTCAACATTCTCAAAGCCGAATTTGAATGATAAACTGACTTTTGTTTAAGTCATTATAAAGACAGGCATTATTTATGACAGAGGACGTAAAGGCTACACGGTTAAGCAAAGCTGCAAAGGAGTTCAATGTGGGGATTTCCACGATGGTCGAATTCCTTCATAAGAAGGGCATTGAGATCGATCCCAATCCCAACACCAAGCTCACCCATGAGGCATATCTGCTCCTGGTCAAGGAATATAGCTCGGATCTGAGCGTCAAGAAAGAATCTGAGAAGCTGGCCCTTAAAGACCTTCACAGAAAAAAGGAGACAGTAACGATTGAGGATGTCCCGGAGAAAGCCCATGGCGAAGATGCAGATCGTGAAGATGAGGTTCTTGTTATGGATTCTTCCGGAATGAAGAAAAGCGTCGATATCAAGACAGAGATTAAAAAGCCGGAGGTAAAGCTTATCGGCAAGATCGATCTTGAAAAGACAACCAAACCTGAAAAACCCGGTCAGGCAAAGAAAGCCGAAGCTGAAAAACCCGAGAAGAAAAAAACATCTGCAGCACCACAGAAAAAAGATAAGGCCGCCGTTGAAACAAAGGCTGAGGCTGATACAGTGACAAAAGAGACGAAACCCGGCAGGAAAGAGAAAACTAAAGAGAAAGATCCTCTGTCTGAAGAGGATAATAATTCTGCCGCCAGAACACCGGAGATAATAAGTGAACCTGCACTTACTGGTACAGAAGAAGATATACCTGAAGAAGAATTGATGCCGGAACAGGAAGATGTCGTTATTAAAGTCTACCGTCCCGATTATCAGAAAATTACCGGGCCCACGGTGGTCGGAAAGATAGATCTTCCGGTGGAAGAGAAAAAGAAACCTGCTCCATTCCAGCCGGTAAAGGTCGATACTGACTCCGACTTCAGGAGAAAGAAGAGAAGAAAGAGGATCACAAAGGAAAAAGACCATGTTTCAGTTGTAAAACCCGACCTGGCTGACAAGAAGGATAAAGCCGGCAAGAAACCCCTGAAGAAGAGACCCGTCAGAGTTGAGGTTGATGAGGAAGAGGTTCAGAAGCAGATCAAGGAGACCCTTGCAAGGCTTACCACCAAGGGCAAGTCGAAAGGATCAAGATACCGCAGGGAAAAGAGGGAAGCTGTCAGCCAGAAGCTCAGGGATGATGTCGACAGGATCGAACAGGAAAAGAATATCCTCAAGGTAACGGAATTCGTTTCTGTGAATGAACTGGCAATCATGATGGACATCCCGGTCACAGATATCATTTCCACATGCATGAATCTCGGGCTGTTTGTATCAATAAACCAGCGCCTTGATGCCGAGACTATGGCCCTTCTTGCCGATGAATTCGGCTTTAAGATCGAGTTTGTCAGCGCCGAGCTGCTCGAGGCAGTGAGGGAAACCGAAGATGAAGTGGAAGAACTGAAGCCAAGGCCGCCTATCGTGACAGTGATGGGACATGTCGACCACGGCAAGACGAAGCTTCTTGACTACATACGCAGGACAAACGTTATCGCCGGTGAAGCCGGAGGCATAACACAACATATAGGGGCGTACGCCGTTCAGCTTGACGACGGCCGCCAGATAACATTTCTCGATACTCCCGGTCACGAGGCATTTACCGCAATGCGTGCCCGAGGAGCCCAGATCACGGATATTGCCATCATTGTCGTGGCTGCTGACGACGGCGTCATGCCGCAGACTGTTGAAGCCATTAACCATGCTTCAGCAGCAGGTGTGCCGATAGTGTTTGCGATCAACAAGATTGACAAGCCTACTGCAAATCCCGATAAGATAAAAGAGGTTCTTGCCAATATGAACTACCTCGTTGAGGAGTGGGGAGGCAAATACCAGTCGCAGGAGATCTCGGCAAAGAGCGGGATCAACATTGAGGCTCTTCTCGATAAGGTGCTGCTCGAGGCTGAGCTCCTTGAACTGAAGGCAAACCCCGACAAGCCAGCATTGGGAACAGTGGTTGAATCTTCGCTCGATAAGGGAAGAGGCTTCACGGCGACAGTCCTGGTTAAGGCAGGCACGCTGAAGGTTGGCGACATTATGCTCGCCGGAAGCTGTTTCGGGCATATCAAGGCGATGTACAATGAACGCGGATACAAGGTTGATGAGGCTGGTCCCGCCACCCCTGTTCTTATTCTCGGTCTAAACGGAGCTCCGCAGGCAGGCGATAAATTCAACGTGATGGATAGTGACAGGGAAGCCAAAGATATCGCCACAAAACGTGCACAGCTTCAGAGGGAGCAGGGACTCAGAACCCAGAAGCATATTACTCTTGACGAGATTGGAAGAAGGATCGCCATAGGCAACTTCCAGGAGCTTAATATCATCGTCAAAGGTGATGTTGACGGATCAGTTGAAGCTCTGAGCGATTCGCTTATCAAGCTGTCAACGCCTGAGATACAACTGAATATCATTCACAAGGCTGTCGGTCAGATATCAGAATCGGATGTGCTTCTTGCCGCAGCATCAAACGCTATCATAGTCGGCTTCCAGGTTCGTCCTTCGCTTGCAGCCCGCAAGCTTGCCGAGAAGGAAGAGATAGATGTTCGACTCTATTCTATAATCTACAATGCCATAGAGGAGATCAGGTCGGCCATGGAAGGGATGCTGTCGCCCGAGGTCAGGGAGGAGATCGTTGCCACGCTTGAGAT
Organism: Bacteroidales bacterium; assembly: GCA_041303415.1. GTDB lineage: Bacteria > Bacteroidota > Bacteroidia > Bacteroidales > VadinHA17 > LD21. The sequence continues at coordinate 8,256 of JBFYPG010000122.1, forward strand.
ACGCGAGATATTCAAGGTTACAAAAGTCGGAACCGTTGCCGGCTGCTATGTTAAGGAGGGCAAGATCACCAGGAACACCAGGGTGCGCGTAATCCGTGACGGCATTGTTGTCTACACCGGTGAGCTCGGGTCACTCAAGCGCTTCAAGGATGACGTGAAGGAAGTAGTGGGAGGTTATGAATGCGGATTGAACATTCAGAATTTCAACGACATCAAGGCAGGCGACGTGATTGAAGGCTACCAGGAAGTTGAGGTCAAGAAGACCTTATAGCAACCCTTTATACTGATCAGGCAAAAGCAGTCCGGCAGTTTCAGCGCTGTCTGCAATTTTTATTTTGATCATCCAGCCTTTGCCGTACGGGTCCTTATTGACCACATCGGGTGATTCCTCTATTGCAGGATTGACTTCCAGTATCTCCCCTCCTACCGGCATGAACATGTCAGAGACGGTTTTAACTGCTTCGATGGTTCCGAATACATCTCCCTGTTTCAGGGTTTCACCAAGAGTTTCGATCTCGACGAATACCACATCTCCAAGCTCGCCCTGTGCAAAGTCGGTGATCCCAACATAGCCCGTATTTCCCTCAATGCGAAGCCATTCATGGTCTTTGGTGTACAAAAGATCTGCCGGTATATTCATAATCAATAAGTTTTATATTGTATATATATATGTATATAAAGGTTAATCCTTCAAAAATAAGCTATTTTTTAAAAACTCAAAGTATGTTCCTTGTCGATCCCTTGATGACCAGTTCAGTTTTGATGACTTTCGTCTGAAAAGGAGCTTCCCTCCTGTTTTCAAGATTTCTTATCAGCATGCTGAATGCTTCCTTCCCGACAATATCGCCATGCTGCTGAACAGATGTCAGGGTGGGATCGGTCAGGTCGGAGATCAGGTCGCTGCTAAAGCCAACAATGGAAATATCATCAGGAACAATGCAGCCGCCGAGTTTCACCATTTTCATTGCCGAGGCTGCTGTCAGGTCATTAACGGCAAACAGGCCATCAGGCCTGGGGGTTCGCCGGAGAAGTTCCGGAACTACCCTCCCTGCTTCATCAGCAGTATCGCATTTGATGATGTTTTCTTCCGGCACAGGCATGTTATTCTCCCTGTGAGCCCTGATAAAACCCTCTTTCCTGTTTTTTCCGATCACCAGGTTCTGTGGCGCTGAAAGGTGCACAATGTTCCTGCAGCCTGTTTTGATAAGATGATCAACAGCATCGAAAGCGCCCTGTTCGTCGTCGACAATGACCCTGTCGGTTTCGAGCTCAGCGCATATCCTGTCGAAGAAAACAAGAGGTATTCCTGCTTTCATGATCTTCCTGAAATGGTCATAATCCTCTGTATTCTTGCTGAGAGATACAAGGATACCGTCGACCCTGCTGCTCAGAAGAGTCTCAACTGCTTTTACCTCCCTTGCATACAATTCATTCGACTGGCAGAACATCACATTGTACCCTGAATCGTATGCTATGTCTTCCATGCCGCCGATCACAGTCGAGAAGAAATAATGGACGATCTCTGGTACAATGACTCCGATGGTCCTTCCCTGACCGCCTTTAAGGCTCAGGGCTACAGGATCGGGTTTGTAGTTCCATTTTTCAACGAGCTCCCTCACAGCTTTTTTTGTCTCAGAGCTTATATCGGGATGACCCTTCAGTGCCTTCGAAACTGTAGAAGGTGAAATGCCCAGTTCCCTTGCAATATCTTTTATCGTTACCCGCTCCTTTTCCATTCTGTTAATATGGCTCAATACTTACATGAAATACAAAAGTAACCCATTTTCCTGTGAAATGAAAATGAGGCCGGCGCGAAGAATTTGAGTCCCGGAAGCGGTGGAAAAACTAAACAAAATTTTCATAATCCGCTCTGAAAAGCATGATCAGATTACATTTCAAACGTTTGCTGTGGACTCTTCCATTTTCCTGATAAAAAAAGCGTTAATCTGTTTTTAATTTCGTTAATAATTTTATATTTGTATAATCACAATCGTTAAATAAGCCTGATTGATTTAGCGGGAGCAGCAATTTGAATTTAAGACTATTTCAACTAACCTATAACTAACCTTAATAATTCTACGATGGGAACCCAAAAAGTTGTTTTTATGCTGTTCAGGAAATGGATTTTTTCTATTTTCCTGTTTTGCTTCACGGTAAGCCTGGCAAGTGCTCAGCAAAGAACGGTTACCGGTAAAGTAACCTCAGAAGCGGAAGGCGCTCTGCCTGGTGTAAATATTATTGTCCAGGGGACTGTAACCGGAGTAATAACTGATGCTGATGGTAATTTCAGCATTTCAGTTCCTGGTCCTGATGCGGTCCTTGTTTTTTCATTCATTGGCTACACTCCTCAACAGGTTACTGTTGGCAGCCAGGCAACGATCAATGTTGAACTGGCTCCCGCGGTAAGCACTCTGGGGGAAATCGTTGTTACAGGATACACCCAGCAGCGAAAGAAAGAGATTACCAGTTCAATTGCCAATGTAAAATCAGATGAATTCAATAAGGGATATGTAAACCGCCCTGAACAGCTGATTGTTGGTAAAGTTGCCGGATTATCCTTAAGCAGACCCGGAGGCAATCCAAATGAGGGCTACAACATACGCCTGAGGGGATTAAGTACCATTGGTGCCAATACACAACCATTAATTGTGGTTGACGGCGTGCTTGGCGCATCTCTTGAGAATGTTGATCCGAATGACATTGAAACAATGAGTGTGCTGAAAGATGGTTCCGCTGCAGCTATTTACGGAACCAGGGGTTCCAGCGGGGTTATCATTGTTACGACCAAGAAAGGTAAAAAAGGTACTTCAATTATCGACTACAATGGTTATATTACCGCAGAAATGGTTGCCAAAACAACTCCTGTTATGACTGCAGCTGAATGGAGAGCTCTTTCCGCTGAGATTGGTGCAGGAACTGATTTTGGCAGCAGTACTGACTGGTTCAAAGAAACTACACAGACTGCCGTTTCACACACACATAATCTTGCCATGTCGGGCGGAGCGGGGAACTCAAGCTACCGGGCATCCATCAATTACCATGATTCAAAGGGTGTTATTCTTAATACCGGACGTAAGCAGCTGAATGGAAGAATAAACTTTACCCAGAAAGCTTTAAATGACAAGTTTACCCTGGATGTGAATCTCGGTGCTACAGATGTGACAGCCCAATATGGCTTTGCCGATGCATTCCGGTATGCTTCTGTTTATAATCCGACAGCTCCTGTAAGAAGTTCCGATGCAGCATATGAGATATATGACGGATATTTCCAGCAAGTACTATATGATTATTATAATCCCGTTCAGATCCTTGAACAAAACATGAATGACGGCAAAGACAGAATGTTACTTTTAGCAGTTAAAGGTACTTATCAGATAGTGAAGGGATTATCTGTTGACGCTTTCTACTCGAGGCAGAATAACAATTTCCTGAGGGGCCAATATTACGATAAAAACAGTTACTGGGTAGGAATGAACAGAAACGGTTTGGCCAGCAGAAGTTTTAATATCAATACCAACCAGCTTTTTGAAACTTCCGCCCGCTGGACCGGTGATATCGCTACCTCGGTAAATCTCAATGCGGTCGGAGGTTATTCTTACCAGGACTTTGAATATGAAGGCTCTTCTGCAGAAGGCGGTGATTTTCTGACTGATGCCTTTACTTACAACAATCTCAGTGCAGCTCTCGATTTTAAGAACGGGATAGGGACTGTGTCAAGTTACAAAAACTCATATAAACTCATTGCATTCTTCGGAATTGTCAACCTGAATATAAAAGACACCTGGTTTGTGACCGCCAGTGCAAGGTATGAAGGCTCATCGCGTTTCGGAGAAGATAACAGATGGGGATTATTCCCATCCATCGGAGGGGGAATGGACCTTGCCGGGTTTATTAATAACGATGCTGTCAACGTCCTTAAGCTACGTGCCAGTTATGGTCTGACAGGAAACCAGCCGGGAAACAGTTATTTGTCGTTACTTCGCCTTGGTCCGAGCGGTAACTTCTTCTATAACGGGGAATTTGTGCCAGGCTATTCACCTGTAAGTAATGCAAATACTGATCTCAAATGGGAAAAGAAAAGCGAAATAGATATCGGGGTTGATTTTGCTTTTTTCAATTCAAAACTGCTCGGTTCATTTGACTATTATACAAGGACCACAACAGATTTGCTTTTTGAATATGAAGTACCTGTTCCTCCGAACATTTATAACAGGGCTCTTGTGAATCTTGGTGAAATAAAAAGCAGCGGGCTGGAATTATCACTTACATGGAATGTTGTTGAGACGAGTGATATAAACTATAGTATGACCTTCACACCATCCTACAACCTCGCTAACGAACTGGTTTCCCTGTCAGGTAGTTTTAATGGGGCTGATCTGAAGTACGGAATTCGTGACCTGGGAGGCATGGGTGCACCCGGGCAGTCTGACGTACCCCTTATCAGAGCTGAAGAAGGAAAGCCTATAGGGCAGCTGCTGGCTCTGGTTTACAAAGAAATTGATGCAGCCGGTAACCTGATCTTTGAAGATACAAACAACGACGGATCCATCAGTACTCTCGACCGGCAGATTGTCGGCAACGGTTTGCCGAAATTTTTGTTGGGGTTTGCAAACAATTTTACCTATAAAAACTGGGATCTGGGCGTTTTCTTCCGCGGAGTATTCGGCCATGATCTGCTCAATTCCTACCGCGGCTTCTATGAAGTTCCTAAAATGATAGGTTCTTATAATCTGCCAAAAACAGCAAAAGACATGAAGAATCCGACATCAGGGACTTACCTGAACAACTCTTCAGGTGTTTTGAACAGCACTCATATCGAAAATGCCGATTTTGTCACTCTCGATAACATGAGCCTTGGTTATAATTTCAGTGTACCTCAGAGTACAGGTTTCAGCAAGATCAGGCTGTACTTTGCAGGTAACAACTTATTCTATATAACCAAATACAAAGGTGCAGATCCGAACCCGAGGTATGGAGATATTGAAGGTAATAACAATCCGCTTATACCTGGTATTGACAGAAGAAATACCTGGTTCAGAACCAGATCGGTTACTTTTGGTGCAAACATTGTTTTTTAATCCTGAAAAAGTATAAGACATGAAAACAATAGTAAGACATAATTTAGAAAGATATTTGTTACTGATAAGAGTTGCATTATTTGCCTTGTTGGTAACAACTTTGAATCAGTCCTGTACCAATCTGGATGAAGAACTGTTCGATTCCGTGACACCGGCCAATTTCTTCAAAACCGAAGAAGAATTCATCTCAGCCCTGGGTGCCGCATATACACAGTTTGCAGATTACGCTTCAAATGACCCCTGGTCACTGCATGAAATAATGACAGATGAAATAGTTGTTCCGACAAGAGGTCAGGACTGGGATGACGGAGGAACTCTCAGAAGAGCTCATTTACATTCCTACAACAATGAAGATGGTTATTTCAACGGAGGCTGGAATTTTGGATTCGGAGGTGTTAATACAGCCAACAGACTGATCTATCAGTTCCAGAGTCTTGTGGAGAGCGGGCAGGTTGATCAGGCAAGTGCCGATGCTTTTATTGCTGAACTTGAAACTGTTCGCGGTTTCTTCTACTGGCAGCTTATTGACTGGTTTGGCAATGTGCCCCTGGTTACTGATTTTGCCACTGCTGAGGCAGCTCCTCCCACAAAATCAAGGTTAGAAGTATATAATTTCATTATTGACGATCTGGAAACAGCTGTTCCAAAACTTTCTGATGCTGTTGATGGTACAACATATGGAAGAATGAATTACTACGCGGGACAAACACTGCTTGCCAAATTATACCTCAATGCCCAGGTTTACAGCGGAACAGCCCAGTGGGATAAAGTGATTGCCGCATGTGATGAGGTTATCAATTCCGGAAAATATTCTCTGGAAAGCAACTATTTCTCAAATTTCAATGTTAACAATTCAGGATCAAAGGAATTCATTTTTGCAATTCCATATGACCAGGTGTTTTTCCGGAATTTTAATATAGCTGTAAGGTCATTGCATTATGGCAGCCAGCAAACATATAATCTGACTGCTCAGCCGTGGAACGGATTCTGTGCAATGGAAGAATTCTATAATTCTTACGATGATACCGATTTAAGAAAAGGAGATGCCGGGACTCTTACAGGTCCTGCCACAAAAAGAGGCAATTTTATTGCCGGGTATCAATATAAGGCGGGAGGAGGGCTTGTTATGGACGACGGATTCGAAGTACCCCAGCCCAACCGCCTACCTGTTCCGCTGCCTGGAGATCCCGATGGTGCACCTCTGAATTTCGGAAACATCGGGTCAACACAAGGTCAGATCAATGAACTTGGCCCCCAGGCTTATCGTCAGTCCGGTGTCAGGATAGGCAAATGGGAAATAGCCCTTGGAAGCCAGCCTGATAACATGAGCAATGATTACGCCGTTTTTCGTTATGCCGATGTACTTCTCATGAAAGCTGAAGCATTATGGCGCAAAGGCGGAGCCGCAAATGTAGCTCAGGCACTTACCCTTGTAAACCTGGTCAGAAACAGGGCCGGAGTGCCTGCACTTACTTCTCTTGACGGACCTATCAGTTATGATATGACAGGACCCAGTGTTGCAGGCGGAGAACTGTTAAATGAAATCGGACGTGAGATGTTCGCTGAAAATCACAGGAGACAGGATCTTATCCGCTGGGGGTTATGGGACGAACTTGAGAAATGGATTCTTCCATACTATAATCCTGGTGATGTAGTGAAAAAAGGCTCATATCTTACAATATTCCCGATACATAAGGATAAAACTGCTGCTAACCCCAACCTGGTTCAGAATACGGGTTACTAGTATTATCTGAATAATATCTCTGAAGAGAGCAGGTTATTACTAAATTTACCTGCTCTCTTTTTCTTTGTCAGAATTCGGATTTTAAATGATCGTCTCTTAGTATGGATTATTACAGGATTAATAGTTTTTTTCCGGCATTGAAAATTTTAATGCCCATCCTTCTATGCTCATGCAATACTGAACAATCTTATTTTATTCAAAAACAGTTATTTACTCTTCTCAACGAACAACATACAAATATTGATTTCATAAACAAGGTAGAAAATACCGAGGAATACAATACATATACTTACAGGAACTTTTATAATGGCGCAGGTGTTGGCCTTGGTGATTTTAACAATGATGGCCTTCCCGACATTTTTTTTTGTGCAAACCAGACAGGAAACAAACTTTATTTAAACAAAGGCAATTTTATTTTTGAGGATATAACCGAAAAAGCAGGTGTGGGTTGTTTGGGATCATGGTCCACCGGAGTAAGTATTGCAGATATCAATGGCGACGGATGGCTTGATATTTATATCTGTAAATCAGGTGATCCTCAGGGTAAACATCGCTTTAACGAACTGTTTATTAATAACGGCGATCTGACCTTTTCGGAGAAAGCTGAAGAATATGGACTTGCAGTTTTTGGTTTATCAAACCATGCATCCTTCTTTGATTATGATCGCGACGGCGATCTTGATTGTTATTTGCTTAACAATTCCTTCCAGTCTGTCGCAGAATTTGATATGAAACAGGGTCAGCGGGAGATACCAGACTCCCTTGGTGGAAATAAACTCTTCAGGAATGATGAAGGGCATTTCGTTGAGGTGACAAAAGAAGCCGGGATCTATTCCAGCAAAATCGGATTTGGCCTTGGCGTTTCCACAGGGGACATTGATCGTGACGGATGGCTTGATATTTATGTATCCAATGATTTTTTTGAGCGTGATTACCTTTATATCAATAACAGAGACGGCACTTTCACCGAATCGCTCGAATCGCAGTTGCGTGAGATAAGCCTTGGAGCGATGGGCGCTGATATGGCTGACATAAATAATGATGGCTGGCCGGAGATCTTTACAACAGAGATGACAGCTGAAGACAATGAACGTCTTAAGACAAAGGTGCTGTTTGAGAACTGGGACACCTACCGGATGAAAGTCATTAACGGTTATTATCACCAGTTTGCCAGGAATGTTCTTCAGTTAAATAACAGAAACGGTTCTTTCAGTGAAATAGGAAGATTGAGTGGTGTCAGTACAACCGACTGGAGCTGGGGAGCATTGATAATGGACCTTAACAATGACGGATGGAGAGACATTTTTGTTGCCAACGGCATCTATAAGGATCTCCTGGACCGTGACTTCCTGGATATTTATTCAAATCCGGCCATTATGAGGTCGTTGATTAAAAGCGAGGAATCAGCGATTTTAAGTCTCATTGATAATATACCGTCAGTGAGGATTTCCAATTATGCTTTTAATAACAATGGCGATCTGACGTTTACCAACCTTTCAGATGAATGGGGTTTGAATACCCCCTCCTTTTCCAACGGGGCTGCCTATGGTGATCTTGACAATGACGGAGACCTTGACCTGGCTATTAATAATGTAAATATGCCTCCTTTTATTTTCAGAAATGAGTCACAAGCCAGATCAGATGCCAACTATCTCACAGTAACCCTTAAGGGCACAGGGCAAAATACAGGAGCAATTGGCGCCAATGTCACACTTTACTGTGAAGAAAAAATAAATTACCAGGAAATTATGCCTATGCGCGGTTTTAAATCTTCTGTAGATTGCCGCCTCCATTTCGGGCTCGGATCAGTAAGCTTAATCGATTCCCTGCTGGTAAACTGGCCTGATGGCAAAACCACCTTTTTGCAAGATGTCGCTGTTAATCAATTACTTATTCTAGATCAAAAAGACCCGGGAAAAAGAAATTCAAGGTTAACCGAAAAACAGCATCCGCAAGTCTTCAAGAATGTTAAAAGAGTTATGGGCCTTGATTTTACACACAGGGAAAACGACTTTGTGGATTTTGAGAGAGACAGACTTCTATTCAGGATGTTGTCGAATGAGGGACCGCATATTGCTGTGGGAGATGTGAATAGGGATGGACTTGAAGATCTGTACATATGTGGTGCAAGAGATTATCCCGGAGCCCTGTTTGTACAGCATCCGCAGGGTCATTTCAATAATACTAACCTGGAATTATTTAAAACTGACAAAAAATCAGAGGATACAGATTGTGTGTTCTTCGATGCTGATGGTGACGGAGATATGGATTTATACGTAACCAGTGGCGGAAATGAATTTCCTTCAAGCTCATCCGCATTGTTCGACAGACTTTATATTAATGACGGAAAAGGTAAATTCTCGAAATCACCACAAATGCTTCCTGCATCCGGGTTTGAAAGCAGTTCCTGCGTTGAGGCGGCAGATTTTGACAATGATAGTGATATGGATCTTTTCGTTGGTGTCCGCCTGCGCCCGTTTGAATATGGCTTGCCGGTTAATGGATATCTCCTGGAAAATGATGGCCGGGGAAATTTTTCGGATATTACAGCCAGGAGGGCGCCCGGACTGGTAAATACAGGCATGATTACAGATATGAAATGGGCCGATATAGATAATGATGGCGATCCTGACATGGTTATAGTTGGCGACTGGATGCCGATAAAGATATTTGTTAATGAGCGGGGAGTGTTCAAAGACGAAACTGAACGGTTCGGCTTACTTAATACCGAAGGCTGGTGGAATGCTCTTATTGCAAGGGATCTGAATGGCGACGGGAATGTCGATTTTGTTGTGGGCAATCACGGATTGAACTCTTTTTTTAAAGCATCTGACCAAAAGCCTTTAACCATGTACGTGAATGATTTTGATCTGAATGGAAGTATTGAACAAATAATCTGTGGTTACAAAGGGAACAGATCTTATCCTGCGGTGATGAAGGATGATCTTGTAAGACAAATTCCTTCCCTGAAGAATAAATATAAGACGTATAATGACTATAAAGATCAGACAATTGATAATATTTTCCCGGCAGAGGTATTGGAAAGGTCAGTCATATTAAATGCAAAAATCATGGAGAGCTGCTTTATGATAAATAATGGCAATAAATCATTTACCCTGTCCCCGCTTCCTTCTGAAGCGCAATTCTCGCCGGTTTTTGCAATTGCTGCGGATGATTTTGATAATGATGGTATTTGTGACATATTAACAGGCGGAAACCTCTACCGGGCCAAACCTGAAACAGGCATCTATGATGCCAGCTACGGACTGCTGTTAAAAGGAACAATTGAAGGAAAATGGCAGCCCCTCTCACCTCTGGAATCGGGCTTTTTTACCAGGGGGGAGATACGCGATCTGAAGATGCTGAAAATAAATAAAAATCGACTTGTTATTGTTGCAAGAAATAATGATAATTTGCAGTTTTACCAATACTGATTATTACTATGAAAATAAGAGTTTTATGGCTATTAATGTATCTGCTTTTTTTATTCTTAGGGTCAGGGTGTTCTCCGACATCACGATACGAGAGAAGATTAAAGCACGAATTGGCAGGAGGAATCAGGTATGACTCCCTGTTTATGGGAATTTACCTTGGAATGCCTGAAAAGGATTTCTATGTGCATTGCTGGAAGCTTAATCGACGTGGACTTATCAGACAAGGTACGAATAATACAACTGTTGCATATGTATTAAAAAACGAATTAAAGCATCCTGCTCTCATGGATTTCTATCCGACATTCACCGATGACAAGATTTCTGAAATGCCCGTGAGATTTGCCTATGCCGGATGGGCTCCCTGGAATAAAGAATTATCTTCAGATAATCTGCAGGTTGATGTATTAAACTGGTATAAAAAGATTTATGGACGTGGCTTCATAGAAGTGAGGCATCCCGAAAAAGGAACTGCATATATAAAAGTAAACGGGAACCGGCGTATTTTGATTTTTAAAAAAGACGATCTGTATGTGTGGGCACTCTTTACTGATATGCTCATTAATAAGGATTCTCTTGAATTCAGTACTGATTTTGGAAATAATACCGATACTCTTTTAATTGAAACTGAGACGAAATAGAATGGATAGAACCGGTAAAGTATACAGTGCATTAACATGGTTCCTTTTATTCCTGGCACTGTTTTCCATATCGGCCTGTGGCAGAAAATTAAACAAGCGTTCAGGAGACGTTCTATTCAGGATGATGCCATCATCTGTTACAAATGCTTTATTTGTTAATCATCTCGACTACGATAAACAACTTGAGACCAAATTCAATATATATACTTATCGCAATTTCTATAATGGTGGAGGAGTAGCTCTCGGAGATGTAAATAATGATGGTCTTATCGATATTTTCCTGACATCAAATATGGGCAGTAACGCTCTGTATCTGAACAATGGAGATTTCAGGTTTCAAGACATTTCAAAAAGTGCTGGTATCGAAGGAAGGGGACAGTGGTCGACAGGTGTAAGCGTTGCCGATGTAAACGGTGATGGTTGGTTGGATATATACATCTGCAACTCAGGAAACCTGGAAGGCGATGACCGCCGGAATGAATTATATATCAATAATGGAGACCTTACTTTCACGGACCAGGCACAGGAATATGGCCTTGATGATCCGGGTTTTTCAACACATGCAATCTTCTTTGACTATGATAAAGATGGCGATCTGGACATGTATTTACTGAATAATTCTTCAAGAGCAATTGGCAGTTTTAACCTGAAAGATAACCAGCGGTTTATCAGGGACTCAATCGGTGGAGATAAGCTTTTCAGAAAAGACAATAACAACAAATTTACCGATGTCAGTCATGATGCAGGTATCTTTGGAAGCGTGATAGGTTTTGGATTGGGGGTAACAGTTGGGGATATTGACCAGGATGGATGGATGGATATTTATGTTTCGAATGATTTTTTTGAGAGAGATTATCTCTATTTAAATAATCATGACGGAACATTCAGGGAGACCATGACAGATATGATGAGATCGATTTCCGCAGCCTCAATGGGTGCTGACATGGCAGATATTAACAACGATCACTATCCGGATATATTCGCAACTGATATGGTACCCGAAAATAACGACCGTCTGAAAACAAAAACCACATTTGATAACTGGGAGGGCTACTGGTCAAATGTCGAGAATGATTACTATCATCAGTTTACCCGGAATATGCTTCAGTTAAACAACGCTGACGGAACTTTCAGTGAAATAGGACGTATTGCCGGGGTTAATGCAACTGACTGGTCATGGGGTGCTTTGATACTGGACCTCGACAATGATGGATTAAAAGACCTGTTTGTCGCAAACGGTATTTACAAGGACCTGACAGACCAGGACTATATTCAGTATTTTTCCAACCGTGATATGGTAATGTCGATAGTGTCCGGCACCAACGTGGATTATAAAACCCTGATCGATGCCATCCCGTCTGTAAAAATCCCGAATTATGCTTATAAAAATAACGGAGACTACAGGTTTGAGAACTTCGCGGCCGAATGGGGACTGGATGAACCCAGCTTCTCAAACGGAGCTGCCTACGGGGACCTTGATAACGACGGGGATATGGATCTTGTAGTCAACAATGTCAACATGCCGATGTTCATCTACCGGAATGAAACCGACCATAAGCTTCCTGATAATCACTATCTGAAAGTAATTCTGAAGGGAGAACAGGGTAATACGATGGCTATTGGTGCTAAAGTAACAGCAAAACACAATGGAAATATCATATACCTTGAGCAGATGCCTATGAGAGGGTATCTGTCATCCAGCGATCCGCGCCCCAATCTGGGACTGGGTCCTTTACAGATGGTTGATTCACTTATAGTTGTCTGGCCCGATGACCGGGTAACAATCATGAAAGATGTAAAGGCAAATCAGGTATTAACTCTTCACCAGAAAGATGCAGAAAGAATATCCTGGAATATTAAAGGTTCAATAAAGAAAAATAACTTGTTGTTTAAAGATATTACCTCTGAAAAAGTTATCAATTTCACTCACAAGGAGCTTGATTTTAATGATTTTGAACGGGAATCCCTGATTTATCACATGTTGTCTACCGAAGGTCCCCGTATGTGTAAAGGTGATGTAAATGGAGACGGACTCGAAGATGTTTATGTTTGTGGTGCCAAAGGAGACCCGGGTGCTTTGTTTATACAACAGAAAAATGGTTCATTTCTTCCGTCTGGAAGATCCATATTTGCAGAGGATAAGATATCGGAGGAAACGGATTGTGCCATGTTTGATGCGGATGGCGACGGCGACATTGATTTATATGTTGCCTGCGGAGGAAATGAATTCCCGGAAAGTTCTTCGGCTTTAGCTGACCGGTTATATTTAAATACTGGCAAAGGTCAGTTTATTAAATCGTTGCAGATTTTGCCTTCAGGCAAATATGAAAGCACATCCTGTGTCAGAGCGGCAGATTTTGATAATGACGGGATGATTGAATTGTTTGTCGGCATACGTCTTAAACCTTTTCTTTATGGAGTTCCAGCAAGTGGTTATATACTTGAGAATGACGGGAAAGGTAATTTTATTGATGTTACTTCCCGGATTGCCCCTGGATTACAAGATGCCGGTATGATAAGGGATATGCTGTGGGAAGATGTTGACGGAGACGGGGATGAAGATATTATACTTGCGGGCGACTGGATGCCGGTTAAGATCTTCATCAATGAAAACGGCACTTTTGAGGAGAGAAAGGAAGCAATTGATTCGAATACAAAAGGCTGGTGGAATTGCCTGGCAGCGGGCGATTTTGATGGTGACGGGGATATTGATCTTATAGCCGGAAACCATGGATTAAATTCAAGGTTTAAAGCAACACCCGAAAAACCGGTAACAATGTATGTAAATGATTTTGATCTGAATGGCACAGCAGAGCAGATAATCAGTGTTTATGAGGGAGATAAATCGTATCCTCTTGCCCTGAAGCACGATCTTACCATGCAAATACCTGCTCTTAAGAACAGATATCCAAAATACGAAATGTATAAAGATCAACAAATTACAGATATCTTTTCAGCCGAACAATTAAAAAATTCCATATACCTTGAGGCATGTCTCCTTGAAACCTCCCTCTTCTTAAATGACGGAACAGGACATTTTAAAAGAGGAGAGCTGCCTGTTGAGGCCCAGTTTTCACCCGTATTTGCTGCCAGTACCGGTGATTATAACCAAGACGGGAAACCCGATATATTGCTCGGTGGTAATCTGTACAAAGTCAAACCGGAGGTTGGCCGTTACGATGCCAGCTACGGGACATTCCTGGAGGGTGACGGACAGGGAGGTTTTAAATATATCCCTCCGGGAATAACAGGATTTCACCTTGACGGAGAGATCAGAGATATTATGGAAGTGACAACTCCCGGCGGGGAAATATTATTGGTCGCCCGCAATAATAAGCCGCTGCAAATTCTTAAAATCCTTAGCAGGTGAAGATTTCTTATGAAAAACCATCTTCTGATTTTGCTTGTGATATTTTTTTTAACCTCATGTAAATACCGGGGGAATGAGGCAGACCGTCTGTTTTCGCTATTACCGCCATCTGTTACAAATATCGACTTTAATAACCAGCTTACAGAAAATGAGGAGTTCAATATTATCGAATACCTCTATTTCAATAACGGCGCCGGAGTTGGAGCCGGTGATATTAATAATGATGGTCTGATTGACTTATATTTCACTTCAAATCAAAAATCAAATAAACTTTACCTGAACAAGGGTAATCTTACATTTGAAGACATCACTGATGCTGCAGGGGTATCAGGAGAGGGCAACTGGACAACGGGTGTAACAATGGCTGATGTTAATGGCGACGGTTTTCTTGATATCTATGTATGCCATGTCGGTAATTATAAGAACCTGTATGGCAGAAACCAGTTGTTTCTAAACCAGGGAGACCTTACATTCAGAGAAGAGGCACATGAATATGGCCTTGATTTTCAGGGTTTTTCAACCCAGACAGCTTTTTTCGATTATGATTTGGATGGTGACCTTGATATGTACCTTCTTAATCATTCTGTACATACCTCGAGAAGTTATGGAGGGGTTTCATTACGTTCAGAACAGGACCCGCGGGCAGGCGACAAATTATACAGACACGACGTAACAGAGGGAAAGCATATTTTTACAGACGCAACAAGTCAGACCGGTATTTTCAGCAGTCAGATCGGCTACGGGCTTGGTGTAAATATTTGCGACATCAATAATGATGGTTTCCCGGATATATATGTTTCAAACGATTTCCACGAAGATGACTATTTATACATCAATAACGGCAATGGCACGTTTTCAGAGCGGCTGACTGAGTTTATGGCTCATACAACCAGATCTTCAATGGGAAATGATGTTGGAGATATGAACAATGACGGACTTCTGGATGTGATTGTTCTTGATATGCTGCCCGATAACGAAAAAATACGAAAACAATCGGGAGGGGAAGATGACTATGAACTGTTTGAGATAAAGAAAGACTTTGGATATCATTACCAGTATGTTCGCAATAACCTGCAGCTTAACCTTGGTGACGGCTTGTTCAGTGAGATAGGGCTGCTTGCAGGCATCTATTCAACGGATTGGAGCTGGTCACCGTTATTTTGCGATGCAGACAATGACGGGTGGAAAGATCTTTTTATTACAAATGGCATATACCGCAGGGCAAATGATCTGGATTATGTTAAATTCCTGACAGGAGGAAACAGATTTTTCCCTACCAAGGATAATACTGATGTCCCGAACAGTGTATTATATGAAAAGATGCCGCTGCACCCAAACATCAATTATATTTTTAAAAATAACCGTGATCTCACATTTTCCAACATGGCAGAAGAATGGGGGTTTGACATCCGCTCATATTCCAATGGAGCCACTTATGCTGATCTGGATAACGACGGCGACCTTGATCTCATCGTAAACAATATAAATGACCATGCTTTTATCTACAGGAATAATTCTCAAAACCTTACAGGTAATCATTTTCTGTCGATAGTTTTTAATGGCAGGGGGTTGAACACACGGGCTATCGGTACCCGCGTAACGATATATTCAAATGGGCAAAAGCAGGTTTCCGAGCAATTTCCGACAAGAGGTTTTATGTCTTGCGTTCCGGATATTCTGCATTTTGGATTAGGGTCAGTAACGGTAATTGATTCAATCATTGTCCGGTGGCCTGATCTTTCAGAACAATTGCTGAAAGATATTCCGGCAGATACAACCCTAGCATTGGAAATGACCTCCGGAGAGAAACCTCAGGCATCGGAAAACAAGGAAGAAGAATATATTAAGTTGTTCAGAAAGACCCTGATCCCGGGATTGGAGTACAGACACAGAGAAGATGAATACACCGATTTTAACCGGGAAAAGCTGATCCCTCACAGTTTGTCGGCAGAAGGGCCTCCAATTACCGCAGGTGATATAAATGGTGATGGACTTGAAGACTTGTTTATCGGAGGTGCCAAGGGACAGCCGGCCATGATATTTTTGCAAAATAAGAACGGATCATTCCGGGAATCTGCAATGCCTGTTTTCATAAGAGAAAGGTTCTCCGAAGATGTTGATGCAGTTTTCTTTGATGCCGACGGTGACGGTGATCTCGATCTTTATATAGTCAGGGGAGGCAATGAGTTCCCTATAGGGGATCCTTTCCTGTCAGACCTGCTGCTTTTTAACAATGGTAAAGGTGAATTCAGCAGGAGTGAAAAAGGAGCATTGCCTTATATGGCATTTAATGGTTCCTGTGTCAGGGCGGCAGATTTTGATAATGATGGGGACATTGATTTATTTGTTGGCTCAAGATCTGTACCCGGAGCCTATGGGTGGTCACCTGAACATTTTCTTCTTGAAAACGATGGATCAGGTAAATTCAGAGATGTTACAGATAAAAGAATATTGGAAATAAAACATGCAGGTATGGTAACCGATGCCAGGTGGGTCGATTATGATAATGATAGGGATAAAGATCTGATAGTCACCGGAGAATGGATGAAAATATGTGTTTACAGAAATGACAATGGTTATTTTCAGGATGTAACAAGTTCAGCGGGACTGGATAATACATCGGGCTGGTGGTATTGCATCCATGAATATGACATCGATCTGGATGGAGATATGGATTTAATCGGAGGCAACCTGGGATTGAATTCGATATTAAGAGCATCATCAACAGAACCTGTTGAAATGTATCTGAATGATTTTGACAACAACGGTACGCCTGACCAGATTATCTGTTACTACCAGGAAGGTTTGAGCTATCCTGTGGCTCCACTGGATGAACTGGTAAGTCAGATGAAAGGGTTTAATAATAACTTCCCGAATTATTCTGATTTTGGAGGAAAACCTGTTGAAGAAATTTTTGGAAGGCACATACTCGATCAATCGATTATAAAGAAAGCCGAATTATTTGAAAGTTGTCTTTTTATAAATAACGGAGACGGAACTTTTTCGATGGTTAAGCTGCCCGTAGAAGCCCAATTTTCAACGATTCGCACTATTATGGTTGATGATTTCAACAATGATGGAATCAACGACATTGTAATTGCAGGCAATATGTATAATGTCAGACCTACCTATGGCAGGTATGATGCCAGTTATGGCTGGTACCTGCCGGGCGCAAAAGATTACCGTTTTAAACCATTAATGCCTTCCGCAAGCGGTCTTATAATAAAAGGAGATGCGAGGAGGATCATAAAAATTAAAATATCCGGAAGACGGTATCTTATTGCTGCAATAAACGACGAAGATCTGCAGGTATTCGAATACTAAATCTTCAACTCGCCCCACCCCTTCCTGTACTCTCTTTTCACGAACTGGTTAGCCTGTTCAAAGTTTGTGATCCTCATATTTTCACCATCCCATTTATAGGAGATATACCGTCCTGGGAAGATGCTACCTTCCATAACGCCATAGACAGGATCTGTCCGTGTGATCTTTTCACGGATGTTAAAGCATCTGAGAAGCAGGTTGCCCATCAGTACTGTTTCGGTAAGAGGACCGGCATATCCGACGAACGGAGAGTCAACCTCTGCGTTTCCGTAACCTGCAATGCAGGCATCAATCCACTGCCACCAGTGGCCATCCATATCACCTTCAATCCTGGGATATTTTTTCGGAACATTTATTTCATTATTACGTGAAAGCGGCAGAAGAATCGGATTGCGTCCACCCCATCCGCAGGCAGCCTTGCCCTTTGTTCCTATAAAAAGGGTACCGCCTTCATAATCATTCAATCCCGGCCAGTCTGCCATTACGTTGTTCATATTAAGTTCAGGTTCGATTTCAAAGGGGCGTTCCGGTGTTATACCTCCATCCATCCAGTACAGGTCAAGTTCTTTCCCGCTTTTCAGTTTATACCTGAACCGGATTGAACTGGATACCGGCCCGCTCTCAGGGTATATGCCTTCGATGAAGATTCCGCTGTAAACTGTGCTTGCACTGCATGAAACTTCTGTCGGGTAGCCAAGATTCAGCAGTTTGAACGGGGGGCCCATGATATGGCATCCCATATCACCGAGGGCTCCGGTGCCAAAACGCCACCAGCCCCGCCAGTTGAATGGAACCAGGTTATCTATATACTCTGTGTCTTCTGCAGTACCCAGCCAGAGTTCCCAATTCAGTTCTGACGGAATGGCAGCACTTTTAGAAGGCCATGGTATTCCCTGCGGCCATACCGGCCTGTCAGTCCAGCAATAGACCTTATCAATCTCTCCCAGGATATCGGCTTCAATCCATTCCCTCAAGGTACGCATCCCGTCACATGAAGCTCCCTGATCGCCCATCTGAGTCACCACTTTGTATTTTTCAGAAGCCTTGGTAAGAACACGTGCTTCATAGATATCATGCGTGAGAGGTTTCTGAAGGTAGAGATGTTTTTTAAGCTGCATTGCAGACAAACCCACAACAGCATGGTTATGATCGGGGATAGCTACCGACACTGCATCAAAATTCCTGCTCTCCTTATCAAACAATTCTCTCCAGTCGTGATAGAATTTTGCTTTCGGAAATTCCTTTATTTTTGCCGCGGCCTGCCTGTCGTCAACATCACAGAGAAAAGCTATTTCGGCATTTTTTTTCGGCGCGATAGCATAATGACGGATATCGTCGCTTCCTTCTCCCCCGCATCCGATTGCTGCAATCAGTAACCTGTCGCTTGGCGCAACATGTCCGCAGCCGCTTACTGCGAAGCTTGGAACTATTGTAATGGCGGCAGCTCCTGCTGCAGCTGTCCTGACAAAATCCCTCCTGGTAATTTCATCAGTGTTTTTTGAACCTTCAGTGACTTTTTTCATTTTCTGACTTATTTCTTTTTTAGCTTTTTTACTGCAATCTCTTTATAGTAGACTAAATCTGCATCGCCGTGATTCTGGACACCTATAAATCCCTTGTCGGGCCTTGGTCCGCGGATGGGTTCAAAATCAAATACCCGTTCCGGCACGGGATCACCTTCGGTATAGTCTGTCACTTTTACCCCATTCAGGAATACTATTGTGCGCGGACCATCGAGTGTGATCTCAAAAGTGTTCCATTCCGGGCCTGGCTTGCCGGCTTTAACCATCGGCTTAGTGAGAGAATATATTGTACCTGTATAATGGTACTCGTCTTCGTCCGATAATTCAGGTTTATTGTCAATCTGAACCTCATAACCGTAGTGTATGGGCATCCATTCTTCCCTTGGCTCGATCGGGACACGGATAAAAACGCCGGAATTGCTGTTTTCATCGCGCATCCTGTATACAACCTTAATAACACAATTCCCGAACTGTTCACCATGCCAGTAGAGCAGGCCCATTCCGCCGTGTGACTTGATCAGCCCGTCTTCCACATAATGATCACCAGGACCAATATGCTTCCAGCCTGTCAGGTCCTTTCCATTGAACAGCTGGCGCCATTCCGGACGATCAGGGGCAAAAGCCATAACCATCAGGATCATCAGAAAGAATATAACTCCGGTTAGTTTCCTGACCATAAGAGTTTTGTGTGTTCTGGTTTTTAAATTCCTGCCTTTCATTGCTTCTTAATTTTGTTATATATGAGTATCGGTTATGATTAGTAATAATATTTCGTTTTGCATTAAACAACCCCCATCCCAACCCTCCCCCACGGGGGAAGGCCACCGCGGCAGGCTGGCTCCATCGCTAAACCAGCCCACCGGGCTGGTTCTTTACGCTCGGCCCTCCCCTTGGGGGAAACGGGAAAGGGGGTTATTTGACTGGAAACATAAAAAATTAATTATCAGGATTATATATCAATATTTTCTTTTTATTGATGATTGGTGAAAGTCAAATTACTTTATTATAATAAGGTATTGTAAGCAATTCTGTCTTTACAAGGCAATTACTCAGAGACAGCTACTCCAACAAAGGAATCTGCAGTCCCATAATAAAGGAACCATTTTGATTTAAAATAAACAAGCCCTTCGGAAAAAGTTGTTCCTGCCGAATACTGGCCGGAGATCTCGTGAGGCAGTGTCGGTTTCAATAAACAGGTATCGGAACGGCTCATTATCTTTTCAAGATTTCCGGGATCAAAAACAACCTTCCCCACTGAATATGTGGATTCCGGCAAAGATTTATCAGCCTTTTCTCCGACGGCGTTTTTCCCGTTATAAAACAAGATTATCCCCTTATCCGTCATCAAAGCAGGAGGGCCGCATTCTACAAGGTCGCTGTCATACTTACCAGGACGCGTTACAACCAGCTTCTTAAGGTCACCATTATTATCCAGCAAAGGTGTCCAGTCAGACAGGTTATCTGACCAGGCCAGGTTAATGAATTGTTCGCCCCAGTACATCCAGTATTTGCCATCTATTTTTGCAGCAACAAGACTTCCGTTTTCCATCTTAGTAATAATGGATCCTGATTTTGACCATGTATCCAGGAACTTCCCGTCATATGCCTTTGCAAATGCAGGTCCCTGCTTTTCCCATTTTTCAAGGTCTTTCGAAAATGCAACACTTAACCTGGCAATCCTGTAATTCCATGATGTATATGTTAAAACATACAAAGAATCATTAGTTTGAACGATCCGCGGATCTTCACAGCCTCCGGGATGATCGTAAATCATGAATTTGCCTGAATCGGGGTAAAGCACCGGTACCGGGTGTTTAATGAAATTTATTCCATCATCACTGGAAGCCAGGCCAATCCTTGAGGTCCGTCCTCCAAGATGAGCAGCGGGATTATCTTCACACCGTAAAAGCAGAAAGACCTTATTGTCCCTCACTATGGCAGCAGGATTAAATACATCTGCTTTTTGCCATTTTACCTCAATACCGCTGACCGGATCGATAAATGTAAAAGATGAATCTGCCCGGATAATGGGATTTTCGGCAGGTTTCAAGAATTCTGCAAAGTTATATTTTACCTGCGGAACCTGCCGGCAGCCGGTAAGCAGCAGTAAAATCAGAAACCATAATTCTTTTTTCATATATGAGGTTATTTCAGTTCCAGGATCATTGCAGACTTCGGAGCGATCTTGAATGATGAAATATCATCTATGGCTGCACCCGAAACCACATCAAAGGCTTTTGAATAACCTTCCATTACCTCGCCATATCTCTCCCTTGTGATCGTCCTGGTTTCCCTGTCATTGTTGTTGAGTATCACCAGCACACTCTCTTCAGCATTGTACCTGGCATAAACGTACAGGTTGTTTTCGGGGATAAACTGCTTAAGCTTTCCGCTATGAACGACCTCCTTGTCCCTTCTCCAGAAAAGAAGCTTTCTTGTAAAATCATATGCTTCCTTCTCTGCAGCAGTAAGATTTTTCCCTGTGAAAGCATTTTTTTCATCGCCCTGCCATCCTCCCGGGAAATCAGCCCTCAGGAATCCGTCACCGCGGTTTTTATCACCTTCCATAACGATTTCCGTTCCATAATAAAACTGGGGAATGCCTCTTGTTGTCAATATGAATGAAAGAGCCATTTTATATATCTCAAGGCTCTTGCCTGTCTGTGTATAGAACCTTGTCAGATCGTGATTATCAAGGAATATCACATTGTGGAATGGCTCAGGATACAGAAAATCCTGTGACAATACCAGATAGAATCTGGCGACTCCGTCGGTCCAGTTATCAGGTTCGTTGAACGCCCTGTGGGTGGCCAGAGACAGAGGGAAATCAGTTATTGAAGGAAGGAATGAGGTGTATCCGTCGGTGTTGACTTTATTATGCGCCCAGTAAGCGGTAAGAGCTTCCTGCTGGTACCATACCTCGCCAACTATAAAAAATCCGGGGAATTCTTCGGTGACTCTCTTTGCCCATCGCGCCATCATACCAGGCTCCGGGTACGGATAAGTATCCATTCTTATCCCGTCGATCCCGAAGTATGCGATCCACCAGAGGCTGTTCTGTATCAGGTAGGTTTCAACCAGAGGATTATCCTGGTTAAGATCGGGCATTGTGTTGTCGAACCATCCTTTCTCCATCTGCTCCTCATCTGTCTTTGCAGCATACGGATCCATATATACCGATGCCCTGTAGTTTGTTCGCGTGAAAGTGCCGAACTGGTGAACCCAGTCGTCTGAAGGAAGGTCTGTCATCCACCAGTGACCTGATCCGATATGATTGAATATCATGTCCATCATTATCTTCAGGTCCATGCCGTGAGCTTTTGACACCAGGCTTTTAAAATACTCGTTGCTGCCGTACCGTGGATCAATCCTGTAAAAATCCGTAATTGAATAACCGTGATATGAATATGCCTGCTGGTTGTTTTCAAGGAACGGATTCAGCCAGATACCTGTAGCTCCAAGGTTCTTAATATAATCCAGATGATTATAAATACCTTTCAGATCACCACCATGCCGTCCGTTGGGATCTGAACGGTTTGCTTTTTCATGCAATCCTTCAACACTGTCATCCAGTGGATCGCCGTTGGCAAACCGGTCGGGCATGAGAAGATATATCACATCTGATGCGTCAAATCCCTTTGCCGGTTCTGAAGGTTTTGCGAGCAGAATATAATCCTGGGTCAGCTTCTGCCTTCCCCGGGTGAATGTGATCTGCATTGTACCCGGAAGAGTGCCTTTTCCTATGTCGAGATTTATAAAAAGGTAATTCGGATTTTTAGTTTTTACCAGGGTAGTCAACCTGACGCCCGGATAACCGGCTGTCACATCATATGTGCTTATGTCTTTGCCATATACCATCAGCTGAAGCGCTGTTTCCTCCATTCCCGTGAACCAGAACGGCGGTTCAATCCGCTGGATATTCTGGGCTGATAATGCTGTGGTGAAGAATAGTATCAACAGCAGCAATTTTGAAAACCTTAGTGAATTTGTCATATTCTTTTTATTATTACACGTACCCACCCCCTAACCCCCTCCCTACTGCGTAAGGAGGGGGAATTAACTATTAATCAGGTATATAGCCCCCTTCCTTGCGAAGCAGGGAAGGGGGTTGGGTACATGATTACTTAACACAAACCTTATACCCCCACGGATTAAGTGTATGTTTTACACTTATTTTTAGTGGTGCCTTTTCACCTGTAAAATACTCAGTATAATCTCCTTCAAATCCCTTCAGCGAAGGCTTAAATGTCACACTCTTTCCTGTAAGGTTCAGGAAAACGATGATCCTGTTATCATCCTTCTCCCTGGCAAATGCAAATATTCTCCTGTTGCTGGTTTTTAATATTGTCATCGGTCCTCCGTAAGTGCCGTTCCAGAGTGCCTTGTTCTCTTTTTTGAGCCTGATGAGGCTGTTGTAGAAAGGAGTAAGATCACAGGCTTCCCAGTCTATGGTATCTCTCACGAAGAACTTCAGCTTCTTATCAAGGCATGTCTCCTGGCCGCTGTATATCAATGGAACGCCCCGGGCTGTGAAGATAAGTGTGGCAAAAGCCTGCTGCGCGTCACCCATCAGTGAATCAATGGTCCCGGCCCATGAGTTCTCGTCATGATTTGTAAGGAACATAAGCCTGCAGACATTCTGAGGATAAACAGCAAGCTCTCTTTCAAAATATTTCCTTATGGCAACGGCGTTATCTTTCCTTTGTGCCACGCTGTTCATCAGGTGATGCATCTCCCATGCATAGTTCATATCGAATCCCTTCTCCATGAAATTGCCCGGGCCTTCATGCTCTGCAAGCATAAGAACAGGTTTGATCATGCTTAGTTCCGACTTTGCCCTCTCCCAGAATTCTTTCGGAGTGTTATGAGGATGATCGACCCTGAATCCGTCAACACCCATATTAACCCAGAACTTCATTGCTTCAATCATGTAATCATGAAGTCCTTTCTGCGACCAGTCGAGCTGGATCACATCTGTCCAGTCGGTGCCTATCGGCGGAGTGAATCTGCCGGCTGAGTCTTTTGCATACCACTCAGGATGATCGATTGCAAGCTGGTTATCCCATGCAGTGTGGTTAGGTACCCAGTCGAGCAGAACATACATACCGAGCTCATGGGTTTTGTCTATCACGTTTTTCAGATCTTCAATTGTCCCGAATTCAGGATTGACATCCATGTAATCCTTAACAGAATAATAGCTACCTAGTTCACCTTTCCGGTTTATTTCACCGATCGGGAATGTGGGCATTAACCACAGGACATCAACGCCAAGAGCCTCCAGTCTGGGCAGATGCTCTGCAAAAGCAGAGAGGGTTCCCTCACCGGTATACTGACGGATGTTGACTTCATAGACAACCATATTTCTGATCCATTCAGGATGAATGGTTTCTGAAATGAAAGGCTTAAGCTTCTTTTTCCCGGAGAGAAATGAACATCCTGCCACCGTAAGGGCGATTATCATGCATAGTGTCAGAATGCCTGTAAGATTTTTTTCCATGATCTCATTTTTTGATTTGTTTTGAGGGTATCAGGATCTCGCGGCTCTCTTTCCCGCTGATCTGATACTCCTTCCCGAAAATAATGATTTTCAGGGTTTTGGATGAGAGGTTCTTTATCAATACCGCCTTGTGATTTACTTTAACTTCAAACAGGATCCCCCTGAACCGTGCATGATACGAATATGATTTCCACCGGGCCGGGGTCAGCGGATTGAGAAATAGAGTGCTGTCAAGTATTCTCATTCCTGCAAATCCCTCAACGATCGCAAGCCACGTTCCTGCCATACTTGTGATATGAAGTCCGTCCGCCACCTCCCTGTTATAATCGTCAAGGTCGAGTCGGGCAGTCCTGAGGTACAGCTCATAAGCCTTTTTGATGTTGCCGATCCTTGAAGCGAGAATTGAATGAATGCATGCGGAGAGTGATGATTCGTGGACCGTCATCGGCTCGTAGAAATCGAAATTCCGCCTAATGGTTTCAGTGTCATATTGATCTTCAAAAACATACAATCCCTGAAGCACGTCGGCCTGTTTTATAAAGCAGGAGCGCAGTATACGGTCCCATGACCAGTGCTGGTTAATCGGCCGTTCTGATGCGGGAATGTCATCGGCAGGCATCAGCACCTTGTCGAGAAATCCATCCTGCTGAAGAAAGACTTTCTTTTCATTATAATAAGGCAGGTACATCTCTTTAAGGATCTTCCTCCAGGCTCTGGTCTCTTCAGCAAAATCAAATTTGGTTTTACTGATCAGCCTGTCATAATTGTACCTGTCATCCTTCTTCATCTGTTCAAGGTTGCTCAGTGTGTACGACAGCGTCCAGACGGCAAGCGTATTGGTATACCAGTTGTTGTTTACGTTGTTCTCATATTCGTTCGGCCCGGTGACTCCCAGGATAACAAATTTCTTTTTGTCTTCCGAATATGAAGCCCTCTGGCACCAGAAACGCGATATGGCAATTAGAACCTCAAGTCCGTAATCGGCCATATATCCGTTATCTCCGGTATGCCTTATATAATTATAGATAGCAAAGGCGACAGCCCCGTTCCTGTGGATCTCCTCAAACGTAATTTCCCACTCGTTATGGCACTCCTCGCCGTTCATCGTCACCATGGGATAAAGTGCCGCACCTTTTCTGAATCCGAGCTTCCCGGCGTTATCAATGCTCCGCTGTAAATGCTTGTACCTGTACATCAGAAGGTTCCTGGCCACTTTCTGATCTGCCGTTTTAAGAAAGAATGGAAGTGCAAATGCTTCAGTGTCCCAGTAGGTGCTTCCTCCGTACTTCTCCCCTGTAAATCCTTTCGGTCCAATGTTGAGCCGCTCATCCTTCCCTGTATATGTCTGGTTTAACTGAAAAATATTGAACCGGATGGCCTGCTGTGCAGCAACATCACCCTCGATCACAACATCAGATGCCGACCAAATCCTGGCCCACTCCTTCCTGTGGTCCGCAAACAGCCTCTCATACCCGGTGGAGGATATATCGTCAAGCCTCTTCTTTACATCGTCCATCAGGCCTGATTTTGGATTATTAAGCGATGAGAGTACTGATACATATTTTATCAGGGTCAGTTCCTCTGTCGGATTAATGCTCATCGAAAAAGCATTGCCTGCATATTTTTCATAGCTTTCTGCTGAAGGTTTTACCCTGACAGGTTTCCTGTTTTTCAAAACTTCATAAGTCATTCCGGTGGCGACATGAAAATCGGTCTTCATGGTGCGTGAGATGATTATGCCCATACCTGCAGTTGATTCCCGGCTTACCTCCTTCCAGAATTTCTTTCCATAGTTTGCATCTTCGTTCTTTACATCGGAATCGATATAAACATTGAAGCTGATGATCCCTTCAAAATCGACAGATTTAACTGAATACCTTACAATTCCTGCATCAGGTTCAGCCATACTGACGAATCTTCGTGAAGATATCTCGATGGTTTTATTCCCGGCAACTGAAATGCTGAAGAGCCGCTCCAGGTAACCTTCCTTCATATTAAGTATCCGCCTGAAAGAAATGATCTTTGCATCAGCGAGATCAACAGGTTTGCCGTTGACCGAGACGTCGATTCCGATCCATTTGGGGGCATTCAGCACTTTGGCAAAATATTCGGGATATCCGTTTTTCCACCACCCCACCCTTGTCTTGTCAGGATAATATACGCCTGCCACATAGCTTCCCAGGAGCGTGTCGCCTGAATATTTCTCTTCGAAGTTAGCTCTCTGCCCCATGTAACCATTTCCGATAGAAAAAATGCTTTCCGACTCCCTGTTCATCTCAGGGTGAAAGCCTTCTTCAATTATGAGCCATTCGTGTTTTTTGTAACCGCTGTTCATCGCCTCCTCCCGTGAATTTTGTTAAGTATCTCCAGGTTCATCTCATATAATCCCGGAACAATATAATGTGCCTCTTTAAGAATTCTTTCTGACCCTATGCCCACGCAGGTCATGCCGGCATTGAGCGCAGCCTGAACGCCTGCGGCCGCATCCTCAAAAACCACGCAATCGCCGGGATTGACCGAGATCATCCGGGCGGCGGCAAGGAAAACTTCAGGATCGGGTTTTGCCTTTTCTACACTATTGCCGTCAGCGACTGCATCGAACAGGTATTTGATGCCAAGCCTCTCAAGGATCATCGGGGTGTTTTTGCTTGCCGACCCTATTGCCGTCCTGATACCGGCACCCTTAATTTCATTTATGAATTCAATACTTCCCGGCAGTATTTCATCAGGAGTCATCCTGCTTATATACCCGACATACCATTCATTCTTCAGCTGCGCATATTTCCTTTTCATCTCCCCAGTAAGGCGGACTTTGCCGATTTCCAGGATTATTTCAAGGGAATCCATCCTGCTCACCCCCTTGAGTCTTTCGTTATCATTTTCCGTAAACGCTATGTTTAGCTGGTCAGCAAGTTTTTTCCATGCCAGGAAATGGTATTTTGCAGTATCAACTATGACTCCGTCGAGATCAAATATGCAGCCCTTTACGTCCATTATTTCTTTTTATCGTCAAGGTCTCTGACAAACTTCACCATAATTGCAGCTATCAGCATTGATATTCCTCCTGTTATAAGGGCATTCATTGTGTTACCCTGAAAAAGGTGCTTCACCATGCTCCCGAGGATGCTTGCTGCCAGTATCTGCGGGATGACTATGAAAAAATTGAAGATCCCCATGTAGACTCCCATTTTATTCTGGGGCAGGGCTCCTGTCAGCATGGCATAAGGCATAGAAAGAATGCTTGCCCAGGCTATGCCGATGCCTGCCATTGGAAGCACCAGCAGCCACGGATTACCGATGAAGCTGATCGAGATCAGGCTTACTCCTCCTATTATAAGGCATAACGCGTGAGTTAATTTCCTTGTGGTTGCCCTGGCCAGTACAGGAAGAAGGAAAGCCACCAGTGCAGCAACGCCGTTGTAGATCCCGAACAGCACGCCGACCCAGTTGGCCCCTTCGTTATAGGCATGCGATGCAGTATCTGAAGTTCCGTAAATATGCGATGTGACAGCAGATGTGGTGTATATCCACAGTGAGAAGAGCGCAAACCATGTAAAGAACTGAACCACGGCAAGCTGGGTCATGGTAGCGGGCATGTTCCTGAGGTCGGTCAGAACCGAGTTGAGCCCGTTGTTCCATTTCCCTGTTGTTTGAAGTACACCGGCCAGAATCTGGAGAAGGCCGAATACCGCTATGCCTCCCGTGATTATATAAAGCTCCTTTTCCAGGTTTACCCTCGAAAGCAGAAATGTCAGAATCAGCCCTGCGCCAAGCCATATCAGCCCCGGAACATAAAATTTTGTCTTGCCATACTTCTCCTCGCCCTGCGCACTGAGCCAAGTCTTCGCTGAAGCTTCGGCTTGCAGGCCTTCGCCTTCTTCAAATCCTGCCAGCTCTTCGGGCGAATATTCTTTTGTCCGGATGATTGTCCACAGCACTGCCGTAAAAAAGACTGCTGCCCCGATATAAAATGCCAGCTTCACATTCATGGGTATCAGTTTCCCGGCAACCGGTTCTGTCGGCACATTGAACCAATTGGTAAGGATATATGGCAGCAGGGAAGCTACAACAGCACCTGTGCCGATGAAGAAGCTCTGCATTGCAAATCCCCTGGTTCTCTGTTCCGACGAGAGCATGTCGCCGACAAAAGCCCTGAACGGTTCCATGGAGATGTTGATAGATGCATCCATTATCCAGAGAGTCCCTGCAGCTACCCACAGGGCAGGTGAATTTGGCATCAGGAGCAGGGCAAGCGAAGCCAGTATCGCTCCTGTAAGGAAATATGGCCGGCGGCGCCCCAGGCGGTTCCATGTCCTGTCGCTCATATGACCTATTATTGGCTGCATGATCAATCCCGTCACAGGCGCTGCGACCCAGAGTATAGGAATGTCATCCACCCTGGCTCCTAGGGTTTCAAAAATACGGCTCACGTTTGCATTCTGAAGCGCAAAGCCGAACTGTATCCCGAGGAATCCAAAACTCATGTTCCAGATCTGCCAGAAGGATAATCTTGGTTTGGACTTTTTCATAAAGAGACTGATTTAGATTTACGCTTATTCTTTCTTTTTAACAACCCCCTTCCCAACCTTCCCCCAAGGGGGCAGGAGTTTTTCTTTACCTTTCCCCCTTGGGGGAAATAAGAAAGGGGGTTCATGAACTAAAACGAATGCTACCTACATTCAAAAATATAGAAAATGATCCGTATAAAAAACTACGTATGTTATTTATTTTCACGCAGATTCACCGATCTTACGAAAGGTGATCAGCTCAACTTTGTTTCAAACGTTTTCTGAAAAAGAAAATAAATGAATCCGGAGATAAAATTCTTACTGGACCAGGGTAAATTTGAGGCTGAATCCGAAATTTGTGTTTGAAGTGGCGAAGGTGCTTGCCACAAAGGGATTGTTCATTGTATGGTCAGCAAACACCTGGAGGTTGAACCTGTCGCTCAGAACATAGTCGGCTGTGATTCCTGCCGTAAAGACCTTTTGTCCCGCAACAGGCTGGTTAACATCCTCAACAAGTTTTCTGGCAAGCGTCTTATTGTCGCGGATCGATAGGTCGAACCTTGTTGTCAGATCGCTTTTAAGCACTCTCTGTCCTCCCCCGGTTTTCAGTACTATCTGAACCTCGTCAAACCTGTATCCTGCGCCGATGACCAGCTCATTCGTCCGGGCATCAGCAATCTGGTTACTTGTAAGATTAAGCGAAACCGTGCGTGATTTCCTCCATTCAAATCTCGTGGTCAGGCTGTTGACCCAGTTCATGTCGACATTAATGAGCGGGCTGAACTGTTCGTTGATAGATACCACGTTGATCTCGTATTGCTGAATGAAGTTTTTCTGAAGGTCCCTGATCGTGTTTATTCCGCCATCACCTGCAAAGAAATTGAGATTGGAAGTATAGTTGGCAACCTGGTAGGTGCTCCTGTACTGATGTGTTATGTTTATCGACCGGAATACCTTCTGGATGAATTCAAATTTTGACAGTCCGTCAAAAGTAAGGCGCCAGTTAGGCATCATCCTGAGGGCCGATGGGAAAGTCTCGAGCGAAACCTTATTGGGATTGCCTTTTGTGTATGCAGCTATGAAGGCAGGGATCATCACCTCGCGTGATGTTATTCCGTATCCGCTCTTATAAGGTCCCTCGATAGGATCGCCGGTAAACGGATCGATATCCGGATTATAACCCGGGTCTATTTCGCTTCTCTCTGCAGCCCTTCTTCCGGAGATGATGACAAGGTTCTCCTTGAACGCCTCGAATGTCGGGGAGACATAATCATTATCCTGCCTGATCTTTTCAAATGCGGTTCCCCACGAGATCACTGAAATTGAAAAGTTTCCGCTGATGATGCGGTTCCGGGTGCTGTCGGGGAAATTTCCGTTCATATCGGCTATATAATAAGCGCTCACTCCCTCAAGGAACCGTCTGTCGGCGTTCACATCGATCCTTAAACCCGGGAAAGGTTCAACGTTTACCCTTCCGGAGATGTCAAACTTATTGCTGTAATTTGCCGGGGTATTCAGCAATGTATCTTTCGAAAGCCAGCCGTTGCGTGCTGCATTGTCAAAGAAATTCCTGTCGCTGTAGCCCAGTATGAAAGGCCAGCCGGGAGCCATGGCATCATTGAATTTCGACATTCCCAGGTATTTCGTTTCAGGCATGTACCCGGGCAGGAACTGGCCCTGCGATGAGGTGAATGTGAGGCTCGCCGACCTTATTCCGAGAAGAGCCCTGATAATGTATTCCCCGGTTACCGAAAAAGGATTTCTCTTTACAGGCACACGGCCTTCAATCAACACCTGGGCGCCGTCGACCTGCTCAATTGCTGTAAAATTGATCCTGTCGGCATTTACAATGTCAACCTTGCCCTTAACCTCCTCGCCTGTCTTCTTTACTATCCTTACCTTGACATCAGTTGTCCCCAGGTTATGCACAATACCCCTCACGGCATCAGGCCTGAAATTGACATTGTCCCTTGAATAATTGACCGTCTTGTATTCAGGTTTCATTCTCTGTGCGGCATCAGGGCGGGTATTGCTCTCGATCCTTTTCAGGAATTTCGATTTGCCGTACAGGGTTGCAAGGTTTGCCATGGCAGTGAAGGAGAGCTCATTATGGTTCTTTATCGAATTCCCGATGTTTATATTCATGCTGTCAGGGAACAAAGGCCCTGCAAGCCATGCATAGTCAGCGCCGAACCGGGCATTTGCATTCACCCATGAAAGAAGGGGAAGCTTATTGACAGGTATGGTGTATGTTGCGTTAATGAAGTGATTGTATGAAGTTGTCCGGCCCAGGTTCTTCATATTGGTGAATACCGAATCACGCCAGTAATCATATTGATTGGAATATCGTTCCCTGTCAACACCTCCCGTTGGTTCATCGATCCTGGCGAGATTGGTTGCGGTGAAATCGATCTTAAGCTGACGGGTCACATCGTATTTGAAATCGTACATCCTGGTCCATTCAAAATCCTTCTTGTATGTAGGTGTGATGCGGAGATACGGATTATTTATATTCCTTGCCTTGACTTCATTGTAGTAACGCGAAAGGTCTGTCCTGAACGAAAGACTCTTCGGGAAGACATAGAAATTAAAGTCTTTGATCAGCCTGAATACCGATCCGTTTAGGAATTTGACGCTCTTGAAGGGCATTATGTTTGCGGGGTTGGCCTGGTAGTCATAATTGATACCTCCCCTGTAATTCTTTTCCAGGTCGATTTCTGTCTTTGTATCGCTTTCGTATATCTCGTTGTATGTATAATTTACGCTGAGGTTTGCAGGGTCCCATGCATGAGGTTTTTCGCCCCGTTTGGTAATTCCGGCGTTGCTGACAGTGATTGTTTTCCGTCGGGCAAAATCCTCAGAGATGGCCCTGATGGAGTCTCTCTCCATCTCGTCACCGGCATTTCGCAAGGCAGCGTCCAGGGGAATGTCAGGATCGAGCGGATTGAACTGGGGCCTGATCCTTGTTTCGGAAAATCCCACATAAACGGGGAGCCTTACTCCTGCTTCTTCTGAGAAGAACTTGCCCAGGTCGAGGGTTGATGAAAGGTCGTATTTCATCACCTGCTCCTTGCTCCGCTCATTTACTTTCTTCTCGATGCTTCCCCAGCCGGGTGTACTTGACTGCCCCACGACATCAACAGTGCCAAAGTCGGCCAGCCTGGCCTGTAGGTGGGCGTTTGCGGCCCATCCGCCATTCTCAACAAAATCATTCAGCCGCAGTTCGTTGACCCACACTTCTCCCCACTTGGGCTGCCCGTCATCATTCAGCGGGTTCCTTGTACGGATCGGGTTCCTGATGCCGATCATTATCACTTTCACGTTGCTCAGGTTCGGATTCCCCGAAATTGAGATCCTGTGTCCTTCATACGGATAAACAAAAACATCTGATACACTGAGCGACGATCCTGCTTCCTGTATTTTACGATTTCGAGCCTGCTTCACTTCCTGGAATACCGATAAAAGGATGTTAAAACTGTTCTCCTCAGGCCATACTATCGCCCGCGAATCATCCGACTTGTTGTCGTATCTTCCGGGAGGCGTAAGCTTCAACGGGATCTCATATTCATAGAAGTTGCTCTTATAGTCTGATCCGATCCTTATAAATGCGGTAAGCTCACCGTCATTCAGAGGCTGGCCGATGAGCGCTTCGGCATGGACCTCCATCCTGAGGCGGCGGTACTGCCTGATGTCTATATTTACATTCTTGAAAGCCGCACGGGCATCGCCATCCTCGAGATTCTGAACCTTAAGGACCATCGCCTGTTCATTAAGCTGTCTCAGCTGGGGATTGGAGGGATCGGTTATCCTGTCAAACCCCGGAGGAAGCACATAGTTGACCGGATCCTTGCCTGAATTTTCCTCGATGCTTACCGAGCTGATCTCGAATGTTCCGTCAGAAGCTTCAGGCAGCGTAATCCTCTCTCCTCCCTCCATAAATGAGATATTGTACTTTCTCCACTCTGCCCTCACAAGATCAAGGTCGGCATAGCGCATCATAACCGGCTCCCTGAAATTACGGAGGAAGATCCTCATGAACCTGACCGATTTAAAATCATTAATCGTGCCTACAACTCTATGATAATCAGTTATCGGTATTTTAAACTGATACCATTTCACTTTCGATTTGTCAGTGTTCGCGAATGTCGCCTCGTACTCGATCTCATCAACGATGAAGTTCTTTCCGACAACCAGGTCCTCAGGCCTCATGCTTATCCTGTACTGGTAGTAATTCTCGGTTTCATTGAGGGTATTATCGCGGTTTATATCTTCCATGTCGGGAAGTGTTGATCCCGAGGTCGGGTAGGATTCGGGTGACATTTCAGCTGTTGGTGAGTTCTGGTCCTGACCGTTATACTGCTTATACCGGTCTACTATTCCAACCTCATCATCATCGTAATCGCTACCCCTGAAATAATGGAAATCGTCACCCGACGGGTCATCAAGTATCTTCTGGTACGGATCAGGGTTTACAACTGCCTGGGCTTTCTGCAGATAATCAGAGAAGAATGACCTTTCATCGTCGTTCCTCAGCCCGTCAAAGCCTACATCCTGGTAAGCCCTGGATGTAGGATCATTATCGAAAGCATTTACCACAGCCTGGACTGTCGGCACGCGGCCCCATACAGTCGTGTCGATATTTATCAGGTTGCCTGACCCGGGCAGGCCATGCTCGAAGCTCTTCCTTGAATCCTTCAGTATGTCTTCAGAAATATTGCCCAGGTTTATGTACAGGTCGCCTCCCTCGTGATCAGGGTTCTCGACGAAGGGATCCATCAGCCAGAACTTAATATACTGGATGTTCGCCGTTTCAAAATCGCTTGTAAGCACTTCCCTCATGATGCCTCCCCATCTTGAGCCCGGGTCGTTCAGTTTTCCATCAGCATTCAGTCCTTCGGAATATGGCCCGGGGTTCGTATCAAAATTATACGGACCCTTCTCTTCGGGGAAATATGCCAAGTTAAGAACAGTGATATTTGTAGGTATGCCTGTAGTGCTTTCGCGGTAAGGATATATCTCGTTCTCAAATATCTCTCTCACAAAATGACTTGACTGAGCGTCGGGGTCATCCTTTATATGACCCGGCGTTGATGACCCGTTACGCAGGAAAATGGGGTCGATCACAAACCAGGCCAGCTTTGCCCTGTTGTAACCGCTCACATGATTATTGTTGAACCTTGCTTCAGGGAACATAAAATCCTGGCCCTGCGGAACACTGGCAATAGTCCATGCGTTGAACGACTTCAGGTCGAGTGGTATTTCACTCGCTTCAAAATCATCGATATATGAATTGCCCGCATTGGATATGGCCCTTGAATGTCCGGGTATGAGGTGTGCAAATTCACCAAAGAAGGATAGTGATGATGGTGTCTTTGTCTCAAGGAGAGGAATTTTATCGATCAGGTTTGTAAGCAGCTGCGACTCTGTTTTATATGAAGTGTTGAATCCCCAGATTGTATTTGATATCGGTTCCTCTCCGAAATTAACTTTCTGGGTATAAGGCCTTTCCGTAAGATGCAGTATGGTGCCGCCAACATTGAAATTGTCTGAAATGCGGTAATCAAGATGAGTGCCGACTAGTGTTTTAGTCTGGAAACCGAAAAACTGGTTGCTCTCAAGTGATACCTGGATGGGTGTTTGTGATTCGATAAGGGCTGGATTAATGATCCTCACGGTACCCATATTGTAATCGACCGTATAATCGGTATTCTCTGTAAGAGTAACGCCTCCGGCGGTGACCTTTACTGATCCCCTGGGGATATTTATCGCATTGAGCTGTATCTCTGAACCCGATTCCGAAGAATACCGGCCTTCAATCTTAAACTTGTTCTTTTCAGCCATCTGCCTGGCGATGGTCTGCGTTGAGTCATACAGTTCCTCAAAAACATATTTCCCGGCCAAACCGGCATCATTTATTTTTTTTCTGAGGTAGCTTCCGAAAGGTTCAAGGACAGGGAAGACTACCTTGCCCCTCTCTGTCATCACTGTCACTCCTTCAATGAAATCGAAATAGCCGTCCGATTCCCTGTCATTCTGGGAGTTTAGTACATCCATTCCGAGAACCTGGAGAAGTATCTGATCCTCAAGCTTGCTTTCAGGAAGGTAATTAATTGAGTTCCCGGTTTTATCATCCAGGTATAGTACATGCAGTTCAAAATCCTTCCTGTCGAGTGTTCCCGAGCCAAGTGAGTAAATGTTCTTCATCATCAGGTCCCAGGTCGGCAGCCTGGGGGTCAGAGAGGTTCCTTTAAGCAGCTTAAGGTAGAGGGTCTGCGGAGCCGTGATCCCGTCAGTTGAGAACTCACCTACCTTGTATATCCTGCCATTGAGCGTGTATTCAAAAGCCACTGCCAGAACCTCATCGGTATTGAGAGCAGTATTTAATGAGATATAACCCAGCTGCCTGTTGACAGTATATTCCCTTTCGCTCAGTTTTCTTGCATTTTCAATCTTCTCAAAATCGCGTCCTATCTGGAAAGAAGGGTAGAGCGGATCGAATGCATTTGTCACCTGGTCAACGCTTCTCACCTGTGTATATGCCGAATTCAGCTGTTCGTAGAGCTGGTTTGCACCATTATCAGGATAGAGAGGCGTTCCCGGTGTCTCCTGGAATGCCGGGATGCTGTTGAATATATGATTCCCGTTCTCTGCCAGGTCCATGAATGCAACAATGTTCCTGTTGCTTCCTTCCTCAAAACGGCTGGTCTTATTAGTCACCCAGACCTCGATCCTTTCGATGTTCACACCGGTGCTTACAACCGGCATGCTTTTAAGGGCGTCGTCGTAAATGTCCCTGAAAAAATGGGAAAGAAAGAAATGGCGGTTCGCCTCATATTCATCAGCAAAGATCTCAAACTCTGTAAGCTGAGCACCTCCCTCCACCTGAACGACCGATGATTCTCCTTTTTGCTGTGAAAGAACTGTCGTGACTGTCAGTTTGCCAAACTGCATTTCTGTCTTAAGCCCGAAGAGACTGTAACTGCCGGTAATAAGTGTTCCGGTGAGAGGGAGGGTGACATCGCCTGCCTCGACTTTTTTGAGTATCTCGTCTTCCTTTCCTGAATACTGGAGCTTTGTCCGGTTCTCGAATTCGAACAATGCATCAGTATTGTAGTTGACGCCGAGTTCCATCTTGTCGCCTATTGTCCCGGTGACATTCATCTGGATCTTCTCCTTGAAGTCGAACGTTGGTATTGTCCTCAGCTTTTCCGACAGTGTCGGATTCTGGGTTCTCGATATATTTATCCCGAAGATCAGCTCGGCCGATCCCTGCGGAATTATGTTTATTGTATTGCTCCCGAATATCTTGTCGAATGCCGCACCTCCTACCTCAATCTGCGGTATAAGTGTTGATCTGAAGCCGGACTCATCGCCTGTGATCCTCGACTGCCAGTAATCGCGCATTGCTCTTGTGTATTCATATTTCCTGAATTCCTCGGGGCTCATGTGCACAGGAGTGCGGTAATCGAATGAGCCTACTTTCTGGTAGAGGATATACTCATTTTTTTCGGGGTCATAGATTACGTTGGATTTTATGTTTGAAGGATTATCGAGGAAGAGCGGAGATTTTTGAGTTGTTTCCCAGGGGATGCCTGAAACATCCTGTAAGCGCAGGGGCGACCTGCGCGACGTATCTGATGTCTGAACAGAGGTCTGGCTTCCGGCTTCCTCGGTAATGAACATCAATGAAGCCAAAAGACAGATAAATACCAGAAGATTCTTATGTGATATCCCTGATCCCAATCCGGCTTATATTCAGTATTACAAGTTCTTCAACGCTCTCTTTATAAGGCCCTCGACAGAAAGGTTCTTTTCTTCCCTTAAGATATTGTCAAGGGCTTTTGAGACAGCGTTTTTGGCAAACCCAAGCATCACTAAGGCAGATAACGCCTCTTCGCGTCTTGTATTGTCTGAAAACGCAAATATTTCACCGGATCCGGACGGTTTACCAAGCTTGTCTTTAAGGTCAACAATAATGCGCTGGGCAGTTTTTAATCCGATGCCCTTCACGCTTTTAAGCACATCTACCTCTGATCCTATTATCGCTTTCTGTATCTCTGCGGGGCTGAGTGATGAAAGCATCATCCTGGCGGTTGCAGCTCCGACCCCCGAAACCGAGATCATTAACCTGAATACTTCCCTTTCTTCCTCATCGGCAAAGCCAAAAAGCTGGCGGGCATCTTCCCTTATAACTTCATGAACAAGGATCTTGTAATGCTCCTTGCCTTCAAGCTTTGAAAATGTTGAGAGTGAAATATTTACAAAATACCCCACACCTCCGGTTTCAATTGTAAGGCAGGCAGGAGTTCTTCTGGTAATGGTCCCAATAATATAATCGATCATAAGTGAGGTTCGTTATTGTATATT
The DNA here is from genome assembly GCA_041303415.1 of Bacteroidales bacterium. Lineage (GTDB taxonomy): Bacteria > Bacteroidota > Bacteroidia > Bacteroidales > VadinHA17 > LD21. Next base: position 45,739 of record JBFYPG010000122.1, read on the forward strand.
TCAGGCGGCAGTTCATCAACTTTGTCAGGGTGAATTTCAATCTCCTGTTTTTTCAGAGGATTTTTCGTTAGTACTGCATACTCCTGGCGGTTTCTGAAAATGGAACATGCAAGATATAAAGCATGGCGGAATGAATTTTCAGATGCTTCGCCCTTCCCGGCAATATGAAAAGCTGTTCCATGCACCGGGGATGTCCTAACAAAAGGAAGTCCTGCTGTATAATTTACTCCCGAATCAAATGCAAGGGCTTTAAAGGGTGCCAGCCCCTGGTCGTGGTACATTGAGAGTATCCCGTCAAATTTTGTGAATGAAGCTGCGCCGAAAAATCCGTCAGCCGCAAAGGGCCCGAAGGTCATTATCCCCTCCCTCTCTGCCTGTTTCATTGCAGGAATAATAATCTCTGCTTCCTCGGTACCCAGAAGTGAATTATCCCCGGCATGCGGGTTAAGCCCCAGCAATGCTATCAGAGGCTTTCGTATCCCGAAATCGGCCATCAGCGAGTGGTTCATCATTTTTATCTTCCTGAGAAGCAATTCGGTTGTAAGGAGTCCGGAGACCTTGCTCAGGGGGACATGGCCTGTCACGAAGCCTATTTTCATGTTCTCGCTTATCATGAACATAAGCGCATCTTCTGCGCCGGCCTTTGATTTCAGGTATTCTGTATGCCCCTTGAAGCTGAATTTCTCCGACTGAATGTTTTTCTTGTCTATCGGGGCAGTTACCAGGACGTCGATCTTGCCGTTCAAAATATCCTCAACTGCTTTCTCAAGGGAAGAAAGCGCGGCTTCACCGCCCTGCTGAGTTGATTTGCCGAGCTCAACCCTCACATTATCGTCAAGGCAGTTTATCATGTTTGCCTTTTTATGATTTGCCTCCTCGGCTGTTTTAATATTATTGAAGCTGAAATTATTAATATTCAACGCTTTGCGATGATATGCCGCCACCTTAGGCGAACCATAGACCACAGGTATGCAGAAGTCATTGATGGCCGGATCCATCAGTGCCTTGATGATCACCTCGTATCCAATGCCGTTAATATCGCCTTGCGAGATCCCTGCTTTGATTGTCTTCGTTTCCATATTCAATGCTTGTATCTTTTAAAGTCAGCTGCAAGATTTTTCAGGAATGTTGCCAGCAGTCTCAGTCCCGATCCGGGGCCCTGCTTCAGCCGGTAATAATCATCCTTTCTAAGAAGTCCCGTTCCGGCTATATCGAGATGGATCAGCGGGAACGTGGTGAAGCTCTCAAGGAATTTCCCTGCGGTAATGGCGCCGGCTTCACGACCGCCTACGTTTCTGATATCTGCAATATCCGACTTTATCATTTCACCATACTCATCCCAGAAAGGCAGTTCAGCGATCCTTTCATATACCTGCTGACCACTCTCCCCGAGGAGATCAACATATTTTCTGTCGGCGTTCGTCATGAGAGCTATTGCCTGGTTGCTGAATGTGCTTGCAGCCGAACCTGTAAGCGTTGCTATATCAATTATCAGCACAGGCTCATATCTTGAGGCATAGCTTATGGCATCTGCAAGGATAAGCCGGCCTTCGGCATCGGTATTGCCAACCTCAACGGTCATCTTATTGTGCATGGTAATGACGTCGCCCTGGGTGTATGCATTGCCGCCCGGACGGTTATCTGTTGCTGGTATAAGCCCTATTATGTGAAGAGGTAATTTTGATTTTGCCGCAGCATAAAAGACGCCCGTAACCGTTGCTGCGCCCGCCATGTCGCCCTTCATCATTGCCATATATTCACCGGTCTTGATGTTAAGCCCTCCTGTATCATATACTATTCCCTTTCCGACCAGGACGTAAGGTTTTTTGTTGAGTGCTCCTGAAGGTTTCCACTCAAGAATGCAAAACGCCGGCGGATCAACGCTGCCCTTGTTGACAGCCAGAAGGCCTCCCATTTTCAGGGCTTCAATTTTGCCCTTGTTAAGGACCTCAACGTTGAACCCGGCCGCTTTTCCGGTCTTCTGGATCTCGGACGCAAGCTTCGAAGCATTCAGGTAATTGACAGGTTCATTGATAAGATCCCTTGCAATATATACCGCTTCAGTAACCGAGTTCAGCCACTTCACTGAATTAGCATCGACATCCCCGTACAAAAGAAGCTTTGAAGGGTAATTCCTTTTGGGTTCCTCAGGCTCCTTTGTTTTGTATTTGTCGAATGAGTAAATACTCAGTGCAAGGCCTTCGCTAAAATCCTCAATTGCGCCCCTGTAAGCATCATGTGATGTTATGACGATTTCGCCATGATTGTTCGATTTTATTAGCTTCCGCATGTTAAAGGCAGTTTTGCGGAGCTCTTCCCTTGCCCTGAAATCACTGAGCTCGGTTTTGATCCTGACCAGATAGGTGCATTTGAAGTACGAGTTTATGAATACATATTCTTCCTTCGCTTTCAGCTGTTTAAGTGCATATTCCTTTTCGGTCTTGTTAAGCTTGAGGAGTTCCGGGATCCTTCCCTTTCCCAAAAGGCATACAACTGACTGATCAGGTGATATTTGTGACAATCTGGATATTTCGGGTTTCATATCTTTATCATGATTTTTTAAAGCTGTAAAGTTAAACAATTTATTGACAGTTTTTGTTCCAAAACGCTACCTTTGCCATATACTGAATACCCCCTTTCATTTTCCCCCACGGGGGCAAGGCAGATCCAGCCCCTTCCCCCCTGGGGGAAGGATGGGATGGGGGTTTTTAAATTAAAATGAATATTAATCACATATATAAAAAAGCTCTTAGCCTCATGCCTCTTGATGAGAAAGAAGGCGTTGCTCTTTACAATCAGGCGCCGCTGGAAGAGCTGATGTTTGTTGCTGACAGGCTGAGGCAGATTCATAATCCGGGCAAAGTTGTGGGCTGGATGATTGACCGTAATGTTAACATAACCAACATCTGCTTCTCGCAATGTGAATTCTGTAATTTCTGCAGGAAGAAGAATTCACCTGATGCTTACGTAACAACCATTGATCAGTATATTGAAAAAATTGATGAGCTTTACCGCCTGGGGGGAGATCAGCTGCTCCTCCAGGGCGGCATGAATCCCGATCTGGGGCTATCATTCTACACTGATCTTTTCAGGAAACTTAATGAGCTTTATCCGTCACTGAAGCTTCATGCACTTGGCCCGCCCGAAATAGTCTATCTGTCAAAAAAAGAGAGGATGACCTTCCATAATGTCCTCACGGAGCTGGCCGGTGCGGGCCTGGATTCGCTCCCCGGGGCCGGTGCAGAGATCCTTTCGGACCGCGTCAGGAAGATCGTTTCACCTGCAAAAGCAACATCTGAAGAATGGCTTGATGTGATGCGCGCTGCTCACAGGATCAATCTTCCGACCTCAGCGACAATGATGTACGGGCATATTGAAACAATTGAGGAGCGTATAGGGCATCTGGTAAAGCTCAGGGACCTTCAGGCTGAAAAGGAAAAGGATCATTATGGTTTCATCACATTTATTCCATGGCCCTTTCAGGATGAGGGGACGCAATTGAAGGAAAAATCGGGTGTGAAGAGTAGTTATAACAGCCATGATTATATCAGACTGATTGCTGTAAGCAGGTTAATGCTCAACAATATAAGGCACATTCAGGCTTCAGTACTCACTGTCGGAAAAGAGACCGGAATGCTCTCGCTTCATGCCGGGGCCGATGATGTTGGTTCTATCATGATAGAGGAGAATGTAGTAAGCGCGGCCGGCTCAAAAAACAGGTTCAGCGCTGAAGAGCTGCAGTCGCTTATTAGGGAGGCGGGATTTACTCCGGTGAGACGAAATCAGAAGTATGAGATAATACCATCCAACCCCCACTCTGCCTGATTACACGTACCCACCCCCTTAATCCCCCTCCCTGCTGGCGCAAGGAGGGGGAGATTAGCTAATGTATATTATTGATTAATAGTATATTATTACAGCAAAGACAGCGAATGTCTTAATGATATTATACCTAATCAAGGCACCCCCTCCCTACTTCGTAAGGAGGGGGTCGGGGGGTGGGTACATGTGACATAAGGGAACAATCAGGGTGGCGCCTATAAACAAAAAGGGGCATCTTTCAATGCCCCTTTCATAATATCAACAAAGTATCTTATTGTACTTTTTCCTTTTCTTTTTCTTCATCCGGGTCATACTTTGAGGCTTTCTTGAATTCCTTCATCCCCTGCCCTATGCCCTTGAACAGCTCAGGGATCTTGCGGCCGCCAAATAGAAGAATGACCACCGCCAGAATCAGTATTATCTCCGTTGCTCCAATCTTTCCCATTTCAGTAGATTTTAAGTTTATGCAAATTTAACAAATACTTTATATTTAACCAAGCAATAAGCCAAATTACCATTTCCTGACCCATTTTATTATATCATTCCCGTTCGCGAAGATTAGCAGTGCAAAGAGTATTATCATGCCTGTTATCTGGGCATATTCAAGGAATTTATCACTTGGCTTTTTCCCTGTTATCACCTCAAACAGCAGGAACATTACATGTCCGCCGTCCAGTCCCGGGATCGGCAGAATGTTCATTACAGCAAGGATGATCGAGAGGAAAGCTGTAAGTTCCCAGAATGAATGCCAGTCCCACACGCCCGGAAAGAGGCTGCCTATGGTTATGAATCCTCCAAGCGATTCATAGGCTTTGGTATGGCGGGAGAAAATAAGCTTAAACTGCTTGAGGTAATCTCCGATGGATTTGAATCCTTTTGCGATACCTGCAGGTATTGACTGGAAGAATCCGTATTTGATTGTCTTCAGTTCAAAAATATCACCGATCGTTCTTGAAGTGTTGCCGATCCCCAGTATTCCTGCAGTTGTCGGCATAACAGCAATATCGACCGGCTCCCCGTTCCTGAGCAGGTTCATTGTCAGAGGTTTGTTTTTGTTAGCAGCCATATAATTCTGGAACTCATCAAACCATTCAAATTTGACATTATCAAGCCCCAGTAACTCATCATTTTCGAGTACCCCTGCATTTTTTGCAGGGGATTCCTTTCCGAATGTGTTTATGATATACGGCCCGAATGGCGACCTCGGCTCAATCCGCCCCTGCCTCTTGAGTACTTTCCTAATATAATCAAGTGTTATATCGATGTTTATTACCTGCCCGTCGCGTTCAACCTGGATGGTCTTGCGGTCATTGAGGAGAATATCCGAGGTTATGGAATAGAAATTATCGATATACTGATTATCAACAGATAGAATTTTGTCTCCGTTCCTCAGCCCGAGCTCATAACCTACTGAATCTGTAACAATTCCATATTTGACACCGGATGTCGGCAGGTAAGTTTCGCCCCAGGCAAATAAAACAAATACATATATCAGCATAGCCAGGATGAAGTTGAAGAGTACTCCTCCTGTCATTATCAGAAGGCGCTGCCACGAGGTCTTGGATCTGAATTCCCAGGGTTGCGGCGGCTGTTTAAGCTGTTCAGTGTCGAGCGATTCATCGATCATCCCTGAGATTTTGGCATACCCACCCAGGGGCAGCCACCCTATTCCGTATTCGGTATCGCCTCTTTTGATTTTGAAGAGTGAAAACCACGGATCAAAGAAAAGGTAAAGCTTTTCAACCCTTGTTTTGAATAACCTTGCAAACATGAAATGTCCAAGTTCATGTATCAGAACAAGAATTGAAAGGCTTAACAGGAACTGGAGTATCTGGATAAGAATCGTCATTTTCTCTTCTTAAGCTTGTTAATATATTTCCTTGCTGAATCCCTTGCCTGTTTGTCTGAGGCTTCAAGAGCAACCAGATCAGGGGCCGCAAGATATGAATTATTTTCGAGAGCATATTCAACCGTTTCAGGTATTTGCAGGAACCCTATCTCACCAGATAGAAAAGCTCTGACTGCTGTCTCATTGGCAGCATTCAGGATGCAGGGTTTGTTCCCTCCCTCATCAAGAGCCATGTAAGCCAGCGATAGGCTCCTGAATTTCTTCATGTCGGGATCAGAAAAAGTGAAGGAGCTGTATTCCCTGAAATCCAGCCGCGGAAGGTCGGTGGCAAATCTTCGCGGATGGGTCAGTGCATAGAGTATCGGCACCCTCATATCCGGCATCCCAAGCTGGGCCTTGACTGATCCGTCCCTGAAATGCACGAATGAATGGATTATCGATTGGGGGTGGATCGTAACGCTTATCTGATCCGGCCGGAGATCAAATAGCCATTTTGCCTCGATCACTTCAAGTCCCTTGTTCATCATTGTGGCGGAATCGATAGTGATCTTGTCGCCCATGCTCCAGTTCGGGTGACGGAGTGCATCGGCAGGCTTAACCTTTTTGAGATTATCAATTGACATATTCAGGAACGGGCCTCCTGAGGCTGTGAGGGTTATCTTTTCGATACTGTCATGCTCTTCACCAATAAGGCACTGGAATATCGCAGAATGCTCGGAATCGACAGGCACCAGCGAGGTTCCCTTCTTTAAAACCAGACTGGTGATTATGTCCCCTGCCACAACGAGTGTTTCCTTATTTGCCAGTGCAACGTTTTTGCCTGATTTTATAGCGGCAATAACAGGTTTTAAACCTGAATAACCCACTATAGCCGCCAGCACAACCCCTGATTCTGAATCAGATATCACATGCTCCAGCTCCTCATCACCGGCATAGGCTTTGATCCCTGTATTCCTTAATCCATCCTTAAGATTGTCAAGATGTGCCTTGTTCCCAATCACGACAGCGCGTGGATGAAACTGTTTTGCCTGTTTTATCAGAAGGCCCGCATTATTGCCGGCAGTAAGAACATCCACCATGAACTCATCAGGGTATCCGGAGATCACGTCAAGTGCCTGTGTTCCGATTGAACCTGTTGATCCCAGCAGTGATATTATCTGTGGCATGCCGGAGCGTTGAATTAAAAGATGATGTGTTTTTCAGGATCCAGCGGGGTTCCCTTGTACCACAATTCAAAGTGAAGATGTGGCCCCGAAGTAAACAGTTCACCTGAATCTCCGATTATTGAGACAGGTTCCCCGGCACGCACCAGGTCGCCCGTTTCCTTCAGAAGGCTGGCATTATGCTTATAAACCGAAACGATATTGTTGGGATGCTGTATCTGGATCACAAAGCCTGTTTCCATTGTCCAGCCGGTAAGGATGACCGTACCATCAAGTACGGCGGAGACAGTTGACTTCGGTTTTGTAACTATATCTGTGCCATAATGTTTTGTACGGAGATCGAAGCTGGCAGAGATAATCCCTTTCACCGGGGGGAAGAAGTGAAGCCCTGCTAGGCTGGTTACCGACTCGGCAGGTACCGGTCCGAGGGTAAGGCTGAATTTTTCATCGGCTTCGACTCTTTCCCTTAGAGCCGAAACTTCCGGGGAACTGGTGAAGCTGATAGATTTATAATCGGAGGATGTATCCTGTATTGAAAACAGATCAATCGGCTCGTTTCCCGAAATGATCGCATTGAGGTTGGCAAAATATTTATCACGCAGGGCCAGCTCTCTCTCGAGCGAGTCGAGCCTGATTGCGCTCATGAGTATGTTGCGCCTCATAATTACGTCGGGATAGCCGGGGATGAATTCGCGAAGGTTTGTGAATGCGATGAGGCATGTGGTGGAGACGATAAAAAAGAGCACTATACCGCTTATAAGCAGGAAGGCGTTGTATTTGGTGAGCCTCACCCGCCAGGTCTCCTCGAATGTGGTGTCATTCACAATTGAGAACCTGTACTTGTCGCGCCAGTTGCGTTTTTTCTTGTCGTTCTTTGCCATCAGATCACTTTTACGGCTTTATCCTCGCTCTGCCAGAGTCCGTGCTTGGTGCACACCGCCATGGCTGAAAGGTTCATCGATACTTCGGGGGCTGCAATATAAAAATCAATTTCCACATGTGAAGGAAGCGTGCCATATACTCCGGCTGTATATCTTGCTTCGGCAAGGAGCGTCTCCCTGTTCCAGAGCTGAATGGTGCTTATGAAATGATCATGGTCATCGGGGTGGGGATACTCTTCGCCTAACCTGACTTTCACGGCAAACTTCTCCCCGCGTTTCACCTGGTCGGGGCAAATTACATGAGGCATGTGGCGGTCGAGATAATCGCGTTTTATTTCTTTCTCTTCCTTTTCTATTTCGGCTGCTTTGAATACTCTTGGCATAAGTGCATATTAATTGGTTTTTACTACTTTCTTAAGTTGGCAGTGGCAGTTGGCGGTTGGCAGTTGGCAGTGGTAGTTGGCAGTTGGCAGTTGGCAGTTGGCATTACAGTTGGCAGTTGGCAGTTGGCAATGCAAAAATATTAAATATTGTGTCTTGGTACATATTTTCCTGGATTTAAAACCATATAATTTAACATACGTCCGACCTCTTCAGAACTGTCAAGTAATTCGTGGTACAGGGGATCCGAGATATAATTGCACGATTTTGCAAAATCAAGTGATACCTGTGACTCAGTGTTTTCCATATCAGCATCGCTCATTTTGCTCGAAAAATGGCGGGGATACTGACGTTTTCTGTAACCTTCTCCAATTGCCCTGCAGACTGCCCTGGAGGATCTTCTGATCTGGTCAGTAAGTTCATATTTTTCTTCCTTTGGAAAGTCCTTCGTTATTTCAAAAATTCTCATGGCCAGATGAAATGCCTTCTGATATACGATCAATTCTCTGAAACTGTTATTCATTCTTATCTATCATTGATTAAATCTAATACATAGTCAACAATAAGTTCACTGCCAACTGC
>JBFYPG010000123.1:0-19589 GCA_041303415.1 Bacteroidales bacterium
TATATTTCTGAACCACCTCCATTGGCTCCATCTGTTCAAGGCGCGCTCTTTTTTCGATCTTGTCCTCTCCCTCATCCGCATCATTTTCAAGATGCCCCACATCGGTTATGTTGCGGACATACCTCACTTTGTATCCGAGATGCATCAGGTAACGGTACAGGAGGTCGAAGGTCACATTAGGCCTGGCGTGGCCGAGGTGGGCATTGCTATATACAGTAGGCCCGCAGACATATAATCCGACAAATGGCGGGTTAAGAGGCTTGAATTGTTCCTTCTTCCTGGAGAGGCTGTTATAGATGGCGAGATTGCTGTCCATTGATGTTTCTTTAACCATACAAAAATACGTAATTCTTTTCTCCCCCTCACCCATTCTCCCCCTCCCGCCCTCAAAATTTTTGAATTGATTTTTTGATTTTTATAAAATCAATTATAAATTTTCAGTCAAAAATAAAATATTCCTTCCGGAACAAGGGTGTTTGATTTTTATTGAGAAGGGCGGAGAGATTAGGCTCTGAGAAACCCTGGCAACCAATCCCGAGTATTCGGGAGAACGGTGCCAAAACCTAATCCCGGGAAAGCCGGGAGATGATAAAAATTGACACGGAAACCATGAAGTTATTTCATCTGACCCGAAAGAATCTCACGATGCCGCTCATGCCTATGTGCATGCACAGGCTGAGATCCTGATAAGGAATCAACTATCTTTTTGTTGTGCAGGATCATTGCATTTACAGGATTATTATACCTGCTTGCCGGATTAGTATAATTAATCAATAAGGATAAATATGAAAAAGAAAAAAATACATTTTGAGACATTGCAGATACATGCAGGGCACCACCCTGACAGGGAAACTCATTCAAGGGCCGTCCCGCTGTACCAGACATCATCCTATGTATTCAAAAATGCAAGGCATGCGGCGGATCTGTTCAGCCTGTCGGAGGCGGGGAATATTTACACACGGATACAGAATCCCACCACTGATGTATTTGAGAAGCGGGTTGCAGCCCTCGAGGGAGGCGCAGCTGCGCTTGCCGTTGCATCGGGTCATGCTGCCCAGTTCATTGCCCTTTCAACCATCATCAGGAAAGGAGAGAACCTTGTGAGCTCACCGTTCCTGTACGGAGGAACCTATAACCAGTTCAGGGTAACCTTCCCGGGATTCGGGATCGAAACTAGGTTTGCCAGGGATCTTGATCCCCGCTCATTTGAAACCCTCATTGACAGGAACACAAAGGCCATTTACGTTGAAACGATAGGCAACCCCGGCTTCAATATCCCTGATCTTGAGGCATTTTCAGAGCTTGCAAAAAAACATGGAATACCCCTGGTGGTTGACAACACCTTCGGGGCATGCGGATATCTATGCAGGCCGATAGATCACGGAGCCAATATTGTGGTACAGTCTGCCACCAAATGGATAGGGGGACACGGCACAAGCATAGGAGGAGTTATTGTCGATGCCGGGAATTTCAACTGGAACAACGGCAATTTCCCTGTTTTCACGGAACCGTCGGAAGGGTATCACGGACTTGTCTTTGGTGACAAATTCTCACAGAAATCATCATCAGGCAATTTAGCTTTTATCGTTAAGGCACGTGTTGAAGGGCTCAGGGATATTGGTCCTGCAATAAGCCCGTTCAATTCCTTCCTTCTCCTGCAGGGGCTTGAAACACTTTCTCTCAGGATGGAAAGACATGTCAGGAACACTCTTGCGCTTGCAGAGTGGCTTGAAAAGCAGCCATGCGTGCAGAAAGTGAATTATCCGGGCTTACCGGGAAATCCAAACTACAGCCTGGCAAAGAAATATCTTCCAAAAGGTGCGGGCGGCGTTCTCAGTTTTGTGCTGAAAACCGACATGAAAAAAGCATCAAAGCTTGTCGAGCATCTTGATCTCGTCAGCCACCTGGCAAATGTCGGGGATGCAAAAACCCTGATCATACAGCCCGCGGCTACAACCCATTCGCAGCTCTCTGCCGAAGACCAGCTTGCTGCCGGTGTGGAACCGGGATTATTCAGGGTTTCCGTGGGACTTGAGCATATCGATGATATTATCAGTGACTTTGAACAGGCAATTAAACAGGTATTATGATGAAGACACTCAAACATAAACTCCCGTTTGAAACTGAAACCGGAGTGATCCTTCCTTCACTGGAAATTGCATACAATACCTGGGGAAAGCTGAATTCTTCATCAGATAATGTGTTATGGATCTGCCATGCCCTGACGGCAAACTCGGATGTTGAAGCGTGGTGGCCCGGTATGGTGGGCAAAGGACTTCTCTTCGATCCTGAAAAGTACTTTATTGTATGTGCGAATGTCCTGGGATCATGCTATGGCACTACCGGTCCGGCATCAGTTAATCCGCAAACCGGCAAACCATGGCTCAACAGCTTCCCGCTTATCACTGTGAGAGACCTTGTGAGGGTTCATGAGATAGTGAGAAATCACCTCGGGATTAAGAGAATCCACACGATAATCGGCGCTTCGATTGGCGGATACCAGGCCCTGGAATACAGTATAATGTTCCCTGAACTTATTGAAAGACTGATCGTTCTTGCTTCAGGAGCAAGGCAGACCCCCTGGGCTCTTGCATTCAGCGAATCAATGAGGCTGGCCATGAAGGCGGACCAGACTTTTACATCAGGGGATCCTGAAGGCGGAAAGGCAGGGCTCATGGCTGCAAGGTCAATTGCCCTTTTAAGCTACCGTACCATGGAGGCTTATAACAATACCCAGCAGGAGGGGGATGACGAAAAACTGGAATCATTCAGGGCAGCATCCTACCAGGCCTACCAGGGGGAGAAACTGGTCAAGAGGTTCAATCCGTATTCATACTGGTGCCTCACCTGTCTGTCAGATACACATAACATAGGAAGGGGACGGGGCGGCATCATCAATGCACTTAAAGGGATTAAGGCCGAAGTACTGTGCGTTGGAATAAAGTCAGATCTTCTCTTCCCGACCGATGACCAGAAATTCATAACTGCGAATGCAGATAATGCTGAATATGTTGAAATAGATTCTTCTTTCGGACACGACGGGTTCCTGATCGAAACGGCTGTTGTAACAGATGTCGTGAGGAGATTCTGGAAAAAAACTTTAAACCTTTAATAAAATGACAAGAGAGAAACTAAGAATAGGAATGTTCGGATATGGCTGCGTTGGACAGGGATTGCATGATGTTCTCAACAGCAGCAAGGGTTTTAAGGCTGACATTGTAAAGATCTGCGTAAAGCACAGGAACAAGAAGAGAAGGATCCCGATGTCGTATTTCACCTTTGACAAAAATGAGATACTCAATGATCCTTCCATCAATCTTGTTGTGGAGCTTATTGATGACGCCGATGCGGCTTTCAAAATAGTGACAACCGCCATGAAGAAAGGTAAGAATGTGGTTTCGGCAAACAAGGTCATGATCGCAAAGCATTTTAAGGAGCTTGTCGATCTACAGGAAAAACATAAAGTGTCATTCCTCTATGAGGCATCGGCCGGAGCAAGCATTCCCATCATACGGAACCTTGAAGAGTATTATGACAATGAGCTGCTTTACTCGCTCAGGGGTATTCTTAACGGTACGACCAACTATGTTCTGACGCTCATGCATAATCACGGGATTGATTATAATGTAGCGCTCAATGAAGCCCGCGAAAAGGGATTTGCTGAATCGGATCCCACGCTTGATGTTGACGGATGGGATGCAAAGTTCAAGCTATGCATAATAACAGGACATGCATACGGGCTTTTTCTCAACCCTGATGAAGTGTTTCATTATGGAATAAGCAGGATCTCAAAATTTGACATACAGTATGCAAAGGAGAAAGGGCTCAAGATAAAGCTTGTTCCTTTTGTTGGTAAAACAAATGAAAATACAATAACAAGCTTTGTTCTTCCGCGGTTCATTTCACCTGATAAGTATCTTTACAACGTTGACAATGAATACAATGGAGTGATAACTGAAGCTGCCTTTGCCGACAAGCAGTTCTTTTCAGGGAAAGGTGCAGGGGGACATGCAACAGGAAGTGCCGTGCTGTCGGATATTTCAGCCAACTCATACGGGTACAGATATGAATACAAGAAATACCAGCAGGGTACAGTTACGGACTACACACGCAACTACAAACTGGAGATATATTTAAGGTATAACGATGAAAAGGCGCGGGATTTGTTTGGATTTGAGGAAGTATCGGAATACTTTAGCAGCCGGTCGTACAAGTATATCATTGGCATCATAAACCTTAACAAATTATATGAACTGAGGGAACAACTTTCCGGCATGGATGTTTTTATAGTTAATACAGGCAGAAAGGGGATAAACTGACACGTACTCACCCCCCCGTCCCCCCTCTCTACTAAAGTAAAGAGGGGGGCGCAAAACCAAAAAGAAAGATACTTATCATGAGATCAGCTTTAGAAGATATTATTCAACAGCGTATTCTGGTGCTTGATGGTGCGATGGGCACCATGATCCAGAAACACAGGCTCGGGGAGAATGACTACCGCGGAAAGGAGTTCAAAGATCATCCCAAACCGCAGAAGGGCAATAACGACCTGCTCTCGCTGACGAATCCTGAGATAATCCTGAATATACATAAGGGTTACCTTGAAGCAGGAGCAGATATCATTACCACCAACACCTTCAATTCAAACAGGATCTCCATGGCGGATTATGGTATGGAGGACCAGGTTTACAACCTGAATTACCAGTCTGCAAGGCTTGCCAGGGAGGCTGTAAATACTTATGAAAAAGATAAAGTGTATAATTTACACTTTATCGCGGGAACGCTAGGGCCAACGAACCGCACTGCCTCAATGTCGTCTGACGTCAATGATCCCGGAGCCCGCTCAGTTACCTTTGACGACCTTGTTGAAGCATATTCAGAGCAGGCCGGGGGGCTGATTGACGGAGGTGTCGACATACTAATGGTGGAGACTATTTTCGATGTGCTCAACTGCAAAGCTGCTCTTTTTGCAATCGATTCGGTATTTGAAGAGAAGGGAGTCAGGCTTCCTGTAATGGTGTCGGTCACCATAACAGATGCCAGCGGAAGAACACTCACCGGACAGACCCTGGAAGCGTTCATAATATCAGTATCTCACTTCCCGCTGTTCAGCATCGGGTTGAACTGCGCCCTGGGTGCGGAACAGCTGCGGCCGTTTGTGCAGGAACTGTCGGCAAAGACAGGCTTTTATGTGTCGGCTCACCCCAATGCAGGATTGCCGAACCAGTTTGGAGAATACGACCAGTCGGCCCGGTTCATGGCTTCGGTCACCGAAGAGTTCATGAAAGAAGGATGGGTGAACATAATTGGCGGATGCTGCGGGACAACTCCTGACCATATAAGGGAAATATCCGAAACCGCGAAAAAACAGAAGCCGCTTAAAAGACCTGAGATTACCAGATATACAAGACTGAGCGGACTTGAACCTCTTACTATTACGCCTGAAACCAATTTTGTAAATATCGGTGAAAGGACAAATGTCTCCGGCAGCAAGAAATTTGCAAAGCTGATCCGGGAGGAGAAGTACAGTGAAGCGCTTGCTATTGCACGAAACCAGGTGGAAGGCGGCGCCCAGGTAATCGATATCTGCATGGACGAAGCCATGCTTGATTCAGAGAAGGCTATGGTGAAGTTCGTCAACCTTATCATGGCCGAACCTGATATAGCAAAGCTTCCCCTGATGATCGATTCATCGCGATGGAACGTGATTGAATCAGCATTGAAATGCATCCAGGGGAAATCGGTCGTAAACTCAATAAGCCTTAAGGAGGGTGAAGAGGCTTTCCTTCATCATGCCCGCCTGATAAGGAAATATGGTGCTGCAGCTGTGGTAATGCTGTTCGACGAGAAAGGACAGGCTGATACCTTCGAACGCAGGATTGAGGTGGCTGAAAGGTCATACCGCCTTCTGACCGGTAAGCTCGGGTTCCCTCCCGAGGATCTGATATTTGATCCAAACGTGCTTGCCGTGGCCACAGGAATAGAGGAGCATAACAATTATGCAGTGAATTTCATCCGGGCAGCACAATGGATAAAGCAAAACCTGCCGTATGCTAAAGTAAGTGGCGGCATAAGCAACCTCTCATTTTCATTCAGGGGCAATGACAAGGTGCGCGAGGCCATGCATTCGGTATTCCTCTATCATGCAATAAAGGCAGGGCTCGACATGGGAATCGTAAATCCGGGTATGCTCCAGGTTTACAGTGAGATACAGAAGGATCTCCTTGATCTTACAGAAGATATGATACTCAACCGGAGAAAAGATGCGACTGAACGGCTGGTAAAATTTGCGGAAGGCCTGAAGAGCGACCCCAAAAAAGAGGAAAAAGACGATGAGTGGAGGTCGTTGCCGGTAATTGAACGAATCAAACATGCTCTTATCAGGGGGCTTGACGAACATATTGAAGAGGATGTCGAAGAGGCCCGCCTGCTCTTTTCACGTTCGATCGAGCTTATCGAGGGGCCGCTTATGGGAGGAATGAACGAAGTCGGTGATCTTTTCGGATCAGGAAAGATGTTCCTTCCGCAGGTGGTAAAAAGCGCCAGGGTGATGAAGAAGGCCGTTTCGAGACTCGCTCCTTATATTGAAAAGGAGAGTGCCGGCGAGGAGAAGAAAACAGCCGGAAAGATATTGCTTGCAACAGTCAAGGGCGATGTACACGACATTGGAAAAAATATTGTCGGGGTTGTGCTTTCATGCAATAATTACGAGGTGATCGACCTGGGCGTTATGGTGCCTGCCGACAAGATCATTGATACTGCAATAAATACCAAAGCTGATATTATCGGGCTCAGCGGACTGATAACACCGTCGCTCGAAGAGATGGTGCATGTAGCCTCCGAGATGGAGCGCAGGAAAGTTGCTATGCCTCTTCTTGTCGGCGGCGCAACAACTTCAGAGATCCATGCTGCAGTGAAGATCGCTCCTGCATATTCGAATCCCGTTATCCATGTGAAGGATGCATCCAAGGCTGCCGGAGTGCTGTCTGAACTTATGCGTTCAGATAACCGCAAGTATGTCTCTTCAGTTTCGGCAAAATACAGCAAGCTAAGGGAACAGCATGAATCAAGACGCGAAGAGAGAAAGCTTCTTTCCCTGGAACAGGCAAGGGAAAACAGGCTCCTGACAGACTGGGAAAAGATTGAGCTCATAAAGCCCGAAAAGCCCGGACATCATATTATTGACACAATTGACCTTAAAGAGCTCACGGGATATATCGACTGGACCTTCTTTTTCTTTGCATGGAAGATAAACGGGAAGTATCCTGCCGTCTTCAGCGATCCTGTAAAAGGAACTGAAGCAAAGAAGCTCTATGACGATGCGCAGGCATATCTTGATGATATCATTAAACACAGGATCATCACGGCAAATGCTGTGTTTGGATTGTACCCTGCTGTGTCGAACGGAGATGATGTGATCGTGAATAATGAAGGTGGAAATAAGGCATCTCTTAGGTTTTTGAGGAACCAGGAACAGAAGGAGAAAGGTGTTCCAAACCTCTGCCTTGCAGATTATATTGCACCGGAATCCTCAGGAAAAACTGATCATATTGGAGCATTCGTTGTATCAGCACATATCCATGATGAGCTTCTTAAAAAATATGGTGATGATGATTATGCGATAATCATGATCAGGATACTGAGCGACCGGCTTGCTGAGGCATCTGCAGAATGGCTGCACGAAAAGATCCGCAGGGAATACTGGGGATTTTCTCCTGGTGAAAACCTCACTATTGAAGAGATGCTGGCCCTGAAATACAGGGGCATAAGACCTGCTCCCGGTTATCCTGCATGTCCCGACCATACTGAAAAACGCATGCTGTTCGACCTTTTGGATGCAGAAAAATGCATTGGATCAGGACTGACGGAGAATTTCGCTATGACTCCGCCTGCTTCGGTGAGCGGTTACATATTCTCGCATCCTGCCTCCTCCTATTTCAATGTCGGGAAGATAGGGCAGGATCAGATTAAGGATTATGCTTCACGAAAGAACATGACGATTGAGGAGGCTGCCAGGTGGCTTGCCCCTAACTTATAATAGAGTTGATATGAGCGTTATAGACAAAATAAAAAGCGCAAAGGGACCTCTCTTCACATTTGAGCTTCTCCCGCCGCTGAAAGGACACAGCATTGAGAAGGTCTATGCTGCAATTGACAGGCTTGTTGAGTTTGACCCTGCCTACATTAACTTCACAACTCACCGCAACGAGATAACCTATAAAGAGAGAACTGACGGGCTCCTTGAGAAGAGGGTTACAAGGCTCAGGCCGGGAACAATTGCGCTGGCAGCAGCAGTAAAATACAAGTATAATATAACTGTTGTGCCTCACATTTTGTGCGGAGGTTTTACAAAGGAGGAGACTGAGAATGTCCTGATCGAAATGAACTTTCTTGGCATTGATGATGTGCTTGCCCTGAGGGGAGACCCTCAGAAGGGAAGCCGTACATTCATCCCGGAAAAAGAGGGGCATGCTCACACATATCAGCTTGTACAGCAGATCATTAACATGAATAACGGCAAGTACCTTGAAGAGTCGCTTGAAGATACTGCAGCAACCCGGTTCTGCGTTGGTGTAGCCGCCTACCCCGAAAAACATGTTGAGGCGCCGAATATGCAGATCGACATGGAAAACCTTAAATTCAAGGTCGATTCAGGGGCAAGCTACATCGTAACCCAGATGTTTTTTGACAATAACAAGTTTTTCAGGTTCAGGGATGAGTGTAAAAAGACCGGAATACATGTTCCTGTTATCGCCGGAATAAAGCCGATCTCAGCTCTTAACGATATAAAGCTTCTGCCTCAGACTTTTCATATAGACGTGCCATCTGACCTGGTAGCAGCAATTAAAAAATGCACAACAGATAAAGATGCACGCGAGGTCGGAATAGAGTGGGCGACCATGCAGTCGAAGGAACTGATAAAAGCAGGCGTTCCCGGGATACACTATTATACCCTCGGCCGTTCGGATAATGTTGCAAGGATCGTTAAGGCTGCATTTTAAACCCAGGGAAATACCCCCCATCCCCCCTAAAGGGGGGTTAAAACCCATTTCATTCCTATGGGTTTATAGCCCCCCTTCAGGGGGGTTGGGGGGTCGGGATCGGGCTCGGAGGGGGGATGGGGGGTCGGGCTCAGGGGGTTGCGGGGTCAGATTTTAAATACCTTCCTGATCTTATCGACATAATCCAGTTTCTCCCAGGTGAAGAACTCAACCTTCTTAAGCCAGGTTTTCCTGCCGTTGCCATTTACTGACTCAGGCTTGCTGCCCGGCACTTCGTAATATACTTCCACGTTACCTGTAAATGGATCGCGCCCGAAATGACCGTATGATGCTGTAGCCAGGAAGACAGGATTCTTGAGCCCTAGCCTTTTGATAATCGCATAAGGCCTCATGTCAAAAATTCCGCTGATCCTGCGGGCAATCTCACCATCATTCAGGATTTTTCCCTTTGCATCCTTAGCATGAGCTGTTCCGAAGGTATTTACATATAATCCGACAGGTTGTGCCACTCCGATAGCGTAAGCAACCTGGATCAGAGCCTTGTCGCAGACACCTGCAGCCACCAGGTTCTTTGCTATGTGGCGAACCGCATAGGCAGCCGACCTATCGACCTTCGATGAGTCTTTTCCTGAAAAAGCGCCTCCGCCATGCGCCCCGTGACCGCCATAAGTATCGATTATGATCTTGCGGCCTGTAAGACCTGTATCTCCGTGAGGCCCGCCTATAACAAACTTGCCTGTAGGATTCACAAGGAGTTTCAAGCCGGGCTTGAAGAGTTTCTGAATCCTGGCAGGAAGCGTTTTTTTGACTCTCGGGATGAGAATACCAAGCACGTCTTCCTTAATTTTGTCCTGCATTGCCTTTTCTGCTGTTTTTTCAGCAGATTGCGAACTGTTCTCAGGCATGACAAATTCGTCATGCTGTGTGCTGATTACAATCGTGTCGATTCTCAGGGGATTGTTTTCATCGTCGTATTCAATGGTAACCTGCGATTTCGAATCGGGTCTGAGGTATTTCATCTGTTTGCCTTCGCGTCTCACAGCTGCAAGCTCCTGGAGGAGAGTATGCGCAAGTTCGATGCTCAGGGGCATATAATTATCCATCTCCCTGCAGGCATAACCGAACATCATTCCCTGGTCGCCGGCGCCCTGGTCCTCGGGGTTAGCGCGGACCACCCCCTGGCGGATGTCGGACGACTGTTCATGAATTGTCGAGATCACGCCGCATGAGTCGCAATCGAACCTGTATTCGGCTTTAGTATACCCGATGTTGCGAATCACCCTCCGGGCCGTTTCCTGCACGTCGACCCAGCCTGAGGTCTGAACCTCGCCGCCGCATACCACAAGGCCTGTCGTTACGAATGTCTCGCATGCCACCTTGGATTCGGGATCCCACCTGAGGAACTCATCGAGCAGTGCATCTGAGATCTGATCAGCCACTTTGTCGGGGTGACCTTCTGATACTGATTCTGAAGTAAAGAAATATCCCATAATATAATTTTAAGTTTGGAGTGACTAAAGTTTGGAGTGACTAAAGTTCATAAAACTATTAATTCAACAAATTATGGGAAGAATGGTTGACTGAATGGAGGAATTTCCGCGTTTTAGCATTTTTTCCCGTGGTTGCAATCAGCACAAATCTTTCCACCTGACTAATACGGCACAAAGCAAATAAAAAAAAGTGTAATATAAAAATATCAGCCTCCCGTAAGATGACGGAAAATCTCTTCGAGATTGTTCTCTTCCCGCTTAAGTGAAAGAACCGTGAGTCCGTTTTTGACAGCAAACTCAAACAGGGCGGGCCTGATATCTTCCTCAGCATCCGATTCGATCTGCCATAATCCGTCTTTCACCTGCCTGGCTCCTGAAATATTCCTTATGCTTATTAAATCATCCTCAACGGGGGAGTTGTCAAATTCAACCAGAACTATCTGGCGCCGGCGTTTTATTTTCGAATATATCCCGCTCTTTTTTTCATCAGCGACGATAACACCTTTGTCAATGATGATGATCCTGTCG
The DNA here is from genome assembly GCA_041303415.1 of Bacteroidales bacterium. GTDB lineage: Bacteria > Bacteroidota > Bacteroidia > Bacteroidales > VadinHA17 > LD21. Next base: position 11,021 of record JBFYPG010000123.1, read on the forward strand.
CATATAGCTTCAACTTCCTGCATAATATGAGTCGAGAGGAGGACGGTTTTCTCTTTCCCGGCTTCCTTTATGAGATTGCGGATCTCGACTATCTGGTTGGGATCCAGTCCGCTTGTGGCCTCGTCAAGGATAAGCACACCGGGATCATGAATAAGCGCCTGGGCAAGGCCTATCCTCTGCCTGTATCCTTTCGACAGCGACCCAATGCGCTTTTTCTGCTCGGGCGCCAGCCCGGTGATGGCTATTATATTGTCGATCTGCTTTTTAACCGGCTCACCGGTATTGTACATTGAAGCAACGAAACCCAGGTATTCTCTTACATACATCTCGGGGTAAAGGGGATTGTTTTCAGGCAGGTAACCGATGCATTTCTTTATTCCTGTATTATCTTCAGATGCTTCAATGCCGTTTACAAAAACTTTTCCGGAGGTGGCGGGAATAAATCCCGTGATGATCCTCATCATTGTGGTTTTGCCTGCTCCGTTCGGTCCGAGAAAAGCGACTATCTCCCCTGTCTTTACCTCGAATGAGATATTGTCAAGAGCCTTTTGCTGCCCGTATAGCTTTGTAACTCCCTGAACTACAATAGACATATGCTTATAACCTGCATCTAATGATCGCGTTGTCAGGCTCTAATCGCCCCAGCCGCCCATAAACTGGCCTGATTTTGCGAATGAGGTCTTGGGATTAACGCAGCAAACCGGTATTTTGGAGCTGTTTGCAATAATGTACTGCTCCGAAGCACCAACCATATAATCAGCAAACGTGATATTCTTTGTGGTCATTATGAGGATCAGGTCGGCATTTATACGCTGGGCAAAATCAAGTGTCTGCTGGGCAAAATCACCTTTTGAAATTTCGTGAATCTCATATTCTATATTGTTCTGAATGAGATACCTGATCGCAAAATTGAGGTTTATCTTTGTTTTCTTGAGGAGGGCAGTGTCGGTTGATGTAGTAACCAGCATATGGACTTTTGAGTCGAAATACTTGCCCATATAGATTGCCATCTGTGTCTTCTCCTTGTTTTCTCTCCTGAAATCGACAGGGAAAACTATGTTATGGTATCTCTCCTGGTCCGCAGGCGGATCCTGGACAACGATAAAAGGCACTTTTGACTTAACTATTACTTTAAGAGCCCAGCTTCCGGTAAGCTTCTGCATGCCTTTCATTCCATGGGTGCCCATGATCACCAGGCTTGCTTCCTTATCATTTACGAATTCGGCTATCGAGGTGAATATGCTTCCCTTTATTATCTCAGCCCCTACCGGCATATTGTATTTCTTGCTGTTCTCCCCTGCAACATGCCTGAGAAGCACCAGTTTTTCTCCTTCCTCATCAGGCTTAATGCCTTTGTCTACAATATGCAGGAGGCAAACCTCATCATGCACCATACGGCTAATCTTGACTGCATGTGCAAGCGCATGTTCCGCAACAGGAGTAAAATCCCACGGAACAACTATCAGTTTCTTGCTCTCTTCCATAAATTTTAAATTTTCAAATTATACTCAAAGTTATTCAGATTTTACCAATTTTCAAACCTTCGGTCCCGCTACCTGCCCGGTTCTGTAACTAATAACCGGAATGAACGCAAAATATTTCAGCAACCTCATAAAATTATGAAAAAGAGAGCTTTTTGCACAAAAATAATGCCATAATGCTCTATTACCCATCAATAATGAATCTTTGCGACCAACAATTTAGTATTTTTGGGTGGCCATATTTTTAAGAGTGATGAAACAAACAAAGATCAAAAAACTTTTAGCCTCAGACAAAACCGGGGAAGATGTGCTGGTAAAAGGATGGGTAAGGACAAAACGCGGAAACAAAAACATAGCTTTCATTGCCCTGAATGACGGTTCCACAATAAACAACATCCAGGTTGTTGCCGATACTTCAAAATTTGACGAAAACCTCCTCAGGGACATAACGACCGGCGCCTGCCTGTCGGTCACCGGGAAACTTGTTGAATCGCAGGGACAGGGACAGAATGTAGAGATATCTGCAGAAAGAATAGAGATCTACGGTAAATGTGATGCGGAAGCTTATCCCCTGCAGAAAAAAGGACATTCAATGGAGTTCCTCAGGGACATTGCGCATCTCCGCCCGAGAACAAACACATTTGGCGCCGTCCTCAGAATAAGGCATGCGGTCGCTTTTGCGATCCATAAGTATTTCAACGACAAAGGATTCTTCTATCTTCATACACCTGTAATCACAGGCAGCGATGCCGAAGGCGCAGGCGAGATGTTCCATGTAACCACATTTGACCTTGCGAACGTTCCACGCACCCCGGAAGGAGCTGTGGATTTCAGCAGTGATTTTTTCGGCAAGCCCACCAATCTTACCGTCTCAGGTCAGCTGGAAGGAGAGCTGGGAGCCCTGGCGCTGGGTGAGATATATACATTCGGCCCTACATTCAGGGCTGAGAATTCAAACACGCCCCGCCACCTTGCAGAATTCTGGATGATCGAACCGGAAATGGCTTTCTACGACATCAACGATAACATGGACCTGGCCGAGGATTTTGTCAAATATCTTATCAGGTATGCCCTGGAAAACTGCAAAGACGATCTTGAATTCCTTAATAATATGATTGACAAAGGCCTTATTGAGAGGCTGAAATTCGTCACAGAAAATGAATTTGTAAGGATGGCTTATACCGAAGCTGTCAGAATACTTGCCGGGTCGGGCCAGAAATTTGAATATCCTGTCGGCTGGGGAAGAGACCTGCAGGCAGAGCATGAGAGATACCTGGTCGAAAAGCATTTCAAGCGGCCCGTCATTCTTACCGACTACCCGATTGAGATCAAGGCGTTTTACATGAAGCAGAATGATGACGGGAAGACGGTCAGGGCCATGGATGTGCTTTTCCCGGGGATCGGCGAAATAATCGGCGGTTCACAGAGAGAGGAGATATACGATAAGCTCCTTAACCGTATCAGGGAGCTGAAGATTCCTGAAAAAGAGCTCTGGTGGTATCTCGAAACAAGAAAATTCGGCACAGCGCCGCACAGCGGATTCGGACTCGGCTTTGAAAGAATGATCCAGTTCGTAACAGGAATGGCCAATATCAGGGATGTGATCCCGTTCCCGAGAACACCCAAAAACGCAGAATTTTAAGGGTATTTTTCCGTTTACTGATTGTAAGGCAGGAGGATGTTAAATCAGAGGTTACAGCAGAAATTGCTTCAGAAGCTTTCCCCGCAGCAGATCCAGATGATCAAGCTGCTGGAGATCCCCACATTACAGATCGAACAACGGATAAAAAAGGAGCTGGAAGAAAACCCGGCGCTGGAAGAGGGGGCTGAGGATGAGGAAGTGCCGGCAGGCGATCAGGAGGAGGATAATTTCGAAGAGGAGGACAAAGACCAGGATGAATTCACTCTTGATGACTACATTGATGATGACGAGACCCCGGATTATAAGCTTCAGACAAGCAACTACAGCAAGGATGACGATAAACGGGCCGAGATCCCTTTTTCGGCAGGATCGTCATTCCACGAGCATCTTGAGGCGCAGTTAGGGCTGAGGGAGCTCACGGAAAAGCAGAAGATCCTCGGCGAATATATCATCGGCAACATTGATGAAGACGGGTACCTCAGAAGAGAACCTTCAAGCATTGTTGACGATCTCGCATTCCTGCAGAATATACAAACCACAGAGGAGGAGCTGCTGGAGGTGCTAAAAATTGTACAGGACCTGGAGCCTGCCGGAGTTGGCGCCAGGACCCTCAGGGAGTGCCTGATGCTTCAGCTTGAAAAGAAGGAGATGGATGATCCTGCAGTCAGGCTTGCTTATCTGATCATTGATCAGCACTTTGAAGAATTCAGCAAGCGGCATTATGACAAGATAATGTCGCGTCTTAACCTGAGCGAGAATAAGCTTAAATCTGTGATCGATGAGGTGCTTAAGCTGAATCCAAAACCTGGCGGTCTTTTCAGCGACTCCTTTACAAAAAGCGCCCAGCCAATAATCCCCGACTTCATCCTGGAGCACTCCGAAGATGGATTTGACCTTCACCTTAACTCCCGTAATCTTCCTGAACTGAGGCTCAGCGCCGCATACAGCGAAATGCTACAGGCATACACGAAAGACAAGGGAAGCAAAAAGGAAATGAAAGAGGCGATCCTTTTCGTGAAGCAAAAGATCGATTCGGCAAAATGGTTCATAGATGCCATCAGGCAGAGGCAGAATACGCTTCTTCTTACCATGAATGCCATTCTTGAATACCAGCAGGAATATTTCATTGACGGTGACGAGACAAAGCTTAGGCCCATGATACTGAAAGATGTCGCAGAGATGACAGGACTTGATATATCAACCGTTTCAAGAGTTGCCAACAGCAAGTATATCCAGACACATTTCGGAATCTATCCGCTTAAATTCTTCTTCTCGGAAGGACTGCAGACCGACAGCGGCGAAGAAGTATCGACCCGCGAAATAAAAAGGATCCTGCAGGACTGCATCGACAATGAGGAAAAAAGACGTCCCCTTACGGATGAACGGCTTACCGAGATTCTCCAGGAGAAAGGATACCAGATAGCCCGGAGAACAGTTGCAAAATACCGGGAGCAGCTGAATATCCCTGTTGCCAGGTTAAGAAAGGAGATCTGATGATGCAGGACAGGTTACAAAACACAGGCAATATTATTGCAAAAACAATTTCACTGATTTTTCATCCCCTGCTGATCCCGCTGTACGGACTTCTGATAATATTCTCCGCTCCCACACTTATAGGCTATCTGCCTTACACCGTGAAAAAAACTCTTTTCATACTATTACTTATCAATAATGTGCTTCTTCCATTTTCATTCATCCCCTACTTCAAAATCAGAAACATAATTTCCTCATGGAAACTCGACAGCAGGAGAGAAAGGATAATCCCCCTTCTGTCGACTTCATTTTTCTATTCGGTCACCTTCTTTATCACATTCCGTTACCACATACCGGTATTCATAAAATTATTCATACTTACTGCTGCTGTCCTGGCGATTGCAATGACCATAATAAATTTCTGGCATAAGATATCGATCCATTCCGGAGGTTCCGGTGCTCTGGTCGCTCTTGTCGCTGTTCTCTCAATAAAGATGCATACTCCCCTCCCGTGGCTGCTGGCCGGAGTCATTATTTCAGCAGGGCTTGTCCTTACTTCAAGGCTATGGCTTGATTATCACAAACCCGGGGAGGTATGGTCGGGGTTCTTCCTGGGATTTTTTGTCTCAGGAGTGCTGCTGCTGCTCTTTTAAAAGCTCTTCTATTGCTTTTTCAAGATATATCTTACTCTGTGCAATCAGCTGATCGGGCCATGCAGGTTCAACTGAAGGAGGAGTTACACCTTTATCTGTCTGTTTCTGGTGAATGAATGTGAACCATCCTTTTTCCGTGAGCGACCGGGCAAGATATTCCTGCTCTGTCTGTCCCGGCGTCGGGATCAGCAGGGCGCTGCGGCCAAGAGAGATGAGTTCCATGATTGAGGTGTATCCTGCCCTGGCAATAATGCTTTTGCTTGTCAGAATCAGCTCCTTCATCTGAACAGCATCCGGGTGATCATACCATATAATATTGCCTTCCCTCAATATTTCACCGGCATTATCAGGCTTGCCGCCAAAAAAAACGGTGACAGGTTCCTTGTCCCTGAAAATATTGAACAGTCTGTTTTTAAGCATTTCCCTCTGAGGCTCCGGACCAGAAAGGATCACAGTATTGTGTACCACATTAAGAGGATTCATCTTACTGCCCGTCTCCACCTCAGAGAACCTTGATAAAAGCCCGATATACCTGACATTTGAAGGGAGCCTGAGTCCGTGTGACAATCGTCCTGAAACATTCAGCTCGCCGGGCAGGTCAGGAATAAAACACAGGGAGTATCTCTTAATGATCATCCTGTGCAGCAGAATGCCGGTGAACTCGAGGAACCTGAAAAAGGCTGGAAAAGGGATCCTGGGCATATGAGTGATGTAGACACTCCTGATCTCATTGTTCCAGAGTCCAAACCTGTTATCGCTTATTACCATGTCAATGCTGTGCTCCCGGATTATCCGCTTCAGATTTTTGTGCTCCCTTGCTGAATGAAAAATAAGTATGGGAACATCAAGCAGAAGCTTCAGATACTGGGGCAGATATCTCGAATAACCTGGTTTATATCCCGGGAAATCGATGTATGTGAGTCCCGGCAATTCCTTTTTGAAAAATGCCAGGTGTTCCTTTCCTGCTCCGATCAGGATATTGTTGCCTGATGCCCGCAGTTTTTTTGCCAGCACAATGGAGCGTCCGGAATGGCCGAGCCCCCATTCAAGAGGGCATATCAGTATATTAAGGTTCTGCTTCAATATCAGCCCGAAACCTGTGTTTTAATGCCAAGCTCATTCACGAGTGAAGCTATGCGTTTGAGCTCTGACAGCGGCACTTTGGCAAGCTCTCCTCCCTCAGGTGTATCTCTCGAAATTGTATATATCATTACTTCTGCCGGCCTGATTTTTTTCAGCGCCTCCAGCCATGCATCCAGTTCCTCCCCCGTGGTATTGTCAATTTTTTGTCCCTTATAATTTCCGCGCAGGAAGAGAGTCTGGATTATCAGCTGCCCCTGGAATTCAGCGAGGTTTTTAATCAGATCATTGACTTTTACATTAACACGCGGCTGATTATGGACCTTAACAGTAAGGTCAAATGCTGAATCGAGTTTCAGAATGTTCTGATCGACTTTCAGGAGGGCCCTCCTGATCTCCGGCTTTGTAATTGCTGTTGAATTTGAAAGCACCGCGATCTTTGCTTCAGGGAAATATTTGTCCCGCAGAATTAAACTGTCATCTATTATTCCGGGGAATTCGGGATGCAGTGTCGGCTCGCCGTTGCCTGCATATGTTATCACATCAGGCGCCTCATTTTTCCTCTTCATCAGGGAGAGTCTCTTTTCAAGCGCTTCGTACACTTCCTTTCTGGACGGAAGCTCACCTGCTGATGCTTCTGACCTGCCTGTCCATCCGCACTCGCAATAAATGCAGTTGAAATTGCAGATCTTCCTGTTTGCAGGCAGAAGGTTTATCCCCAGCGAAACTCCCAGCCGACGGCTTTTCACCGGCCCGAAAACGATCTTATCAAAAAGGAATGTAGACATTAAAAAAATTCAAAATTCAAAATTCAAAATTAATATATTTTATGACCTCTGGAGAAGATAAAAACTTACACGGAGGCTGTTGAAAAAGACTTATTTAACCGCAAAGTGCGCTAAGAATGAGCAAAGTGCGCAAAGACAAGGATTTGCTGATCAATACTTTGCGACCTTTGCTAAAACTTTGCGACCTTTGCGGTTAATGGACTTCCTGACTTTTTCAACGGTCCCTGTATAAGTTCTTCCTGTTCTAAATCAATCTTTTCACTGAGGTTTCAGGGAGGAGTTTCAGGTTGATGAGGTCGAGATTTTCAAGAAGAAGCAATCCCGGTTTTTTGCCCGGCTCGATTTTGCCGCAGGTTTCCTCCGATCCTAGGGCCCTGGCTCCGTTAACCGTTGCCCACCGGATAAGATCTTCAAGCCTCAGCGAAGAATAATAATACTGTAAAGTCTTCAGCTCCGAAAGGATGCTCAGGGAGTCATTCGAAGCCAGCGAATCAGTTCCCAGTACAATTTCGCACCCTTCAGAAAAGAGCATATCAGCAGGAGGGATCCTGTTTTCAATATAGAGGTTTGCATTTGGACAGAGGCACCAGAACAGGTTCTTCCTCCTGCTTACTTCATTCACTGTCTGCCGTGTGGCAAAGGTGTTATGAACAAGCATCAGGTTACCGGAAGGAGTCACCTCATCAAGTATTGCAGATACCACACCTGGCGGAGTCTTCAGGTCATAACCAGACATTCCTGATTTTCTGAATGAATCAATCAGCGGCCCTGTATGGTCCGAAAGAAAAGACTCCTCTCCTTCAGTCTCCATGAAATGAATGGAAGTGACCCTGTTTTCAGAAGTGTGCTTCTTTATCAGATCGAAGAGCGGCAATGATACGGAATATGGAGTATGCGGCACGATCCATGATTCAAATCCTGATGAGACCGACTCACAGTGCAGTTGTAAAATTTCATCCATCCTGCTATCAGCCGCTGACGGGTTTGTGCCGAATACCTCCAGCAGATTGATGAACCTGATGCTGCTCTCCTTCTTAATGTTGAATGTCAGCGGGTTATTGCAGATATCCGCGCAGAGCTGAGTACCCTCGCGGTAAAGATCATTACCGGCAGCTTTGGCAGATTCTACAATTTCTTCATGATCAAATTCCCGGATTTTCTGAAGAAGCACCAGGAACTCTCCAAGCCCTGTATGCTCTGGAATGGCTCCCTTAAGATGTGAAAGTTCGAGATGGCAATGACAGTTTACGAAACCCGGTATAATTATCCCGTTATAGAACTCCACATTGCTCTCTTCCTTCAGCCCGCCCCGGGTATCCGTAACATCGGTAATTGTACCGTCATCACTCACGGTAATTATGCCTTTCCGCAGCGGTTTCCCTGAGTTTGTGAAGATCAGCTGTGAAGCAAACCGTTTCATTCCAATCTCCCGGAATAGTAAAATGTAATGTT
>JBFYPG010000124.1:0-5772 GCA_041303415.1 Bacteroidales bacterium
ATTGGAATTACTCTTGCAATAATACCAGCAATGTTAATCTGGACGTTTGTTCAGCATGAAAAGAGTTATGACCGTAATTACCCCGGCCATGAGAAAATTTTCAGAGTCATCAGGAACTGGCAGGAAGATAAGAAATTTGGTGTCCATACATCAGTCCCCTTTTTGCCTGCCTTACTAAAAGAGTTCCCGGAGGTTGAAACAGGTACCCGTATATGGCCTTTATACGGGCAGGATGCTGTTATTGGTAACATGATTTACAATGAAGAAGTAATCCTGGCTGCAGATTCATCATTTTTTTCGACATTTAGGCTGGACCTTCTTACGGGTGATAAAAGCACCGCGCTTCATGATCCCGGTTCTTTGATCATAAGTAAAAGCACGGCCGGGAAGTTGTTCGGCCAGGATGACCCGACAGGTAAAACCATTGAGTTTGAAGGGACCCGGTTTTCGGCTAACAACAGGCTGTTTACTATAAAAGGTGTTTATGATGATTTCCCCCCTAATAGCCATTTAAAGGGCAATTTTATCTTATCATTTCAATCGTTTATCACCAGTCGAAACTCAAATGTTACTAATCATATGCTTACAACTTATATTCGATTGAAAAATCCTCAAAATGAAGTGACAGTGGAAGAGAAATTACCGAAATTCATGGAGTCGTTTTACGGTAAGCAGTATTACGAATATGCCCGATCAACTTATCTGTTACAACCCGTCACGGACATTCATTTGAATACCACTGTGAATTATTACGAATATGAAAAGGCAAAAGGAAGTTATGCCAATATATATATTTTCCCAATCCTTGTATTTCTGATAATCATAATTTCCTGTTTGAATTTCATTAATCTGACTGTTGCGGAAGGAATCTCAAGACATAAAGAATTCGGGATCAATAAGATTTGGGGTGCAGGTAAATCCTATTATTTCAGAACCTACATTTCGGAATCCCTGATACTGACATTTGTTGCCCTGGTTGTTGCACTGTTCATCCTGGATCTGATCAGTCCGCTGTTCAAAGATTTTGTGGAACGCGACCTTGACCTTAAGTTATATAGTGATCCTTACCGGATTGGTGCAACGCTGATTTTTGCATTTTTGATTGGAATTTTGAACGGAATTTACCCGGCTGATCTTTATTCATCGAAAAGAATGGCTGATTACTTAAAAGTTAAAGTTGATCCTTCCGTAAAACAATTCTATGTTCAGAAAATTCTCCAGATTGTCCAGTTTGCAATATGCATATTCCTGATATTCGGCTCATTTATAGTTTTCAGGCAATTAAGGTATATCGATAATAAGATCAACCAGACACTTAAAAGTGAAGAAGTTCTTGTTATAAAAAATGCTGACAAGCTTGGGTCACGGCAGGAACTCTTTAAGGCGGAGCTGAAAAGGATGAACGGGATCCTTAACGTGTCAATATGTGGTGAGGTGCCAGGGCTGGCAGACTATTCTCATTGGGGACTTCCGGTTGATTCGGCTGCTTTTAACTCGCATGTTGCGGTTTTTTACACGGATCGTGATTATTTATCAGTCCTTGATATGCAGTTAATTAAAGGTCGGTTTTTCGATCAGGGATTTTCTACCGATAACAATGCTGTTGTTTTAAACGAAACAGCAGTGAAAACACTCGGATGGGAAGCTGATCCTCTGGGAAAACGTTACAGACTAAATGATACTTTTTCTGTTATAGGGGTAGTTAAAGACATACATTTTACTTCATTCCACCACGAGATTATACCGCAGGGATTTTTCCCTTTATCACCAGATGGCGGAAGACGTATTCTCGTAAAAATACAATCAGGGATGGTTCCGGAAGCCTTGCAGAATATAAGGCAATTATGGACAAAACTGGTCACCGACCGGGATATTCATTATAATTTCCTGAATGAAGATTTTAATTCCTGGTATAAAAATGAACGAAAGACGGGACAGCTTGCAGTATTGCTCACTTTCATTGCAATTTTTCTGTCGGGACTTGGATTCCTGGCGCTCGTCCTTTTATCAATTCATAATAAGACAAAGGAAATCGGAATCAGGAAAGTTAACGGTGCTAAAACCAGTGAAATAATTTATTTTTTGAATATTAAGTATGTAATACTTATTGCTGTAGCCTTTGTAATTGCCAGTCCTTTAGCCTGGTATGCTATGCATAGATGGTTGCAGAATTTTGTCTATCAGACAGAAATAAGCTGGTGGATCTTCGCTCTTGCAGGATTAATTACACTTGGAATTGCGCTTCTGACAGTCAGCTGGCAAAGCTGGAGGGCAGCAACAAGAAATCCGGTTGAGGCACTCAGGTATGAATAACCGACCCCCCAACCCCCCAAGGGGGGCTTTAGGAGTGCCAATAGAAAAGTCGGGAATAAAATTGGATCAAAAAGAGAAATGGAAGTGAAATATAACAGAATGGAAAGTCCCCCCTGGGGGATTTAGGGGTGGGTTCTGGCAGAGCTGGAGAACAGCAACGAGGAATCCGGTTGAGGCTTTGAGGTATGGATAACTTACCCCCAAACCCCCCAGGGGGGCTTCAGGAACTAAATAATTTAAACTATGGAAGAAATTGAAAAACCGATGTATTATGGAGCGAAACCTGAGACTTTTGAAACGGCTAAAATCCTTAGGAAGAATATGACTTTACATGAAAAGCTACTTTGGGAGAAGCTCAAACTCAAGAAAATATGTGGAATAAGGTTCCGCAGTCAGCATCCAATAGATTTCTTTATAGTTGATTTTTATTGTCATGCAGCAAGATTGGTGGTGGAAATTGATGGACAACAACATGATCAACAAAAAGAATATGATGATGGACGATCAGCAGAAATGGAGAAGTATTTTATTAAAGTTATCCGGTTTACAAATTCAGAAGTTGAAAGCAACATAGAACGGGTTATCAACAAAATAGAAGATGAGACAAGGAGCAGAATTCAAAGTCCCCCCTGGGGGATTTAGGGGTGGTTATTTGCTGGCAGAGCTGGAGGGCAGCAACAAGAAATCCGGTGGAGGCGCTCAGGTATGAATAACCGACCCCCCAACCCCCGGGGGGGCTTTACCCCCAAACCCCCCAAGGGGGGCTTAAATACAGGTTACAAAGTATAGAAGATGTGGTTAAAAGGATTGAAAATGAAGTTACTAGTAGAATGGAAAGTCCCCCCTGGGGGATTTAGGGGTGGATTTCTGGCAGAGCTGGCGGTCAGTTACGAGGAATCCGGTCGAAGCTCTCCGGTATGAATAACTGTGGCAGAATAGTACACATGAAATAATTTTATACAGACGTGAAACAAATATTTAAAACAATAATCAGAAACTTCATCCGGAAGCCGGCTACCAATCTGATCAATCTGTTTGGTCTGGCTATAAGCATGACATTGGTAATCATTATTTCAGTTTATTGTTACAGCGAGCTCACTACTGACAGTTTTCACAAAAATGGAGACCTTGTCTATTTATACGGTTTATCGAGCGACCGGATATACACTCCCGGGATTCTTAAAGAAAGTATCGATATGAATATTCCCGGTGTTGAGTCAACCGTGAGAATAAGCGGTACATGGGAGCCTCCGGTATTCCAGGTCGAAAATAATGAGCCTGTCATGTCCGATCTGATATATGCTGATGAAGATTTCTTTAAACTCTTTACCTATACTTTCATTGAAGGGAATCCTGCGACTGCATTGAACGAACCTATGACGGTTGTAATAACAAAAAGACTGTCGGACAAGCTGTTCCGTAAAGAAGGTGCTTTGGGCAAAATGATTATACTTAACAATAACGAAAGCCTTACAGTGAGCGCTGTGATAGAAGAACCGAAAGCCAACTCCTGTCTTTCATTCAGTGCAGTTACATCTATTGCAACGAGGAAAATTGTCCAGTATGAACCAGGAGAATATACAGAATGGGGTTGGCGTGATTTCCAGACTTTTGTTCTTTTAAAGGAAGGAACTGATCCTGATGAGACAGGGAGGAAGATCCTGTCTCTTTTTCCGGAAGATTACAGGGAAACATTTAACGATACAGGCCTGACTCCATTGAAAAAAATCTACTTTTCGGATTTTACTCTTTACGGGAGTAATTATCTTGTATCCGGCGATAAAAAGAAAGTTCAGATCCTGGTCCTGGTAGCTGTAATGGTACTGATGATTGCCCTGGTTAATTTTATTAATATCTCATCCTCACAATGGCTTGAAAAAATAAAGCAGACCGGCATTATGAAGATCTTTGGAGCCAGACAATTACAGATACTTCGTGATGTTCTCGCCGAGTCTTTTATTTTTTTTCTGGCAGCTTTTATTATCGCAATCGAGATTGTCAATTCGATAAACCCCCTTATCCGTAGTTTTACCGGGATTCAATATAGTCAGAGATTAACTTATTCCGTTGGTTTTATTATGGTATCCCTGGTAATAATCCTTTTATTAAGTATTATTTTCAGCATTATTCCGGCGTTGAGGATCTCCAGATCCAAAGTATTGGACAATCTGAATAAAACAGTAAAATCCAACGGAACCAGTTTCTCCTTTCGAAGTGTTTTTGTAACAATGCAGTTTATAATTGCCATTGTGCTTATTGCATTTACAGTGTTGATCCAGAAGCAGATAAGATTCGGAAGTAATGATCTCGGTTTTAACAAGAAGAATATCATAGGTATTAAAATGACAGAGCAACTTGCACAGAAGAAAGAAGTACTTACAAACCTTCTTACCGGAATACCGGGAATAAAAAAAGCTTCATTTACTCAGTATTACCCGGGTAAAGACATTTCACAGTGGGGAAGTCAGATTGAAATGAATGGTGAAACCAAACAACTGAATTTTTATACGTTCAGCGCTGATGCAGCTGTCTTTGAAATGATGGGACTACAATTAGTCACTGGTCGCTTTTATTCTGAAGACCTTTCTTCTGATAAGGGGAAAGTTGTGGTGAATGAAACATTCCTGAGAGAACATGATCTTGATAATCCTGTTGGAAGCAAGATCAGTATGGGTCGTCGCAGCTGGGAGATTATCGGCATTGTAAAAGATTTTCATTTCAAACCTGTAAACCAACCAATTGCATCCCTTGTAATGAGAAATGATTTTAATGCTTCTGTATGTCTGGTCAGTATTCAGGAATGCGATTATAAAACACTGCATAATACACTGGATAAAATAAGAAATACAGTTTCGATGCTGTCGCCATCTTTTCCTGTTGAGGTGAGTTTCTTTGACCAGGCGATACAGAATATGTATCAATCTGAGCTCCGTTTCCGCCGGATATTCTCCCTGTTGGCAGTTTGCGCTTTGGTAATTTGCAGCCTGGGTATTCTGGCTATGTCACTTTTTACCTGCCAGCGTCGTGTAAAGGAAGTAGGAATCCGTAAAGTAAACGGAGCCGGAATTTCAGAGATAATAATAATGTTAAATAGTGATTTTATCAAGTGGGTCGGGATAGCCTTTGTCATTGCATCTCCGATTGCCTGGTATGCCATGCATAAATGGCTTCAAAGTTTTGCATACAAAACAGAACTCAGCTGGTGGATATTTGCACTGGCCGGAATAATTGCCATTGGAATTGCGGTTCTGACTGTCAGCTGGCAGAGCGGGAGGGCGGCAACAAGAAATCCGGTGGAGGCATTGAGGTATGAGTAGTCAACTTTGAACACAAAGAAATATAAATGAACATAAAACAAATTTTGAGTAGTCTTCTCGGTGACCGGTTAAATACTCTTGTAATTATTATCTGTATTGCAATTGGTATTAGCTGTATCAATCTTATCTTTTTATTCATCAG
>JBFYPG010000125.1:0-6526 GCA_041303415.1 Bacteroidales bacterium
GATCATATGTGATGAAAACGGAAATCAGTTGTACAGAATGGAATATGTAAACGGCATCACCAACGACCGCCAGATGGAAATTGACGCTTCAGATTACCTGGATCGCATGGAAAAGAATGCCGGAAAGATTCCTGATCCTGAAAAAACAGGGGAAATACGATGATCAGCAGGAGAATGCATGTGAAAAAAGAGGTTATCAGGGCTTTTTTTATTCTGACCTTTATTTATTCTTTTGCATACCTCTCAGGCCAGGAACAGCAATACAGCTATTTCTACAGGGTTTATTTCTCTGATAAAGGTCTTTACACCCCTTCTGATTTTTCAGCCTCAGATCTCCTGTCGGAAAGGGCTATTGAAAGAAGGACAATGGACAATATCGAATGCCCCGACATGAGAGATCTCCCGGTATTCCCGGATTATATAAGGTCGGTTGCCTCACTTGGACTTACTCTTCACTGCACTTCCAGGTGGATGAATACCGGGCTTTTCAAATCGGACAAGCCTGCTGATACTTCACAGATCCTTTTTCTTCCGTTCGTAACAGAGGTTAAAATGGTTAAAAGCCCTCTCACCAAGGGAGGTTCATCTGACAAGCTTGATTTTCCGATGTACGGGGCTGATCCCTCTGCATATAACCGTCCTGTGGCAATGCTGAACGGCCAGGCGCTTCACGGTTCAGGATTTGACGGGGACGGTGTGCTCATCGCTGTGCTCGACGGGGGTTTCTTCAATGGAAATTTAATATCATCCCTTCAGCACCTGCGCAACAGAAAGGGGATAAAGGCTACGTACGATTTTGTAAGAAATGATACGTATGTTTACGATTATCATAACCACGGAACAGCAGTGCTCTCTGTCCTTGCCGGGAAACTCGACGGACTGATCGAAGGAACTGCTCCCGGGGCAGACTTTCTGCTGCTCAGGACGGAAGATACCGGGAGCGAGTTTCCCGTGGAGGAAGATTTCTGGGCTGCAGGAGCCGAATTCGCCGACTCTGCAGGAGCCGATATAATATCATCATCATTAGGCTATTTCACCTTTGACGATCCATCGCTGAATTATCAGTTCATGGATTTCGATGGCGACAGGGCATTTGTCACAAGGGCGGCAGATATCGCAGCTTCAAAAGGCATCCTGGTTGTTGCAAGCGCAGGAAATGAGCGGAACAAATCCTGGAAAAGGATACTTGCTCCGTCAGACGGTGACAGCGTCATATCTGTCGGTGCGGTTGACGGCAATAACCTGATCTCAGCTTTTTCCTCAGCAGGATTCTCGGCCGACGGAAGAGTAAAGCCCGATAATACAGCCATGGGCGTCAGCGTACCTGTTCAGACTGAAAAGGCAGTGACTGGAAGGTCAAGCGGCACCTCTTTTTCCTGCCCTGTTCTGAGCGGCATGGCTGCATGCCTGATGCAGGCAGTTCCGGACGCAAGGAATACCGAAATAATCGATGTATTGCACTCCTCAGCTCACAGGTATACGATGCCCGACTCGCTTTTTGGTTACGGTATTCCAGATATGCTAAAAGCGCTGGAGCGGCTTCAGGACCTGCGGATTAAGAAACCAGGAGAAGGGTCGCTCGCATGGCCAAACCCGACAAGGGGCAACCTTGAGATCGTTTTCCGTGATCCCCCGGGAAGTGTGAAAATCGAAATATTCAACTCTCTTGGAAGGGTTTTTTACAGCAGGAAGTTCAGGGAATATGCCGGAAGGTCACTGCCTGTAACGGCACTTCAGAGAGGGCAGGGAGGCGTTTACTTCGTAAGGATAATCACGGACAGAGATACTTTTACACATAAGATCATCAGACTCAGCAACTGATCATGGAAGAGAGGATGACACTGACAGAACTGCAGCTCCTTATCAGGGATTCATTGTTTATGGCTCTCCCCGACTGGTATTGGGTAGTTGCCGAAATATCGGAACTGAAGGAGAATAATGCAGGCCATTGCTACCTTGAGCTGATCGAAAAACATCCCGAAGATAAGAATGTAAGGGCAAGGATCAAGGCTGTCATCTGGGGCAAGAGATACAGATTCCTTAAGCCTCTTTTTAAAGATATAGCAGGAGACCATCTGGCTGAAGGAATGAAAGTGCTCATAAAAGCCAGGGTGGAGTATCATGAGGTATACGGGCTGAGCCTCGTGATAACCGATATTGATCCTTCGTATACCATCGGTGAAATGGCCCTGAAACGCCAGATGATAATCAGGAGACTCGAGGAAGAGGGCGTTTTCACAATGAACAGGGAACTGACCCTGCCTGCAGTCCCTCAAAAGATAGCCGTCATATCTTCAGGAAATGCTGCCGGATATACCGATTTTATAAATCACCTGTCAAAAAACAGCTACGGATATATTTTCTACACTGCTCTCTTTGACACTGTGATGCAGGGAGCTGAAACCGAAGAGAGCGTGATCGGTTCGCTTGACAGGATCGCCGGCCGCCAGGATCTTTTTGATGTGGTTGTGATAATAAGAGGCGGAGGCTCGGTGAGCGACCTCAGCTGGTTTGACAATTACAGGATCGCATATCACATTACCCAGTTTCCTCTTCCGGTGATCACGGGCATCGGACATGAAAAAGATCTGTCAGTCACCGATATGGTCGCACGCCTTCCTCTTAAAACCCCGACAGCCGTTGCAGACCACCTCATTGAATCTGTCGCAGAAGCAGAGTCTCACCTTAAGGAGCTTAGCAATGAAATTACTGAATCATCAATGGCGATTTTCAATGAAACCAGGGATATACTTTCAGGCAGCATCTTAAGGTTGGTAAATTCCGGAAAGGAATACATTGTAAAAGCCGGATTGATGCCCGCAACACAAAAAACAAGACTGGTTTCAATTACCGGATATTTTAAAACCGGCAGGAACACTCTTATTGAAAACTACAGGACAGGGCTGATGAACAAAACCATTAACTGTATCGGGATCCTTCGCAAATCCACTGAAACCCTCGAAGACAAACTGAAGATACTGGATCCTGCAAATGTTCTTGGCAGGGGATTCACAATAACATCAATAAACGGGAAGATAGTCAAGAGCGTAGACACCATTGATAACGATGCTGTAATTACGACAACATTTAAAGACGGGAATGTCGATAGTAAAGTATTTAATAAAAGGAAGAATAGCAATTAATGAATGACTGCACGACTGCATGACCGCACGACTGCATGACTGCACGACTGCATGACTGCACGACGGCACGACCAAAAGACAACAGACATGGCAAAAAAGGAATTTTCATTTAATGAAGCGGTCGCCGAGATTGAGAAAATACTTGGCGAGATTGAGAACGGGCAGCTTGATGTTGATAAGCTCTCGGTGGCAGTTAAAAGAGCTTCGGAGCTTATAAAGCAATGCCAGAAAAAACTCAGGACAACCGAAGAGGAGATCAACAGTATTTTCAAGGACCTGGTATAAACAGTAAATCAGGGCCTCAGCCCTGATTTACCACTACCCTAAACCTAAATCCATGAAAAAAATTCCTGTAACCTTCTGTTACTGCTATTTATTATTTAAACGAAGCTGAAGCTCAAAATGTTTCAGTAAAAGCGGTAATTTTTAAAGCCCGGATGCCTAATTTTGACGAACGGTATCTTTTTCTACACCAAGTACATCTTTGAATGCTTTAACGAAGGTTTCTTTGGGTAGAGCTCCCATAGCCATCTGAGGCTGAGTGTTCAGCGGGACAAAAAGGAATGAAGGAATACTCCTTATCCCGAATACAGATGCAAGCTCCTGCTCTTCCTCGGTATTTACCTTGTAAATATTCATTTTTCCATCGAAATCCGTGGCCAGATCCTCCAGTACGGGTGCCACCATTTTGCATGGTCCGCACCAGTCGGCATAGAAATCAATAAGACAGGGCTTATCGCCTTCGAATTTCCATTCCTTGTTCTTTTCGTAGTTGAATACCTTGTTCAAAAATGTTTCTTTAGTCAAATGCTCTATCATCTCGTTTTTATTTAATTAAACATCCGTAATCAAAATTTGTTCTCTCATGAGCAACCATTATGCCACAGCTTCCCGAAATTCATAAGTTACAAAAAATTAGTTAATAATTGTAACTTTGTCATGATCTTCAAACAAATTGTCATATCTATATATGAACATATGTCTTGATGACATGATTTTCGACATCCTTTCGGAGGTTGTCACTGCTGAAAAAGTTGAGGCTTTTGTGATTGGAGGCTGGGTGAGGGATTGCATTCTGAAAAGAGACCATCCCGACAAGGATATTGATATTGTTGTGATCGGCAACGGGATCGACATAGCAAGGAAAGCCGCCAAACGGATCAATCCCAGGATAAAGGTCAGCGTATTCAGAAACTTCGGAACGGCAATGTTCAGGTGGAATGATTATGATATCGAGTTTGTCGGCGCACGCAAGGAATCGTACAGCAGAGGATCAAGGAAGCCGGTTGTTGAAGGGGGAACGCTGGAGGATGACCAGAAAAGGCGCGATTTCACAATAAATGCCCTTGCAATAAGCCTGAACAGGGAAACATACGGAAATCTGCTCGATCCTTTCGAAGGCATGAATGACCTGGGGAAGAAGGTAATCAGGACTCCCCTGGATCCTGACATGACGTTTTCGGACGATCCCCTGCGCATGATGAGGGCGATCAGGTTTGCTGCACAGCTGGGCTTCACAATCGAAAAGGAGACATTTGACTCCATATCAGGGAATGTGGAACGCATCAGGATCGTCTCACAGGAGAGGATCATAACTGAACTTAACAAGATCATAATGTGCAGCCGTCCGTCAACAGGCCTGATCCTACTTGAAAGATCCGGCCTGCTGAAAATCATTTTCCCCGAGCTTGACGATCTCAAAGGAGTGGAAAAGAAGGAGGGACAGGCACATAAGGATAACTTCCATCATACCGTTAAAGTGCTCGATAATGTCGCTGAATTAACTGATAATCAATGGCTGCGGTGGGCTGCGCTTCTTCATGACATTGCCAAGCCGGTTACTAAAAAGTACACGCCAGGAAGCGGCTGGTCCTTTCACGGACATGAATATGCAGGAGCTAAAATGATTCCTGACATTTTCAGGAAGCTGAAGCTGCCTTTGAATGAGAAAATGAAGTACGTCCAGAAGCTTGTTGACCTTCATCTGAGGCCAATCGCCCTTTCGCAGGAAGAGGTGACCGACTCAGCAGTAAGACGGTTGCTGTTTGAGGCTGGCGACGATATTGATGACCTGATGCTGCTATGTGAGGCAGATATTACCTCAAAGAATGAGGCCAAGAAGACCAGGCATCTTGAGAATTTCAGGTATGTGAGGAAAAAGCTGAAGGAAACAGAAGAAAAGGATGCACTGAGGAACTTTCAGCCTCCCGTTGACGGAAGCGAGATAATAGCCACCTTCGGAATCAGTCCGGGTAAAGAAGTGGGAATTATCAAGAATGCGATCAGGGAGGCAATACTTGACGGGATAATACCCAACGAGAAAAAAGCCGCAAGGAAGATAATGTTGCAGAAAGGCAGGGAGATGGGCCTTAAACCTGTAAGGAAAACAAAATCATCTTAACAAAAGGTCAAGCAGTACGGGGAGATGATCACTGTATCCGCCCTGGTACCTGTATCCCGAATATGTGGCAAAGGGAGCATAACCCGGATACTGAGGATCTTTTTTCAGAAGGAAATCCGGACTGAACACCCTGAAGTGTTCCGGACCCGTGCGAAAACCAGTGCATACTCTGATAAGAGCTTCCGAAACCATCACCTGGTCAATTGTTTCCCATGTTCCCCTGTAACGGTATGTGCCTGAGCTTTCCGGCAAACCGGCTGAAAGGTTTACTAACCCGGGATTCTCTTCTCTCTTTTCAGTAAGGATTGCTGCCGTCCGGTCATCCGGCGTGGCATTAAGATCGCCCATTATGATGATCTTTGCATCGGCCTGTCCTGAGCAGATTGAATCTGCCAGGGCTCTCACCATCTCAGCTACTCTTATCCGCTCTGCTTCTGCTGCCAGCACCCCTCCCCTTCTCGATGGCCAGTGGTTTACAATAAAATGTATAGTATCGGATCGTATCTGCATCTTTGCGTACAGCACATCCCTGGTCCTGAATCCGCTGTCTGAAGTGAATGGATTTAAATACTGATAGTCAATTAATTTCATAATACCTTCCCTCAGGATCAGGCACACATCGATGCCTCTTTCGTCAGGGGAATCCTCATGGATGATCTGATATCTGAACTTTGACAGGTTCGTCCCGTATACCAGATCTTCAACTACATTCCTGTTTTCAATTTCACATAATCCAATAACAGCAGGTGGTTCCCATTCTCCCGCAGCAATAATCGTTTTATACAGAGAGCTGATCTTCTTTTTGTACCTGCTGTAATTCCATCTTCTTAATCCTCCTGGCAGGAATTCATCATCTTCTGTAACCGGATCATTATCAACATCGAACAGGTTTTCCACATTATAAAACATGATCCGTACAGGTGAAGCATCATACTGCGAGGATGCATTCACAGAAACCAGCAAAATAAGAAAAAGGGTACCG
>JBFYPG010000126.1:0-25773 GCA_041303415.1 Bacteroidales bacterium
TAGTCAGGCATCAGACATACAGGGCTTTAGCCGGGAACTTATGGGAGACTTACCCTGGACTTAAGCCTGGGGTTAGTCAGGCATCAGAATGACAGGGTTGTGGTTCATAATTCTTTGGGAATGGATAACCCATGGATTACTAACCCCGGGCTTTAGCCTGGGGTGAATAGAGGATCAAATTGACAGGGCTTTAGCCCGGAACTTATTAAAATAGCAACTTATAAATAGTAGTATTTGATAACAAAGAAATAATATGAAAATCCTTATCCTTTGTACCGGTAACAGCTGCCGCAGCCAAATGGCTCATGGCTTCATGCAGAGTTTCAACGATAAATTCACTGTCTGTTCAGCTGGTACAGAACCGGCAAAACAGATAAATCAAAGGGCAGTCAGGGTGATGAGGGAAGCAGGTATTGATATCAGCCACCACACACCCAGGCTAGTTGATCAATACCTGAAAGATGAATGGGATTATGTTATAACTGTATGTGACCATGCAAATGAAACCTGCCCATTGTTCCTGGGAAAGGTCAGACACCGGCTCCATATAGGTTTTGAGGATCCGGCCACAATTACCGGCACTGAAGATTATGTGCTTAATGAATACAGAAGAATAAGGGACCAGATAAAAGTAGAATTTCTCAGATTGTATAATGAGGAAATCAAATAAATAAAATCCCTGGTGATACTTTGTGCCTTAGTGTCCTGGTGGCTATTTTTTCCTGTCACCAAGGCACCAGGTCACCAAGTTTCACAAAAGAATAAATAAAAATTTGACTTATATGAAAACTAAAGATTTAAAAGAAGTTGTTAAGGGAAAATATGGAAGGATTGCAGAACAGGGAGATTCTGAAAAGTCATCATGCTGCAGTTCGTCATGCTGCGGACCTGAAGTCGACTATACTGTATTCAGCGAGGATTATAAGAACAAGGATGGTTATAATCCTGATGCAGACATGAACCTTGGCTGTGGGATCCCAACAGATTTTGCCGGTATAAAGAAAGGAGATAGTGTTCTGGATCTGGGCTGCGGTGCCGGCAATGACTGCTTTGTTGCACGCGCCATTGTCGGAGAGACTGGAAAAGTCATAGGGCTGGATATGACAGAGCCAATGATTCAGAAGGCAAAAACAAACTGTAAAAAGCTTGGATATAAGAATGTAGAGTTTGTTTCAGGAGATATTGAAGAAATGCCATTCAGCGATAAAATATTTGATGTGGTGATTTCAAATTGCGTCCTGAACCTTGTCCCCGATAAATTAAAAGCATTCAGTGAGATATTCAGGATTCTGAAACCGGGAGGACACTTCTGTATCTCAGATGTTGTCATAAAAGGAACCCTGTCTGACAAAATGCTGAAGGATGCCGAAATGTATGCAGGTTGTGTATCCGGAGCAAGTGAAATAGATGAATATCTTAAAATCGTTGAAGATTCAGGCTTTGTGAATATCATAGTACATAAACAAAAAGAAATAAAACTCCCGGATTCATTATTATCGGAATACAATGAACCAGATGAATTAAAGTCGTTTCATGCCGGAGATACCGGAATTTTCAGTATCACAGTGTCAGCAGAGAAACCTGCAGGCTGTTGTTGTGGTGGTATTTGCTAACTTTTAATTATTCCATAAAATGGGTACAATAAAACAACTATCCTTCTTTGACAGGTATCTGACACTATGGATATTCCTTGTAATGTTTGCCGGGGTACTAATAGGTTATTTCTGGCCGGGAATTTCAGATTTCTGGAATTCTTTAAGCTCAGGCACCACAAACATTCCGATTGCTATTGGGCTTATATTAATGATGTACCCGCCTCTTGCAAAAGTAAAATATGAGAAGCTTCCGCTGGTATTTAAAAACCTCAAATTGCTTGGTCTGTCATTGTCGATGAACTGGATCATCGGGCCAATCATAATGTTTCTTCTTGCAATATTGTTCCTGCACAATCATCCTGGTTTGATGGTCGGAGTCATCCTTGTCGGACTTGCCCGGTGCATCGCTATGGTCCTTGTTTGGAACGACCTCGCAAAAGGCGATACCGAGCTGGCTGCAGGCCTTGTTGCTTTCAATGCCTTATTCCAGGTGTTCCTTTACTCTATTTATGCATATATTTTCATAACAGTTCTTCCGCCTCTTTTCGGACTGAGCGGTTCAATAGTTGAGGTATCCATATCCGAAATTGCAGTGACAGTGCTTATCTATCTGGGGATCCCTTTCCTTGCAGGATTGATAACTAATACCGTTCTGAGAAGAGTTACAAGCGATGAATGGTATTACGGAAAATTTATTCCGAAGGTATCGTGGCTTACACCAGTCGCACTTCTGTTTACAATTTTTGTTATGTTCTCCCTGAAAGGTGAAAACATCATAAAGCTGCCGATGGATGTACTCAGGGTTGCAATTCCATATACCATTTATTTCGCTGTGATGTTCTTTGCAACATTTTTCATTGCAAAACGGATGGGACACGGCTATGAAAAAACAACAACCATGGCATTCACTGCCGGCAGCAATGATTTTGAACTGGCCATTGCCGTGGCGGTAGCCGTTTTCGGCATCAATTCCCAGACGGCATTTGCAACTGTGATCGGTCCTCTTGTTGAGGTGCCTGTGCTGATATTGCTTGTAAACGTCGCCCTTTATTTTAAGCGAAAGCTTTTCAAAGAATCAATCTAACCCGCACCGCGCAACCTGCAACGCGCAACTCCGGATAATTCCTCCCAATCCTGTTCATCCTGTCGTTTATTCTCTTATTTTTGACAGGAGAACCCTTTAATCCTGTCCAATGAAAAGAAATTCCTTTAGCCTGTCGACGCTGTCGCTTCTGATCTGCGTCCTGATCCTTTCTTCTTCATGCAAGAAAAAAGAGAAACCTGATGAATTCTCATTTGCCTTCATAACCGACATCCACCTTCAGCCCGAGGGTGATGCTGTAAAAGGCTTCCTTGAGGTAATTGACACTTTGAATGATCTGAATCCTGATTTTGTCATTACCGGCGGCGACCTGATCATGGATGCCCTGCGCCAGAGGTATGGCAGGGCCGATTCGCTCTACAATCTTTACACTGAAAATGTAAAATCGCTGAAAATACCTGTCTATAACACAATGGGCAATCATGAGATATACGGTATTTATAAAGGAAGCGGAGCCGACCCTGCTCATCCTGAGTATGGCGAGAAAATGTTCGAAAACCGGCTGGGGAGATCATATTACAGCTTCAATCATAAAGGATGGAAGTTCATGATCCTCAATTCTATAGAGGATACAGGGAACAGCAGTTATGTGGGACTGATAGATACGAAGCAGGTTGAATGGATAAAGGAAGAGCTTCAGAAAACCGGTCCGGAAACTCCGATCGTTCTGAGCACCCATATCCCTTTCATAACTGTTGAAACCCAGGTGTATCAGGGGACGACTGTTGCAAATGATTCATCGCTTGTAATCTATAACGGAAAAGAAGTGCTCGACCTGTTTAACAGCCACAACCTTAAGCTTGTCCTGCAGGGACACCTTCACATTTATGAAGATATCTTTATTGAAGGAATCCATTTCATTACAGCGAGCGCTGTATCCGGAGGCTGGTGGAAAGGACCATACCTGGGACATGAAGAAGGATTTGTCCTGGTGAAGGTTGAAGGCCGGGAATTCACTTCCGAATTTGTCGATTATAACTGGGTGGTTAAACAATAGCCTGGCGAATAAACAAAAACAAATGCCTGCACCAGCAATAGAAATAAAATCTGTCCCGAATTTCAGGGATGCAGGCGGCATGCCTGTTATGGGGGGTAAAAGGATCAGAAGCAACATGATCTTCAGATCCGCAAGTCCCGATAACATAACAAGGAATGACATCGCTAAGCTTCACGGACTCGGGATAAGGACAATTATCGACCTGCGGGCGCCCTATGAGTCAGGGAAGAAGGTAAGGAGAATAGATGGAATAGAGACGGTATCGCTTCCGCTGGACTTCGAGAAAAAAACAAGGGAAAAGCTCATTCCCCTGCTTAAGCGTAAAGATGGGATGGAACATATACCGGCACTTATTGATTCGCTCTACCTGGAGATACTCGATGGATCAGTCGGCGTTTTCAGGGATGTTGTCGGGTTGCTGCTCGATCCTTCCCGTACCCCGCTGCTGATCCACTGCCAGGCAGGAAAAGACCGAACGGGAATCCTGAGCGCCCTGATCCAGTTGTCGCTTGATGCCGGCCATGGACCAATTATCAGCAACTATATGGCATCAAATTCCGCTATGATGGCTCTCTTCAAAAAACGCTTTACTATGAGAAAAATAGTTTCACTGGGATTTTTCCCTGCCGACAGGGTTCTGTTTGCAGTAACCGTTCGTGAAGGGAATATGTTATCGGTCATCGAAAGAGTGACTAATCATTACGGCGGAATTGAAGGGTATTTCAGCAGATCAGGACCTGTGAATGATGAATTCAAAAAGCTGAAAGAACTCTATCTGATTTGAAAGATCATTATGGAAGCCTCAGAAATTAAGAAGAACGGTAATCAGGGATTATCAGGCAGTTTCAGAAATGCCTTCTCTGGAATTGCAACGCTGCTGAAGCTGGAAAGAAATGCAAAGATCCACCTGGTAATTCTTGTATTGGTGATTGCTGCCGGAGTATTGCTGAAGATCTCCCCGGCTCACTGGATAGCAGTTTCACTTGCGGCAGGATTTGTCATTGCAGCCGAGGCCTTTAATACGTCAATCGAAGCCTTGTGTGATGCAGTAAAGCCTGAATTTGATCCGGGGATCAGGAAAGCAAAGGACCTGGCTGCTGCAGGTGTTCTCATTTCGGCAATAACCTCGGTTGTCACCGGGCTTATTGTTTTTGTCCCTGCCCTGGTAAGAATTTTATCTTAAACAAAGATGTTTCTCAAACTGTCACTTCTTGCAATATTCGGCATAGCCATGGCTCACTTCGAAGGAGTCGTGGTTGTATACCTGAGGAAAGCACTTGGTATGCTCGATTCAGATGGGAACAAAGAATCAGTGGAAAAAATACCAAAGCGGTTTCTGTTTATCGAAATGACCAGAGAGGCGGCAACGATCATAATGCTTGTTGTGATCGCAATTCTGGTCGGCACAACATGGCTTGAAAGGGGTGTCTTCTTCCTGTGGACCTTTGCATTCTGGGATCTCTTTTACTACCTCTCCCTGTATATTCTTATCAAATGGCCTCCAACGCTTAAAACAATAGATGTCCTCTTTCTTATTCCGGTACCCTGGATAGCTCCTGTATGGTTTCCGGTAGGAGTATCATCTCTCACTATCCTTGCTATTACTTTGCTGTATCTTCTTAATATCATCTGACAGAAAATTTTACCACCGAGTTACACGGAGTTTAAAGACGGAGTAACACTGTATAGCTGAAACAGTGCAACTCCGTTATTACTCTGTGCAACTCCGTGGTTTTAATATCTCAAATTGCAACCATTAGTTATTGCTGATAGTCATTAATAAGATAACTATACCAGAAATCAATTTCTTATGAAACCATTAAGCTTGCTGATCATCATTTTTGCTGTAACTCTGATCTCCGGTTGTGAAAAAGGAAACGATAAAATCAGTTTTGAGGATATGATAATTGATCACAGCTGCACAGAGCTGAGCTCAATACCTGCTGAATATATAACTGCCTCAAAGCAAACCATGCACATTGCCTACGGCCACACCTCGCACGGCAGCCAGCTTACGACCGGTATGGAGGGACTTGTAACTTTTAAAGGGAATATCTATGCCTGGAACAACGGAGGCTCAAACGGAGCCCTTGACCTTCATGACTATGCTATGTCGGGAGATCTTGGAAACCCTGACGGCACTTATTTCGGTGATAAGATTCCCGATGATGCGTGCTCTTATGATACCAATGGTGACAGAACCAGGGATGGAAACTGGGCCACTGAATGGCAGAACTCTCATACAGAGAGAGTTGACTGGTACAGCTGTTCGTCAGCCCACAGCCGGCCGCTAAATGCCAACATGAAGGCTTATGCCGCCTGGTGGCTCTTGGCAAGGCTGGCAGGCTGGGACAGTAAATAAAATCAAATTAAATATTACTTTTAGGAGCGGTATTCTTAAAATCGCTCCTGATGATCCATTTGGCGAAACAACTGCTATATTCTGCGGCTTGCCTTGCCGTTTCCATGCCTGTTCTTACATTACCACTGTCAGCCCAGAATAGAGCTGTTCCGGATACAGCAGGACAAAAATCCCTGAAACGACAACCGGTTTATACTACTTCAAGACTGATAACCGAAAGACCGGTTATTGACGGAAAGCTTGATGACGAATGCTGGAAGAGTGGGACATGGGCAGGTGATTATACCCAGTGGATGCCCGACGAGGGAGCAAAGCCCTCATGGCCTACTGTTTTCAATATTCAGTATGATGACAAACACATTTATGTTGCCTTCAGGGGCTATGACGGAGAGCCGGAAAAAATCAATCTCCTTTCGGGTATCAGGGACGAACAGGTTGGAGATATGATGGGTATCACCTTTGACAGCTACAGGGATTACAGGACAGGCTTTGAATTTACTATGACGGCATGGGGTCAGAAATCAGATCTCATCCTGTTCAATCCGATGGACTGGGATTTCAATTGGGATCCGGTATGGAAAGGGAAGACGGGGCTTGAAGATTCAGCATGGGTGGCTGAGATGGAGATCCCCTTGAGCCAGCTGCGCTACAGCCGGGAGAAAGAGCAGGTTTGGGGAATGCATACGTGGAGATGGATCTCAAGGCTGCAGGAAGAGAGTAACTGGGAAATACAATCAAAAACCGGCCCCGGAATGCTCTATAATTTCGGGGAGCTGAGAGGAATCAGCGGCCTTAAGAAATCGCGCAGGCTCGAAGTGATGCCATTTGTTTTCGGAGATCTTAAAACCCTGCAGGAAGAGCCAGGGAATCCGTTCACTGAAAAAGGAAGAGTATGGGGAGGTAATATGGGACTTGATGCCAAGATCGGTGTCTCCAGCAATTTCACGATAGATCTGACTGTTAACCCCGATTTCGGACAGGTGGAGTCTGATCCTTCGGTGATGAACCTAACTGCCTTTGAAACATTCTATGAGGAGAAACGCCCCTTCTTTCTTGAAGGACTCACAATATTCGATTATGATTTCGACCAGACTGACCTGTTTTATTCACGGCGTATCGGCCACTCGCCCTCACGGACAATAAGTATGGGTGACACACTATTTATAAATTCTCCCGACAAAACCTCAATCATCAGCGCTGCAAAATTCAGCGGGACAACTTCAAAAAGCCTTTCCGTCGGGCTGATTCAAAGCCTTACAGCAGGTGAATATGCCAGGATAAGTGATCAGTATGGGAAGGAACAAACGGCAATGGTTGAGCCAATGACAAATTATCTTATTGCCCGCGTTCAGAAGGGATATCATGAGGGGAACACCGTAATCGGTGGAATGTTGACATCGACCAACCGGTTTATTGAAGATGAAAACCTGGAATTTCTCCCCGGCCAGGCATATACCGGTGGAATAGACATAAGACACCACTGGAAGGATAAAAAATATTACCTTGATGCTAAGCTGATCGGCAGCTATCTTGCCGGCGCCAGAGAGGCAATTACCCTTCTGCAGGAGTCATCGGCCCGATATTACCAGAGACCGGGTGCCGGGTACCTTAATTATGATACCACAAGGACCACTCTGGCAGGAACCGGGGGAAAGCTGACTATCGGCAAAGGATCAAAAGGTCTCTGGAAATATTCAGCAGGAGTCTCCTGGCTTACCCCCGGCCTTGAGCTGAATGATCTCGGATACATGAATTCGGCCGACAGGATCGATCAGAAGAATGAGGTGACTTATTTTGTAAACAAGCCGGTTTCGGTTTTTCATTCTTATGAGTTAAATCTTGAACAGACCAATGCCTGGAACTTTGGCGGAACATGGCTTGGTTCATGGGGGAAACTCTCTTTCAGCTCGATATTCACCAACAACTGGAGCTTTGGGGCAGATTTCAGCTTCTATTCGTCAGCAACAGAACCGGGACGGCTTCGCGGAGGACCTGATTTCCGTATGCCCAATGCAATAAAAACAAGCGGTCATGGCCATACCGATCCTTCAAAAAAAGTTGTTGCCACGATGAGGTATCAATATAAGAAATTTGGCAATAATTCAGGCTCTGATTATATGCTGGAGCCGGGATTGTCACTCCGCCCATTCAGCGCATTGAAGATCAGTGTAAGTGCTGATTATTCAGAGAATCACGATGAAATACAATATATCACTCAATGTGATTTTAAGGACGAAAAAAGATATCTGATAGGGACAATTGATCAGACAACTCTCGGACTGACGCTGAGGGCGGATCTGAACCTTACTCCGGAATTTTCGGTACAGTACTACGGAAGTCCTTTCATTTCGCGGGGTAAATATTCTGAATTCAAGCGTATCACGAATCCGGCTGCAGAAAAATATGAAGAGAGGTTTGTAATTTTCGACAATCCCATATACACACCCATTAGCACAGGAAGCTCCATCATAGGTCTTAATGAAAATTATGATTTATTAACTGATTACTTTATTGCCGATCCCGATTTTAATTTTCACCAGTTCAGGTCAAACCTGGTTGCAAAATGGGAATACCGGCCCGGATCATTCATTTACCTGGTGTGGTCGGGCGACAGAACAGGAAACAGTAATCTTTCCGGAGCCTCCCTGGGTGATTCATATAAACAGCTAAGCGATGTCTTTCCGACTAATATCTTTCTCATTAAGCTGAATTATTGGTTCGCGTTATAATGAAAATATTATAAGATGAGCATAACGTACCGGCATCTTGAGAAGAAAGACAACAAGGATATTGCTGATCTCATACGTTCAGTTTTCAGGGAATTTGGCATTGCCCGTCCCGGAACGGTTTATTTTGATCCGACTACTGATGATCTCTATTCGCTGTTTCAGGCGCCGCGCTCTGTTTACTGGCTGGCAGAGGATGATGGTAAGATTATCGGCGGATGCGGGGTCTATCCTACGGAAAACCTTCCGGTGGATTGCGGAGAAATCGTCAAGCTGTATCTTCTTTCTCCGTACCGCAAACTGGGGATTGGGCGCCAGCTTCTTGAAATGAGCATTGAATCAGCCAGGGAGCTTGGTTATAAACAGCTCTACCTTGAATCGTTGCCGGAGCTTGGGAAAGCCATCAGCCTTTACAAGAAAGAGGGATTCAGTTTTATTGATCACAAGATGGGCGATGACGACCACTTCGGCTGCACCATCTGGATGCTGAAAGATCTTTAGAATTTTCTATGTTAGTTCCTTTATGTACCTTAGTGTTATCCTTTGTTCTTTGTGGTTTTAAAAAGATATCAGAATGAGTACATCCAATTTCCCCTGCTGCGGCGGAAGCCATGCAAAAAATGAAATGTCAAGAAGACAATTTGTCGGTGTGACCGGAACCGGCGCACTTGGCACCATTGCCCTGTCGGGCCTTTCATGGGCTGCCATTATCGGTGGACAGCAAGCTGAACGGAAAATACCCGTAAGAAAACCGCTGGTGGTAAAACCCGTTCTGACCTATGAAGTTCCGGAAAGAAAGCCACAGACAAGCTGGCGGGCCTGGGGAGGCATCCAGACTGAAAAAGATGCTGCTGAAGAGATCGTGAGAATAAGCGGCGAATTGAAAAAACTTGGCGAAAAAGCTGATTTTCCGGTAAGCTTCCTGCCTGTTAGCGGCGTGCGCGACAGAGACGGCATTAATAATATGAAGGATATTGACCAGGCCGATCTGCTGATAGTTTATGCAGCCGGAGGGTGGCAGGGTATGTTTGATATCCTTCAGGAAAAAGGGAAGGACATGATCTTTTTCTGCCGCCATGAATCAGGTCCCGTGTACCTGTGGTATGAGATAATCAGTCCCCGTTACCTCAGGCAGCACACCGATAAGCTTGCAGTTAAGGGATTAACTGAGGAGGATGTTGTTATCGACAACCAGGATGAACTGCTGTGGAGGCTGAGGGCATTATGCGGATTAAGGAACACTGTCGGATCAGCCGTCCTGACAATTGGCGGGGCAGGGGCATGGTCGCAGCCGCTTGATGTGGTAATGAAGTCAGTTAAAGAGAAGTATAATTTGGAAATCAAGGACATATCATATGATGAGCTGGGCAAGCTCATAACTGAAGCAAAGAATGACAGGGAGGTAATTTCGGGTGCAAAAAGGAGTGCGGATATTTATCTGCGTGATCCGGGTATAAAGCTGGAGACCGAACGGAAATATGTTGAGAATTGCTTCGTACTTGAGGAAGTTCTGGCAAGACTGCTTGAAAAATTCAGCTGCAGGGCAATCACTATCAACAACTGCATGGGGACCATCATGCCGCTGTCGGAAACTACCGCATGCCTCACTCTCAGCCTGCTGAATGATGCCGGATACCTCGCCTACTGTGAATCTGACTTCGTGGTTGTCCCTATGGGGATCCTTCTGGCAAATATTTCAGGCAAGCCTTCATTTTTAAATGATCCGACATATCCTCATGATAAAAAAATCACTCTCGCTCATTGCACAGCTCCCAGGAAAATGGACGGGAAAAAAGCTGAGCCTGCAAGGATACTTACACATTTTGAGTCGGATTACGGAGCTGCTCCAAAAGTGGAGATGCTTGTAGGGCAGACTGTTACCAATGTCATGTCCGACTTCGCGTATGACAGGAACATTGGGCTGAGGGGGAAGATAATATCAAATCCGATGCTTGATATCTGCAGGTCGCAGATTGATATCAGCTATGAATGTGAAAGCAAGACAGTTGCTGAGAAGATGCCCGGATTTCACTGGATAACTGTTTATGGTGATTACATAAGGGAGACGGGGTATGCTTTAAAGAAAATTGGGATCGGTTTTGAGAACCTGGTTTAAAGAACTTTGCAAATCTTAAAATAATCGGATATGCATACTAATTCTCAAACATTTGATTCTCCTTTACTAGGTAGAATCACCTCGGTGGATTTCTTCCGGGGATTCACCATGTTCATGCTGGCAGGTGAAGCATCGCACCTTTACAACACGCTGATGAAATATGATAGCAGCGTCGTGCATTTTATCGCCACCCAGCTTGAACACCACGAATGGCATGGTCTTCACTTCTGGGACCTTATCCAGCCGTTCTTCATGTTCATTGTCGGGGTGGCAATTCCTTTTGCAGTTGCCAACCGTCTGAAAAAAGGTGCCACCAGCAGGCAGATCACATTTCATGCAATAAAACGTTCATTGCTTCTGCTATTCATAGGCTGGGCTCTCTATTTTATTGAAGCCGGCCATTTTGTACTGAGGCTTCAGAATGTACTGGCACAGCTGGCGGTAACCTACCTGGTGGCGTTCCTGATACGGAACAGGAGCTTCAAATTCCAGATTGTTTTTACACTGGTTGTTCTTCTGCTCATCGATCTTGCCTACAGGTTTTTCCCGGTTGAGGGATTCAACAATCCGTGGGTGAACTATGAGAACCTGGGGGCCTGGTTTAATAACTGGATCGAAGGTGTAGAAAAGGCAAGCGAATGGGCTACACTTAATTTTGTATCGACCACGGCACATACTGTCTGGGGTGTTCTCTGCGGCAAGCTCCTGATGAGCGAAAAGAGTGCGAAGGAAAAGATACGTATCCTGATCATTGCAGGCGTAACTGCACTTGCAATCGGTTATGCTCTTGATCTGCTCAATATTACTCCCATAATCAAGAAAATCGCAACATCTTCATTTGTTTTTGCAAGCGGAGGATGGACGATACTGGCCCTTACCTTCAGCTACTGGCTGATCGATGTGAAAAAGCTGTTTGCCGGGGGAGCGAAGTTCTTCATCATCGTGGGGATGAACTGCATTTTCATCTATATATTCTTTCATGTAGGCACTGCAGGAATCATCAGGGATATTGCAGATCCCTTCAGCCGGCTGCTCTTTTCGTGGGCTGGTCCGCTGACCGCAGAGATGATAACAGGAATACTCGTGTGGGCAGCCTTATGGTATATCTGCTACTGGCTGTATAAGAACAAGATATTCATCAAGATATAAAGAGTGGGTGTCATAGCGAGAGTGAGAAAAACAGAACGAGTGTAGTCGCTCTCGCTCCCACACTCGCTCTGTTTTTGTACCCGGAGTGGGACTTGAACCCACACAGTATTGCTACTACTGGTGTTTGAGACCAGCGCGTCTACCAATTCCGCCATCCGGGCAGGACTGCAAAAATAGGAATTTATTTTGTGCTGAGGTCGAGCAGCTCGACTTTCCTGAACTCAACCGGATGACTTTCAGCCTGAAGACAAATATACCCGCCTTTTAGCAAAGTACCTTCCGCCAACGGAAATCCTTCAGGCAAATCACCCCCAATCTGCGGTTTTGTGTATGTCAGAACAGTATCACCTTCAATTATATGGTGAATTATGCTGTCTCCCAGTACCACAAATTCGGCACGCACCCAGACATCGCCGTGATAGGTCTTTGAAGTTGAATTGGTACAATGCTGGGTTATGAGCTGTCCATCCATAACTATGTTGGTTCCTGGCGTGCAGACATTGCCTGTTGTTCTTTCTGAGACACCGTCACCTCCTAGGAACTGTGCCTCAATTGAAACAGGGAAATCCTGGTTGAGATTCATTGAGGCTGCTGACTGTGAATGAAGCATCACGCCGCTGTTCCGGAAAGCCCAGGAAGGACCTCCGGGCACCTGGTCGCCTGTAAAGCGGTATTCGATCCTCAGCTTATAGCTTGAGAATGGCTTATTGTAGAAGATATGGCCGAATGCGTTATTGAAATTCTCATATTCATCATAGCACACCTTCAACACACCCTCTTCAACCCTGAAGGTGTTTTTGTAATTCACATTCAGCGGAGAACCTGTTATCTTGATATCCCAGCCTGTAAAGTCTTTACCGTTAAATAGCTGAATCCATTCTGGTTGTCTTGTATTACATGATGAAAGTAATAATGCAATAACAGAAAATGCAATAAGTTTATTCATGCTTTCTTTTTTTTACCACGGTGTAACACAGAGTTTATACCGAGTTTCACAGTTTTTGAACTTCTTAAACCCCCTTCAACTCGCTTCAACCCTCTTCAACATTTCTCTGATTGCACGCTCAATTCCCTCCTGGTCGAACCCGCATTCATGGTAGAGCTCTTCCTGGGTTCCCTGCTCAACGAAGTAATCGGGTATGCCAAGCCGCCTTACCTCGGCATTGTATGAATTATCGCACATGAACTCTATCACCGCGCTGCCGAATCCTCCCTTGAGAATTCCGTCTTCCACTGTAATTATCTTTTTGAAATTCCTGAAAACGGAATGAAGGGCATCTTTATCGAGCGGAGCCGCAAACCTCATGTCCCAGTGAGTTATCGTAATTGACTCCTTCTCAAGTTTTTTCACAACCGCGGCAACATCATTACCGGGATTTCCGATGGTCAGCACCGCGATGTCGCTGCCGTCGCTGAGCTTGCGCGCCCTGCCTATTTCGATCTCCTCAAACGGCCTCTCCCAGTCTGTAATTTTGCTGCGGCCTCTGGGATATCGTATTGAAAACGGCATATTGTTCTTTTCGAGCTGCGATGTGTACATCATATTACGAAGTTCAACGGCATCCATGGGGGCAGAAACTGTCAGATTCGGAATGGTGCGCATGAATGCCAAATCAAAAAATCCGTGATGCGTTGCCCCGTCGGAACCAACAAGGCCTCCGCGATCGATACAAAAAACGACGTGCAGTTTCTGCAGGGCGACGTCATGTATCACCTGGTCGTAGGCTCTTTGTATGAACGATGAATATATGTTGCAGAACGGGATCATCCCCTGTGCTGCAAGACCGGCGGAAAAGGTCACCGCATGCTGTTCTGCAATCCCCACGTCGTAGGTCCTGTCGGGCATCTCCTTCATCATTATGCAGAGGGAACAGCCTGTGGGCATGGCAGGTGTAATTCCGACTATCTTTTCATTTTTCCTTGCCAGCTCAAGTATCGTCTTCCCAAACACCTCCTGGTATGCTGGCAGAGTATCGCCATCCGGGATGTCGATAAGTTCGCCGGTCTCCTTGTCGAATTTGCCAGGAGCATGAAAGGCAGTCTGATGTTCTTCAGCCTGTTTGAAACCCTTGCCTTTGACTGTGAGACAGTGCAGAAGTTTCGGTCCCGGAATCCGCTTAAGGTCCTCAAGTACCCTGACAAGATGAAGGACATCATGGCCGTCAATGGGGCCGAAGTACCTGAAATTCATCCCTTCAAAGATGTTGCTTTTGTCAAGGATTGTGCTTTTAAGTCCCGATTCGATCTGTGAAGCCAGTGTCCTTGTCTTTGGTCCGAACCTGCCGAAGATACCGAGAGCGTTCCATACTTTATCCTTGAACCTGTTGTAGGTTTTGCTTGTGGTGATATCGAGAAGATACTCTTTAAGCGCTCCCACGTTAGGGTCAATGGCGATATTGTTATCGTTGAGAATAACAAGCAGGTCCGATTTGGCGAAGCCGGCATGATTGAGGCCCTCGAAGGCTTCCCCGGCAGTCATTGCCCCGTCGCCTATAACAGCAACCACATGGCGCGTTTCACCTTTATTCTTTGATGCCACTGACATGCCGAGGGCTGCTGAAATGGAAGTTGAAGAGTGTCCGGTACCGAAGGCATCATACTCGCTTTCAGCCATCTTCGGAAAACCGCTGATGCCCTTGTACTTCCTGTTGGTATTGAATATCTCGCGCCTGCCGGTCAGTATCTTATGCCCGTAAGCCTGGTGCCCGACATCCCAGATGATCTTGTCAAAAGGGGTGTTAAAGACGTAATGCAGCGCCACAGTAAGCTCAACCACACCCAGGCTTGCCCCGAAGTGGCCAGGATTTGTGCTTACAGAATCGATTATAAACCGGCGCAGTTCCGAACTTACCTTAATCAGGTCAGCCGGATCCAGTTTTCTGAGATCTTCAGGTGTTGATATTCTGGACAGAAGGCTTTCTTCACCAACCATTTCATTCTGAAAATAACCTGCAAATATAACAATTATTATTCCCTGTTGTTTGATGGAGCATCGCAGGGATTTCTTAATTTTGCCCGATCCTGACAACCTCGGGATGCAATATAGTTAAGGTAAGAAATGTTTTATAATAAACAGGTACAACCATGAAAAGGATACTTTTCTTTATCTCCATAGTATTATTTACAGGATTCTCCATGATATCCTGTGTTTCAGGCAAAAAGTTCAAAAGCCTTCAGGATACAAGCAGGCAGTACATGAATGAAAGGGATGAAGTTAAAACCGAAAATATAGGTCTTGAAATGTCAAACAGGGAGCTGGAATCGAAGATAGCTCTCCTGGAAAAGGATTTTGCCGGGGCAAGCACGGAAATAGAGTCGGTAAAGGCCGCCAGGGATAAAGCACTTGAAGATTACAATAATATTTCCGCAAAATACAATGATCTCCAGAATGCACAGGAGGAGCTGATCCGCGGAAGTGCCAGGGAGACACAGAAGCTTCTTACCGAACTTCAGGAAGCCCAGGCCAATCTGCAGGCAAAGGAGAATCTTCTCCGCCAGCTTGAGGAGACCCTCGATGCCAAAAAAGCCTCGCTTGATGAGCTTACCTTTGAGCTTGAAAAGCGGAATGCCAGGATGCTTGAGCTTGAAAAAGTGCTTGATGCACAGAAACGGATCGCCCAGGATCTTAAAAACAAGGTTTCAGAAGCACTGCTTGGTTTTGAAAACAACGGGCTGACAGTCACCATGAAGGATGGCAAGGTGTATGTATCGCTTGATGAAAAGTTGCTTTTCAGATCAGCAAGCTGGGAAATTGATGCAAACGGCAAAAGCGCGCTAAAAAAGCTGGCAGTGGTGCTTGAGAGGAATCCGGGCATCCAGATAATGATCGAAGGGCATACGGATAATGTACCCTATAATCCGGGAAGCGGACAGCTGAGGGATAACTGGGACCTCAGCGTAAAAAGGGCCACCACTGTTGTAAGAACCCTGCTTGAAGGGTCAAAGATCGATCCCAAACGGCTGACCGCATCAGGCAGGAGCGAGTACCTGCCGGTTGATCCCGCTGGTACATCTGAAGCCCGGCAGAAAAACAGGAGGACTGATATAATCCTTACTCCTGACCTGACAGAATTGTATGAATTGATTAATAAGTATTGAAACAAGCTGAAACTTACTATCTTTTTAGAACAACCCCCTTTCTGATTTCCCCCAGGGGGGCAAGGCAAGAACGCTCCTTCCCCCTTGGGGGAAGGTCGGGAAGGGGGTAAGTAGCATAATAAAGTATTATTCTCTTCCAGTAAATTCCAGAAGCCTTACATTGATATTCTTTAATGCCTGCAGGAGATTATCCTCCGGTTTCAGGAAATCCTGGTTCTGCCAGAAATCCGGGTCATAGCTTTCTATGGTTTTCGAGAACACAGAGTGAATCGGAGCCAGTTCCTCGCGCTCAAACCTTTCTGCATTTTCCGGGTTCATCCCTGTTATGGCCAGCTCAAAGAACACCCTGAACTGACTGTTAAACAGCTTTTTATTCTGTTTTGAAAGGAAAAGAAGATCACCCCTCACATGGTTAAGGTAATATCGGCTGCCGATCCTGCGATAGCTCACCTTGTACTTTACGGATACCGGCCATGTCACAAATCCCTTTGATGAGCTTAAAATGAATGAGTCCCTGAATTTCTGCAGCGATTTCGGGTTGACCTCAAAATCGGCATTCAGTATTGCAAAATCATCGGTATTGATATAAATGGTTCCGCGGTAGAGCGGATTTTCAAAATCCTCCTTCTGTTCAAAATCTATAACCCATGCCGCCTCTTCATCATAAGTAACAATATCGGAGATCCTGTAGCTGTATTCAGGCATGCTGGCCTTGTTAATAAAGTCAAAGATGTTTTTTGCCCCGTCAAGTTCGAGACAGGTGCTCAACCCGGCCTTCAGTCTCACAGCCAGGGTATCGCTGAAATCCCTGTTCTCTATTTTCCTGCTTTTATACACTTTCACCTGGTCGCCGAGAAAGGAACCGGAATAGGCGCTTTTAAATATCTGCAGAACGGCTTCGGAGTAGACCTGAACCTCATTCTTCTTCATAACGCCTTCCCTGTAGAAACCGGTCAGCATGGCAGGTGAGTTTCCGTAGTTGCGGGGAATGGATGAGACTGTTCTGAATATTATCTCCTGAGGACTCTGTGTCCTGATAATAATTTCGGGGATCGGAATGAACTCCCGTTTCATCAGGATCCTGAAATCGTTGCCAAGCGATTGCCTGACCGGAATTTCCCTGCCGGTGAACCCGAGGTAGGAGAGGGAAAGAGTGTCATTCAGGCAATCGGGTGTTATCCTCAGCTGAAATTCACCGTTGCTGTTTGTGACAGTGCCTCTTCCCTTATTCCTGAGGCCGATTGTGGCAAACGGAAGAGGTTCACCGGATTCCTCGTCAACCACAGTTCCTGAAATTAATCTTATATCAGCTGACGGGAATGAGTCAATTTTTTTTACAGGCGGAGGAACTGTTTTTGAGATGATGATGTATTTATCGATCACCGAGAATTCAAGCGAATCATTCTGAAGGATGTTTTTAAGGATAACACCGAGGCTGGCATCATCGAATGTCATCTCGGTTTTCTTTTCAGGATCGATAAGCCGGCTGTCGTAGGTGAAATAGAAGCCGGTTTGCCTTGTAATGAGATTCAGGGCGGTTACGGTTTTCACCTGGCCAGCCCTGAAGGTATAAAGAGAATCAAGAATGCCTCTCTGGCACTCTGCTGCCTGCCAGCCGGCAAGGAGTATCAGCAAAGCAATGGAAGAAGTCCTTATGCATTTTAAGCCATTGAACGGCAGCATCTTTCAGTGAGTGAGTCATTTTTTTGAAAGATGGTAAACATTCCCATCTTTTGTATAACTCAACGTAAAGCTACGACAAATTAAAAGAATAATTGTTTCCTGGTTCTGGTTATCAATCGGCGGAGATACCCATGGCAGCTGTGAGATATCCGGATCATCAGCGACAATATCCATGTCATAAACCCGCTTCAGATCCCTGAAGACAACATCAAGAGTTTGTCCGTTATAAACAAGCACGCCGGTTTTCCACGACATGTAATTTGGATTCTCGTTCACAGCCTTTCCGGAAACTTCAGTATCCATGGTGCCGACATAGCCGGGATGAAGCATTATGCTCCTTGCGCTGCTGTTATCGGATAGCATGACCTTGCCGGTTTCGACATATACCTCAACGGCAGAATCGGGATTATTTGTTATGATGTTGAAAGAGGTGCCGACCACCTTTACGCTTGCTTTTCCTGCATCAACAGTGAAAGGGTTTTCAGGATCAGGAGCGATCTCAAAGAATGCTTCGCCTGAGAGAGTGACCATTCTTTCTGCTTTTCCGAAATTTGCACGGTACGACAGTTTGGTGTTCCTGTTGAGGATCACTGTGCTTCCATCAGGGAGGTTTACCTCAACGTTCTTCTGGGTATCAGATGTGGCAACAACGATCATTTTATTGCGTGTGCCGACATAAACTGATGCTATCCCCAGGCTGAGCACTACCAATACTATGGCAGCTACTCTCATGAACTGCGGCCTGAGGATAATCATCCTGGCCGGAGCTTTCTGCATCGGGTCTCCTGATTCAGCGATCCTGGTGGATATTCTGTTCCAGGCGTTATCCACATTTATTTCCCTGTTATCATCCGTATTGCCCAGCATATTCCACAGTTTTCCCGTTTTGAGCTCATCTTCAGCCTCAAACCTGCCGGCCAGTTCTGACCAGTTTCCCTTTTCGCCTGACAAAGCTGAAGCAAGCTCTTCCCACTCTCTGTCGGTTAACTTCTCTGTATTCATCTTTTTTTTCATTGTTCTTTTAATGCTTTGCGGAATTCCTTAAGTGCCTTTCCCATGTTTGCCTCTACTGTTTTGACCGAGACTGACAGTTTTTCGGCAATTTCCGCATATTTCAATCCCTCAAACCTGTTCATGCAGAAGATCCTGCCGCATCTTTCAGGCAGCCTTGCAATTATCCCTGCAATTTTTGACTGCAGCTCCTTGTACTGGATTATCTCTGATGGATTTTCAGGTTCGCCGGGCTGGCTGTAAAGCGCTTCGCGGGCATGCCTTTCAACAACCCGGGTATGCTCGATCCGGTGAAGACAGCGGTTGTGGACCGCCCTGAAGAGATAACCATT
Organism: Bacteroidales bacterium; assembly: GCA_041303415.1. Lineage (GTDB taxonomy): Bacteria > Bacteroidota > Bacteroidia > Bacteroidales > VadinHA17 > LD21. The sequence goes on from JBFYPG010000126.1 coordinate 19,172, forward strand.
CAATGAACTTTCAATCTGTAATTTTTCCCTGTCCTGCCATAGCCTGAAGAAAAGGTCCTGGACTATTTCTTCGGCTGAATCATGATCCCTGATTATTGTCTTTGCGTACCTGACCAGTGAAACATAGGAGGTCCGGAAAAGTGATTCAAACTGTCCTTTGTCACCCTGCCGGATCCTCCTGATTATTTCACTGTCAACGGTCATAATGTTACTGTTCTATATAATCGGGTCTGTCGCTGAATTTAAGTTTCTTGCTGAGCCGGCGGATAGCTGATTCAATGCTCTGGTCAGGTTCGATCACATTGTAATCACCCCAGAACTCAGGATCAGCAAATGCACCCACCCTGTCAGTGAACACGTCGGAGTATCTCACTTTCTCTTTTCCTGCAAATTTAATAACTTCTTCCGCAGTACGGTCAGTGACAGCTACCTCTGACATCGTTGTGTAGTAGGTGTGGAACAGTTTTTTCTTCCAGTCAACCTTGAATTTAACTTCAGCCCTTGAGTACGCAAAGTACCATTTGCCGTCCTGTTCGCGGAACTTGGCGCGGTATGTTGCAACCTCAGGAGTAACGTCAACGCCAAGCGGTTTTTTCCTTATGAACATCGATGTTGCGGCATCCTTGTTTGAAAGATTGAATCCGAATTCTGCTTCCGTTAATGCGTAAGTATCCATGTCAATGTAAAGGCTTCCCATGAAGAGAGGCTCGTCAACGGAAGGTTTCTGTATGAAGTCTATTACATAGTTGGGCCTGCCGTCTATTTCAATGAAATTTGAAATAGAATAATCATAATACTTCATTGCATCCATTGTAAGGATCGACTCGGTATTTTTTGCAATGTCGAGCTGCAGAACGCTGGTGGTGCCTCCCTGGAGCTTGAAGAGAAGCGTATCCATTTTTTCAACATCTGCGTTCTTCCTTCCCTTGTATATGCGTGTGCCGTCAAACCTTATGTCGTTGGCGTAAGGAGCCTTGAATATCTCAACAACTGCTTCGCCGATTGAAACATACTGACGGTTTTTACGAATGGTCTCCCTGTAGAATGCGGTCATCAGGTTGGGGACATTTTCGTAATTCCGGTTAATCCTGCCAATGGCTTTTTCAACTATGGCATCCGGGTCAAGCGGCTTGACAACGATCTCTTTTATCGGTATGGGAGCTGTTTCCATCCTGATAATGTTCTTGTACCCGTTGTCGCGCATCGTACTGATAGGCATTTCCAGGCTCTTGTAGCCCAGGTATGAGATCTCAAGGTTCTTTGTAACGAGCGATTCACCTACTTTCAGCGTGAACTCCCCGTCAATGTTGGTAACAACCGCAACATTGGATTCAGAAACTGCGATTGTTGCAAAAACAAGCGGAGCTCCTGTTTCAGCGTCCACCACCTTGCCCTTGAGGGTCAGGTAGTTCTGCTGGTCGCCTTTCTTCACAATACCGGCACTGCTTCCGGAGACCGGCTGGAAGGCAAAAGCCAGCAGGGCAATCATTGCATAAAGCGAAATGTTCTTAAGAGTTTTCATGGCATCTTTAATTTGGTTATACATTAAGTTCTTTGATTCTTCATTGCTTTTCATCCGTAAGACCTGAAGTATACCGCGAAACCCTACGTTTTCTTTAAAAATAATTTCTATCTTACTTCTCCCCTAAAACAGGGTTAATGAGCAGAATGTCAGCCCGACCTTTAAATGCCCTGCTTGCAGGTTATTCTTATCTGCTGAGTTCAATGACCGGCAGACCGGCGGCGTTCGGCTTACCTCCTGCCATAGGGGTGGAGCTCACAAATCACTGCAACCTCGCATGCCCTGAATGCACTACCGGATCGGGTAAAATGACAAGGATAAAGGGTTTTATGGACCTGGGCCTGTTCGATAAGCTCATCACGGAACTTGAGAAAGTCCTTTATTATACGACCCTCAATTTCCAGGGTGAGTCGACCATGCATCCAAAATTCTTCTCATTCCTGGTAAAATCCAGGAAACTCAGGACTGTTTTATCCACGAACGGTCATTTCCTTGATCCTGATAATGCTGAGAAGATAGTGAGATCAGGATTGAATAAGCTTATAGTATCACTTGACGGGATGGACCAGGAAACATATTCGGCCTATAGAAGGGGAGGAGACCTTAAAACAGTAATCGACGGGATACGCAATGTGCATGATGCAAACAGGAGGGCAGGGTGGCCGCTGAAGCTCGAGATCCAATTCCTCGTCAGCAGGATAAATGAGCATCAGATTGAAAGCGCAAGACATTTCACATCAGGATTGAAAGCTGCATTCCGCCTGAAGTCGATGCAGATAATCAATCCGGACAAAATGGGAAAGTGGACCCCGTCACGGGAGGATCATTCAAGGTACAGAAAAAAGCAGGACGGATTCATTATAAAGAACAGCTTTCCTGACCGGTGCGCAAGGCTGTGGTTCAATCCCGTGGTAACCTGGGACGGGAAAGTTCTGCCATGCTGCTTTGATAAAGATGCAGACCATGTTCTTGGCGACCTTAATGAAGATACATTCAGGGATATCTGGAACGGCCCGAAGTACACAATTTTCAGAAAAAGCCTGCTTGCAGGACGCTATATGACTGATATTTGCAGAAACTGCACCTCGGGAATGAGGAAAGTTGTAATTTAGTGAATATAAAACAGCAGAACCATGAAAATTCTTAAAACCATTCTCTTATCGCTTCTGGCGCTGATAGTGATAGCAGTTGCAGCCGGACTGATCCTTGTTTCGGGAATTAAAAGAGGAGCCCTTCCTGATTACGAAGGAGAACAGACACTTGCCGGGCTTACTGAAGAGGTGACCGTATACAGGGATCACCGGGGCATGCCACATATTTATGCCGCTAACGAACATGACCTTTATTTTGCTGTCGGTTATGTAATGGCCCAGGAGAGACTGTGGTTTATGGATCTTATCCGGCGTGCCACAACCGGGCGATTGTCTGAAGTTATGGGCGAAACAATGGCAGAAACAGATAAATTCTTCAGATGCCTGGAGATGACAACTAAATCGAAATTGGTGTTGAGCAATGAAGACCCTGTAATTATATCCTACCTGCAATCTTTTGCCGATGGTATAAATTTTTACATAAAGGATGCAGGAAAAAAACTTCCTCCTGAATTCAGGATTCTTGGCTATAAACCAGAACCCTGGAAACTGGAAGACATATTTAATATAATAGGATATATGGGCTGGGATCTGGCTAAGGATAATCTAACACAGGAGATTTTTTACTACAGGCTGGTAAAAAAGTTCGGGATTGAAAAGGCAACTCAGCTTATTCCGGACTGGAATACTGAAAACCCGGCGGTTTTTCCTGATTTTAAAATAAACGATACTCTTTTACAAGAAGCCCATGATTTCATTTCATCACTGGATAAATTAAAAGCATTAGGTATTTTTTCATTTACAGGAAGCAATAATTGGGCAATAACAGGTAAAAAAACCGAAACTGGCAAGCCGATTCTTTCAAATGATATGCATCTGGGTTTTATGTCGCCCGGAATTTGGTTCCAGATGCATCAGGTTATTCCCGGAAAACTTAATGTCACCGGAGTTGCTGTCCCGGGTGAACCATTTATCGTTTGCGGGCATAATGAAAAGATTGCCTGGGGAGTAACTAATTTAATGGTAGATGATGTTGATCTTTTTGCTGAAAAAATCAATCCTGAAAATAATAATCAGTATTATTTTAATGGTGAATGGAAAAATATGGTGGTGAAAAAAGAAATAATAAATATAAAAGGAGAATTGAAGGATTCAGTTATTATTAAGTACACTCACAGGGGGCCGATTATTTCCGGATACAGAAAAGTAGATGATGCAGCTCTGAGCATGAGATGGTCAGGATATGATGCCAGCGATGAAATGCGTACTGTTTGCCTCCTGAACAGAGCTTCAGGCTGGGAAGACTTTCGTTCGGCTATTAAAACATTCAGGTCAGTCAGCCAGAATTTTGCCTATGCTGATGTGGATGGAAATATCGGGCTTAATACCGGAGGAGGCATTCCAATCAGAAAAGGGAACGGGGCATTAATCAGAAATGGTGAGACTGAAGAATCAGACTGGAAAGGTTATGTCCCGTTTGAACAATTGCCCTCAAGCTTTAATCCTGAAACAGGATATGTTTCTTCAGCAAATAATAAAACGTTAACCGAAGGATTTCCTTACTATATAAGCTCAGCTTTTGCTCTTCCCTACAGGATCAACAGAATAAGACAGATGCTCGATGAAAAAGAAATCTTCAGCATGGAGGATTTCAAAAGAATGATTACGGACCAGCATTCGGATTTTGCCGCTTTATTGACTCCTTTAATACTTAGAGTGAATGATAGAAAAGATAACCTTACTTCAGCTGAAAAAGATGCACTTAATACTCTTTCCGGGTGGGACTATGATATGAATGCAGATCTGGTTGCACCTTCAGTATTTGAATTCTTCAGGATTAGTTTCATCAGGAATATACTTTCTGATGAACTGCAGGAACTATTCAATAACTACATTTCTGTATCAAGCGATTACGATGTCATTACTGATTATTATTTATACAGAATTCTTAAAACGGGCCCGGATGGATGGATTGATAATATCGATACTCCGGAAATAGAAACGCTGGATGATATAATTATGACGAGTTTTAAGGATGCCATTGCTTCAATAACCGCTCAGTTCGGAGAAGACCAGTCAATCTGGAAATGGGGTAATATTCATAAGATAACCATTAAACATCCTTTAGGATCAGCTGTCCCGCTTCTGGATAAAGTGTTTGGCTTCAATTCGGATGAATACCCGGTAGGTGGAAGCAATCATACTGTAAGCCCGTATTCCTATCAGCCCGGATTCGTTGTCGACCACGGGGCTTCAGAGAGGCATATCTTCAACACTGCCAACTGGGATGAATCGCTGACAGTTATACCAACAGGTGCATCGGGAATACCTGCAAACGAGTTCTACCTGTCGCAGACAAAAGCATATGTGAACAGGGAATTTTACAAGGATGCTTTTTCGGATGAAGCTGTGAAGGCGGCAGCGAAATATGTGATGAAGTTTAAACCCTGACCTGATCCCCGGCTGTCTTCTCCCGGTCAACATGTACCCATCCCCCAATCCTCTTCCCTTGACCACAGGTACCCACCCCCTAATCGCTCCCCTGCAGTCCGGCTCCTCGCTAAGATAGCCCACCGGGCTATCTTTTCACGCTCGGCCCTCTGCTGTCGCAAGGAGGGGGAAATGGCTGAATCATAACGTTTTACGCCCCCTCCTTACGAAGCAGGGAGAGCCTGCACTGAGCAAAGCGAAGTGGGGTCGGGGGGTGGGTACATGTGATCAGCAGAGAGGGGGGTTGGGGGGTGAGTACATGTCTACCTATACCGTCATAACATCCTTTTCTTTTGCGGCCATAACCTTATCGACTTTATCGTTGAAGCTGGTGGTCAGCTCCTGGACATTCTCAACAGCTTCTTTTTCAACGTCTTCAGGCAGGCCGTCCTTAAGAAGCTGTTTCAGTTCATCATTTGCCCATTTCCTGGCATTGCGGACAGATATTTTTGCTGTTTCGCCCTCATTGCGCACCTGTTTTACCAGCTGGTGGCGCCTTTCCTCGGTAAGCGGAGGAATATTAATACGGATTATTTCACCGTTGTTGATGGGAGTGAGGCCTATGTTTGCAGCCATGATGGCTTTTTCGATAGTACCCAGCATGGTTTTCTCCCAGGGCTGGACAAATATTGTTTTCGCATCAGGAGTGTTTATGTTGGACACCTGAGACAATGGCGAATTGACACCGTAGTAATCCACCGTGATGCCGTCAAGCAGTGCAGGATTTGATCTTCCGGCGCGAAGCCTGGCTAGCTCGTGCTCAAGATGGCTGAGAGCTTTTTCCATCCTGTCCTTTGCTTCTTCTATAATAAGTTCAACTTCTTCGTTCATATATCAGATTGTTGCGGTTTTAATTCCGTGCAATTATTCAGATTATTGCAGGAATAACAAAAATAATAAAATAGAATGATTAACGGTCCCCTTTTTTGTTATAAATGAGAGTCCCTGTTTTGGATCCGTTGACGACTTTCATCAGGTTGCCGGCACTGTTCATGTCAAAAACGATTACCGGCATGTTGTTTTCGAGGCACATGGTAAAGGCAGTGGAATCCATTATTTTAAGCCTGAGCGCGATTGCTTCCTCAAAGGTGATCTTTTCAAACTTCCGGGCTTTGGGATCTTTTTCAGGATCGGCAGTATAGACACCATTGACCCTTGTCCCCTTTAGAAGTACATCAGCGCCGATCTCCACTGCCCTGAGCGCCGAGGCAGTATCGGTCGTAAAGAAAGGATTTCCTGTTCCACCCGAAAGGATACATGCTGTTCCCGCGGCCATCGCTTCAACAACCCTGTCCCTGTTGTAAAGCAGGCCCACAGGCTCCATCCTGATTGATGTAAAGACAACGGCTTTGCCTCCCAGCCTCTTTATTGCACTTTCAAGCGCGAGGCTGTTTATGACGGTTGCAAGCATGCCCATCTGGTCGCCCTTTACCCTGTCGAAGCCGGATCTGGTTCCGCTCAGTCCGCGGAAAATATTGCCTCCTCCGATAAAGATCGGA
>JBFYPG010000127.1:0-10170 GCA_041303415.1 Bacteroidales bacterium
CGTTTTTATAAAAGTCAATTTGGAATAGATGTTAAAACCGCCTGGTTTCAGGATGCATGGACACATCCATGGACATTTCCCCAGATTTTGAGAAAATGCGGAATTGAATCATACATGTTTAGCCGTCCACGACCTGAAGAAGAATTTATGCTGGTTCCTGACAGCCTGCAAGAAAAATATCTGGCTACCCGATCAGTAAGGCAGGATGAGAGGATGTTTTGGTGGGAATCAGCAGACGGATCCAGAGTGTTTGCATATAAACCACTAAGTATCGGAGGTGAAAATTTACCTTCCAGGGAGTCAATTGATCAGTATCTAATGGAGTTAAACAGAAAATATAATGTTCACGATGGTATTACACTCATCGGAGTTGGAAATCATGGTGGCGGGGCTATCAAGGCTGATGTAGAAAGAATGAACAGGACTATGATGTTGAATAATTCGGAGACTTTGAGAAATGAGGATCAGGCAAAGCTCTTTTTTAGTACGCCTCTGAAGTTTACTTCTGCTATTTTAAAAAGTTCAGGCAATTTTCCTGTAATTAAAAACGAACTTATATCAACCATCCGTGGTGCATATACCACAGTCGGCAAAATTAAAAAGGGAAACAGGCAATCGGAAACTATATTGATGACATTAGAGAAATTCTCATCAATTACTTCTATGATTGGAATAAGTAATTATCCTGGTAAAGCTATTTTTAGCGCCTGGAAGAAACTCATGATTAACCAGTTTCATGATCCCATTTCAGGCACTGATATTAATCCTTCTACTAATGATGTTTTGCTGCGTTTTCAACAGATAAGGGATACTTCCTCATATTTACTTTGCGGACAGTTAAAAATAATCGGGAGTCATATTAACACACAGGGAGAAGGATATCCTATTGTCATTTTTAATCCTTTAGCATGGGTACGGACAGATTTGGTAGAGGTTGAAATTGAATTACCTGGAGAGATCAGTCATTTTTCCCTTTTTGATGCAAAGAATCAAAAGAATCCCTTTCAAATTATTCACCGCATCAATAAAGATAGTGCAAATGTATATAAAGTGATCTTTGTGGCCCGTAATATTCCGTCCATGGGATATTCAATTTACCGACTAAAACCTGATAAATATCCCATTAGCTTTATTAATGACTTAAAGGCAAGTCGATTTTTACTTGAAAATGAATTTTTCAGGGTAAAAATAGACACTTCTACAGGTAACCTGAGCAGTATAACTGACAAACAAAATAACCTGGAAATACTTGATAGTAATTCAACCGGGAACCTGATTCAGGTTATTGATGATCATGGCGATTCCGAGGGGTTTTTAATGTCCCCGGAAGGTTTTGGTGAGTTTTATAAATGGACTGGCAATAGTTCAGATTTAATTAATTATTCTGATCTTGAAATTTTGGAAAATGGGCCAGTACGTGCGACAATACAAATTAAAAGGAGCTATCATTTAGCCAGGTTTATTCAAAGAATTTACCTGTATACAGGCATTAACAGAATCGATTTCGAACTTATTGCGGATTGGAATGGAAAGAATAAAATGGTAAAGGTGTCATTTCCGCTGAATCTGCAAAACGATAGTGCAGTCTATGAGATTCCTTATGGTACCATTAAACGCAAAAGTCTGGGTGAAGAACAGATAGCCCAACAATGGGTTGATATATCAGCACAACATTATGGTGTGAGTTTGCTGAATGACAGCCGTTATGGTCATGATGTGACAAAAAATACGATTCGTTTAAGTGTATTGCGGAGTCCTGATCATCCTGTTGAAGCCACAGATGAAAAAGGGATTAATCAAATTAGATATTCACTGTTCCCGCATACAGGCAACTGGAAAACCGCCAATACCATGCATAAAGGTTATGAGTTCAATTATCCGCTGATTGCTCATACTGAGTCCTCCCATAATGGTTCTCTGCCGGAAGAACATTCTTTTATTGAAATATTCCCTGAGAATCTGGTTGTTACGGTTTTAAAAAAGGCTGAGGACTCTGATGACCTGATCTTACGGTTTTTTGAAACAAAGGGTACTGAATCTATGGCAAAAATCAGATTATCTCCAATACTGGGCATTGACGCTGTTCATAAGACTGATTTACTGGAAAATGAATTCGAGGATATCCCGCTGATTAAAAATGAGTTTCAGGCTAAAGTCGGAAAATTCTCCATTGAAAGTTTTAAACTACTAAAAGACTATTATTAGGGGGAAAAAATAACTACTTGAGATACTATATGAAGCATAAATACATAATATCAAATAAAGGATTTTATGTCTGGTTCAGATAAAACACAACTTAGGAAAGGAGTTTTTGGTATTATCGGAGCAACCGCATTAGGTGCCGTTATGATGTCACCTGCTTTGGGTATATATGGAAATTTCGGGCCTATAGCATTAACGGCGGGTACAGCAACACCTTTTGTTTTTCTGCTATCTCTTTTAATCACACTGCCTACAGCCATCTGTTATGCAATGGTATCGAAAGAAATACCCTCATCGGGAAGTGCCTATACCTGGCTGTGGGAAGCAATGAATCCATATATTGGAATTTGGATTGGCTGGCTTTTATATGGTTTCTTTATCATTGTCGTTTTTCTTCAGCCATTACTATTCGGATTATTCTTTAACGATTTTATGCGACTTCTGGGGATTGATGCCGGTTATTGGTTTTTCCTGATAAGCGTGGTATTCAGCAGTTCACTGGTTGCTGTTTTTACCTACCGGGGCGTCGAGCTAAGCGGAAAAGGATCGTTGGTGGACCTTATTTTTCAGATGATAATTGTTGCAGCACTGGCTTTGACGATTATAATATCATTATCACAAATTGGCCGTCTTGAATTCACTCCTTTATCACCATCATCTTCGTCTAATGGAATATCGGGTATATCCCAGGCTCTTATTTTTGGAATACTTTCCTTTACGGGTTTTAATGTTATTTCAAATCTGGCAGAGGAGACCAGAAATCCCAAAAAGACTATCCCCCTTGCAATTGTACTTTCATGTATTATAGTTGGGGTATACTGGGTTATTGTTTCCTGGGCATATGTTATGGCTGTACCCATTGAAGATGTTATAGCTGCAGTAAAATCGGACATAGTTCCGGTCGTACCTATCGCGAAAATATATTGGGGAGCCGGTGATATTATAATAATTCTGACAGGGATGATTGCAGGCCTTGGCGTATACCTTGCAACAGTATTGGGAACAAGCCGGGTTATTTTTGCTATGGCAAGAGACGGATCGATGGCAAGTTCCCTGGGTAAATTAAACACCCGGTACCAGACCCCCTGGAATGCTTTGCATCTTACCTTTGTGCTTACGCTGATTTTCGTTTTGTTACCAGCTGCAATCTTTGGTATTTATAATACTTATATGTGGTGGGCGAAAGCTGTAGTCTTTTTTGCAATAATCATCTATATTTTCGTAAGTATAGCAAATCCATTATTTTATTACCGCTATCGCAGAAAACAATTCAATATATTCTGGAATGGTATTATTGGTTTTATTTCCTTAATGGTCAATATCTACTTATTATATAAGGCCTTTTTTGTTGAATGCATGAAGGGCGATTGGGCTACAGGTAAAAGTGTAGTTGTATTTGCCATTATCTGGATGGTAGTTGGTTTATTATATGTACTATATCTGAATAAAAAAACACCTGACTTATTTTTTAAAAAGGCAGGGTACTTAGATTTTAACGATAATTAAAACTATATATTATGAATGAGTCTGATATCATATCAAATCTGTCATTGCAGGGCAATGATAGAAAGCAGGTTCTTGAAAAAATCAAAAAGGTCATCGCATCCTGGGGATTAAAATTACCTGACGTTCCCGCTGATGCCCTGCATTTTGGTTATAATGACTTTTTAAAAATCGGGGAAACAGAGTTTAATATTAATAACAATGTTGAGCAGGGTTATTGCGGGAAATTCATGTTTCTTTTTTCCGGACAAACCTGCCCTATGCATCATCACCGGAAAAAGCATGAAACATTTTTTATCGTAAAAGGTAAAGTGAGCATGATCTTGTCAGGTCAGAAATATATCCTTAATCAGGGTGAGCGTCTAATTGTGAACCAGTTAGAAAAGCACACGTTCACTGCACTTGAAGACAGCCTGATACTTGAAAGTTCAAGACCTGACTTAGTGGATGATAGTATTTTTGACGATCAAATGATTAATAAAATAATTTTCGGCAAGGAGGAATATTAAGGCCAGGAGTTTATAAGTTTTAGAAGTAAGATTATTAATTAATACGTAAACCATACGGTTCATGGATTATTTACTGGGAATAGATGCAGGCACGACGGCTTTTAAAGCAGTTCTTTTCGATCAGGATGGAAAAGAATTAGCTGTTGCAGCCTGTGAATATGACCTGGAATATCCATTTCCCGGATGGGTGGAACTGGATGCGGAAAAATATTGGGAAACTTTTAAAACGGTCATTAGTAAAATCCTTTCAAAATATACAGGTAATGTGAAGGAAATAAAAGCACTGGCCATAGCAAGCCAGGGTGAAACACTGATACCTGTAGATCACATGGGTAAGCCACTTCGTAAAGCAATTGTCTGGCTTGACAATAGGGCCATCAACGAGTCGCAGCGCATCAAAAACAGCTTTGGGACAGATATGGCCTTTAAAAAAACCGGACAACCGGATATAGTTCCAACCTGGCCGGCTGCTAAAATATTATGGATAAGAGAAAATGAAAAGAACATATTTGTTAAGATTCATAAGTTTCTGCTTCTGGAAGATTATCTTATTTTTCGGTTAACCAATAAGTTTATTTCCGAAGGTTCCCTTTTGTCTTCTTCCCTGTTGTTTGATATCAATTCAGGAGACTGGTGGCTGGATATGTTGAAATATATTGGTGTGGATCCAGGTAAACTTCCTGATATTAAAAATTCCGGAGAAATAATAGGTGAAATGACTGACCAGGCAGCTAATAAAATTGGACTGTCAAAAGAGACTCTTGTGGTGACTGGTGCCCTGGATCAGGCAGCTTCGACTATCGGGGCCGGGAATATAGGTACTGGAATGATAACTGAAAGCACCGGCAGTACACTGGCAATCTGTGTCAATACCGCGGAGCCTGTTTTTGATTGCCATCAGCGAATACCCTGTCATTATCATGCTATTAAAGGAGAATATTTTCTTCTGCCATGGTGTCAGACAGCAGGTATGGTCTACAAATGGTTCCGCAATGAATTTCTGAAAGGAGAGTTTAATACCGGAAATTTTGATGATTCGGATTTGTTCAGACTAATGGATCAGGAAGCTTCAGGTATTCCTCCTGGTTCAGAAGGGCTCATTTTGCTTCCCCATCTCGCCGGCGCCTTTACACCGGAATCTAATCCGGGAGCAAGGGGTGTATTTTTCGGGATCTCACTGGACACAAGCAGGGCACATTTTGAGCGTAGCATACTTGAGTCTGTTGCCTATATGTTAAAACGGAATCTTGATTTGCTTCAGGAGTTGGGGGTAGAAGTAAATGAAATACGTTCAATCGGAGGCGGTTCAAAAAGCTACCTGTGGAATACAATAAAAGCTGATGTATGTCAAAAACCCGTGGTGACGATACAAGTATCAGAAACCGCAAGTCTTGGAGCAGCGATTCTGGCAGGAAATGCACTGAATATTTTTGACAACTTACAGGAAGCCTCTGAAAAAATGATTCATGCAAATAAGAGAATTGAACCTGATAAATCGAATTTTGATGTTTATTCAGCAGCCTATAAGAAGTATACAGATCTTTATTATACACTTGAACCATTGTTTTGAGCTAAATTGATTAAACCATTTAAATATGGCTTGTACCATAACAGATGAATGGAGCTATCGTGGGTTTAAGACAGTCATCCTGGAAAACGAGTTGATCAGGGTAACGGTTTTGCCTGACTTGGGAGCAAAAATATATGAGTTTGTTTACAAGCCGTCGGATAATGATTTTATGTTCCACCACCCGCGCGTTGAATGTCGGACTCCTGTGTTTGATGTCAATGTGGATAACTGGTGGACTGGTGGCATGGACGAAGCAATTCCAACTGGCCACCCCTGTAATTATAGAGGAGAAAATTATCCATTTCTTGGGGAAGCATGGTCGCTTTGCTGGTATTATCAAATCCAGGAAAATAATGGCAGTGAAGTTTGTCTTTATTTACGAAGGCCACTGATTATTTCTCCACTGATTGTTGAACGTTGGATTATCCTGAGAGAGGGTGAAATGTCTTTAAGTTTCAGACACAGGATAACCAATTCCGGGATTACACCTTTTGAATTCTTATGGGGCTTGCATCCCGGCTTCAACATCACACCGGATTACCGGATTGACTTACCTGCTGTCGAAGTGCAGATAGAAGAATCATTACCTGATAACAGACTCGGTAAGCCAGGTGCACATTACACATGGCCATTTGCTTTAGACAAAGGAGGAAATCAGGTTGACATGAGAGTAGTGCCCCCTCCTTCTTCGGGAACGATGGATTTTCATTATGTAACAGGTCTGAAGGAAGGGTGGCTGGCATTAACAGATACAAAGAAAAAGGAGGGTATAGCATTGGTTTTCCAGAAAGAAATATTTACAAGTATCTGGTTATGGCTTGTATACAGTGGGTGGAGAAATATTTATGTAGCCGCGATTGAAGCCTGGACGGGGTACCCTGCAAAACTCTCTGATGCAGTTGATCACGGAAAATACTCAAGTCTTAATCCGGGTGAAATCCTGGAATGTGAAACTAAACTGATGGTTATTAAAGGATTTAAAGAAATTAAAAGTATTGACTTTGAAGGGAAGGTTATAGGAACTTAAAATTTTATGGAATGTTGTAAATGTATTATTAAAATAAACTGACTTTAGTAATTTATTTCAGTGAATAGGAATTACATCGCTTTATTAAACATCATCAATGATAAAATAATCAATTTTAAATGGAGGACAAAAGAATGAACCGAAAATTAATACAAATCGCGAAATTATTTTCACTCATCAGTCTGTTTATATTTTTGGATGGATGTGAAATATTCAAAGAAAAAGAACCGCAGATCAAGGCAGCCGCCGCGGCGGTAAATATAGAGATCAGTGATTCCATTCGAGGAGATATGCTGCTTACAATTGGCTATCCCAAAGATGATGAGAAAGTACCTTTGCGGGCACAGGCTATTGTAATCACCGATGGTAAAACCAAGGTCTGCATGGGATCATGCGATGTAACCACTTTAAACCGAAGGATACTGGACGAAATTGGTCATGAGGTTGATTCGATATACGGTATCCCCTTCAACAATATAATGTTCGGGGCAACACATAATCATAGCGTGTCGTATATAAATAAGAGTGCCATTAAAAAAGCTATCATGGAAGCAATAGGTATGGCAAATGAAAAACTGAAGAACGCCGGTGAAATGGATTGTTATTTTGCCCTGGGAGATGCGACTATTGGTCAGAACAGCCGGCTCATTATGGAAGAAAGCTCCATATTATGGGTGCCGACCATTTATAAATTTGGTTATAATCGGCCTACCGGTCCTTATGATCCACAGCTTCCTGTTCTTGCTTTTAAAGATAAGCAAGGGAACCCGGAAGCAATAGTATTCAATCATTCAACCCATAATATTGATGCACCCACCAATCGTGTACTTTCACCTGGCTTTTATGGAACAGCATCACAAAAAATTGAAAGGGATTTAGGGGGCACAGTGGTATTTTTACCAGGCGCATTTGGTTCAACCCATGTATTTGACGATTGTCCAAACATTGAGCGGGTGTTCCGGATTGAACAAGGTATAAAAAAAGCTTACGCCAAAACCGAAAAAAGAGATATTAATCGCCTGGTTTCGGTTAAAAATGAATTTGAATTTACAATAAGGGCATTTAATGAAGATGAGCAACAAAAAGCCGTTTCAGATTATTGCAACCGCTGGCTCAGGGAAAGCACCTTCTGGCATGCTGAGCCTGAATCTGTTATTCAGTCATTTAAAAACGGACGTAACCGGGTTGCGTCAATTCAGGGTAATACTCAGAAAACCTGGATACAGGTGATATTGATAGGAGATATCGCCTTTGTGGGAGTACCGGGCGAATTATTCGGTGAACTGGGTATGGAAATAAAGCGTCGGTCGCCATTCCGTTATACCTATATAGTTGGTATAGCCAATGACTACATAGGCTATGTGCCTGACGATGAGGCTTTTAATTTGGGAGGTTATCAGACATGGGCTACCCGTGCATACTCTGAGAGGGGAACCGGTGAGTTTATTGTCAACCAGGCAGTTGAAATATTGAGCAACCTGTATGAGGATAAATAATAATGTGGAAGTTCTTAAACCCACTCCCTCAAAACGTGAAACACAGCATCCTGCTTGGTAGTTCTTTATTTCGACCGGCGTGCGAATATTCTTCTGTCTCCATGCACTCATCATATCAGGCGATAAAAATGTTGTTACAATTGGACGGATCTCATCCATTATCTAAATATTAACTGACGAAAATATGGGTTTCACCCTTACGCTTGCAAATTTTGGTCTCTGAGAGGTAACAGATGCTAAAACAGATCTTATGTATACACCAAATTTGCATTGAGAAAACCAATAAATATGAAAATATAGAAATTTACTGATTGGATATAAATTATTTTGATTGAATTTATCTTTTTCCTATATACAATGTGCTAATACCATAGATACTATATATCTGCAAAGTCAAAATATTTATTTTAATCAATGGAAATATCTATATGCCTTAGACCGCATCAGGATTATTTACCAGACTTATTAAAATTTTAACGCCGAATATAAATAATACCACAAAAATTCTTCTTTTCTATTTTTTATTAATCTCACCCCAAAAATTAGCGAAGACAACAGTGGTATCAATAATTCATTCAAAGTGGTTCCACCCTTCACCGTTGTCAAAAAACGAAATAATCTTAGGTGATATCTCGTCATATGATTGATCAACAATGTATTAAAGTTAATTAATTTGTTAATAATTATTTTTTAAAAAAATAGAAAAATATTTGTTTATATGATATATAATGATTATCTTTGATTGAAATGATCATATTTTCTTATATACTTAATAAAAAGCCTATGCAACAGGAAAAAGCAAGGAGAATTATTCTGGATATACTTAACAGGCAAGAATCTTAAATAATCTGTGAATTTGTTTAAAAATGCTATATCCCGGAAACAACAGCAAAGCATGATATTCCAAATAATCAGATTTTTAAATCTTGTAATAAGAATTTATCCTTTATAAAAAATAAATAATCATTATGAATCACATTAAAAAATATGAAATTATGAAGAATTTAAAAACCAAAGCCATTGCAATATTGGCCAGCCTGCTTATTGTAAGTTACTCCTATGGTAAGAGTCCAAAGTCAGACAATAATACTGAATTACCAAAGGCTCAACCCACACCAATCAAAGGATGGGTGATACGGGGAGACCAGAGTAAAAGTATGTGGACAATCGGAAAGGCAACCCTCGATCCTTCGGATCCTACTAAATTAATTGTAACATCAGGTGGAGACGAGTTGATAAACGCAGGTAAGGGAGTAGAAATTTATACTGAAGAAACTTATAGTGACGTCCATGTTGAACTGGAATTTATGATTCCGGTGAATGGTAATTCAGGCGTTCACCTGATGGGTGAATATGAGGTGCAAATTTGGGACAGTTATGGTAAACCAGTGATTCTCGCAAATCAATATATGGGCACTATTGTTGCAACTGCCGAGCCAAAAATACATGTGGAAAAGGCTGGTGGTGAATGGCAAAAATTTGTTATTGATTTCCGTGCTCCACGGTTTGACTCCAATGGCAATAAAACTGCCAATGCACTGTTTAAGAAAGTAGAATTGAACGGCCATGTTATACTTGAAAACGTGGAAGTTCTCAAACCCACCCCGCTTTATCTCACAGAGAAAGAATCAGCAAAAGGTCCGCTAATGTTACAGGGTTCTACTGGTCAGGTTGCTTTCCGTGGAATTAAAATCGTGCCGATTAAAATAAAATGAAAACAACCTTATTATTGCAGACTAATACCCATGAAACAATGGCTGCTTAATCCCTTGAAATGAAGGAAATATTTACTCTGCTTTCCACTCTGATTAACATGTTATTATCGCCAAAAAATTGACTAATATGAACTTATAAATTATTTAA
>JBFYPG010000128.1:0-17942 GCA_041303415.1 Bacteroidales bacterium
CGGCTAAGCTCAATATAATTATGGTCATCAGTTTACGTGGATAAACCGGTGAATTATCGCCATATACAACGAGCGAGGACCAGAAATTGGGGTGCGACCTGAGCTGGCTCGCATCCCTGAGATAATCTGTCCTTGCTTTTTTCAATGCCCTGCTTTTTGACATTCCTTTCTGAAGCTCATCGTAAAACATCTTCACTATTTCGGTTCCCGACCTGTCTTCTATCTCCCACATTGACATCACCACTGACTGGCTGCCGGAATAGAGGAAACCCCTGGCAAGGCTCAATATCCCTTCTCCTGATGATAAAATGCCTGATCCGGTATTGCAGGAGCTCAGGACAACCATCCTGGCTTTAAGTGGTATTCCGTAAACCTCAAATGTGTTCAGGAATCCGTCCTCCGGCTGATCATGGCCCTGGGCAAAGATCATTGCCGATGCCATCGGATTCTGGTCATTCAGCCAGGTATGCATTGCCAGATGGATGATATCGTACTTTCCAGCTTCAGTCTTAAATACAGATTCCTTTGCATCCTCATTGAGGAATAATTTTCCGTTCGAGATTCCGGATACATATTCTGCTTCGATGCGCGCATACGGAAGGTCAAAAAGTATCTGTCTTTCCGCTTCACGCACTGCCGACAGCGAATCCAGATCGATAGCCTTTGTATACATAGGGGCAAATGCTGCCAGCTTCCGCGTTTTTCCATACTCCCTTGCCACAATCTCATTCATAAACGAAGCGGAATAAGTATATGAGATGCTAAAATCATTCATCAGGTAAGGCAAACTGCGGTAAACTATCCCCTCTCCCTGATATGGGGAGGAGAGGAAAGTCTCAAAGGGAAGGTAAGACAGGACATTGTCGGGCGCTATCAGAAGCTCATCGGATATGAAGTATTCCTGAACCGGTTCTATGAGAATCCCGTAAAGTTCGTATCCTGTCCTGCTGAAAGCCTCAAACTTGCTCCTGGCGTTTACTGACATGTCGGTACCTGAGAGGAGCGATCTGAATTCACGTAGTTTTCCTGAGAGTGTCGAATCAATCCTCACGGTTTCCAGATGCTCATATTTTCTGTTAACCAGTATTATATAAAGCAGGGAGTCGGACACAACATAATTCAGATAGTTTGTATTCCGCCCCGCTATATGAGGAACATCTTTTATGGATAATACATCAGCAGCATACTTTAAAGTATAATATCCGGGATAATCCTGTTCAAAAGTCATTACCAGTGAATCCCGGGTCCTGACCCTTTCGAGAAGGCTGTTATTCCATTCTGCAATAAGGTTCCTGTCAGGATCAGCCTTTTCACTCTCCCCGGATATCCTTGAATTATAGAAAGCAATATCGCGCTGAAGTGATTTTTCAAGTTCGGCTATACCGGCAGGTATATGGAAGTTCACGGCATTCAGTTCGCGGGTTGCAGAGAGCAATCCCGCAACCTTGCTTTTCTCTGCAAATTCGAATACCTTTTCAAGGAACCGTGTTTCCCCGGTGTTCCTGTAGCAGAGCTCAAAATCGCTGATAGCCAGCAAATATGAATCCCTGTAGCTGCTTCCGAGCACTATCCTGCTTTCATCTTCGCTGATGTTTATTCTTATTTTGTCGATCAGGGATATTATCAATTCAGATGTAACTGCAGCATTTTCAAGTACTTCCTGACTGCCTGATTCTGAGTAGATCTGTTTCAGAATTTCGCGTTTAATCCTGAGCACGCGAACCATTCGCCGGTCGGTTCTTAACTCTTCCGGTTCCGGGTTCTCGTATTTACCCCTGGGTTCTTTCATTTCATATCCATAAAAAACAAGGTCCTGTATCACCTTAAGAGCTTCCTCATGCTGTCCGTTTTTGGACAGGCTGAAAGCGTAACCTGACAGCACCGGCTCGCGAAGAGCGGTTTCTTCTGCATGTCTTTCAATGTAATCAAGACATGGAAGGAACAAACGAATCGAGTTTTTATAATCATGTTTATACTCTGCCATATAAACCGCATAAACATGAAGTGCTTCAATATAAAAACGGGAATCGTATCCGTACACCCTTGCAGATCTTTCGACAAGGTCACTGATCATCTCCTCTCCCTTTGTTATGTGGCCAGAGCGGCCGAGCTCATTCGCAAAATTAATTATCAGGTTAAAAGCGAGGAATGAATTGCTCCGGACAGCAAGCTCCATCCCCCTTTCATAGTAATCTTCTTCCCTGGAAGTCAAACCGAGGTTTCCGTAGGCCTGTGCCAGGCTGTTGATCAAATTGATATAATTATTATCCCTTTCCAGGTTTTCCTTATTGTATATTGATTCAGCCTCCTCTAAATAGATCCGGGCTTTTGCATGATCAGCGAGCCTGGAATAGCCTACACCCACGTTAATGTAGAACCTGGTCAGTTCCGAACCTTTCAGCGCCTCCTTGTTCTCATTCAGTATTTCAAGTGTTTTGCCGGTGTATTCCCTGTGTCTTTTATAATCAGACTGTTCAAGCGAGGCACCTGCAAGTGTTGAATAGGCTCCTGCAACCTCAGGGCTGAATTCGCCATACATCTTTTCAGCCACTATTATGTAGCGTAACATGTAATCAGTGACTCCTGAGAAGTCGCCCAGGTAATTGTATGCAACTCCGATATTGAAAACAGCATTTGCATAATGATTATCTGTGATACCCAGATTCTCCTTTAAATCAACACATAGGGTAAGCCAGTCAAGGGCTTCATTATATTTATCGCACAGCAAAAGCGATACACCTATATTATAATAGATCTCTGAAAGTGATGAACTGTCAGGCTGAGTAGTTGACAGCGAGTTTCTCAAACTGTCGGAAAGGATTTTCAATCCATTGAAATCCTTCGCAAAGAAGAGGGAGCCGATCCTTGAGTTAATTCTGTCAATGGGACGATTTTGCGGCTGGGGCCGATTGAACAATGCATTAGCCGCCGAAGAGTAAAATATTGCCGGAATTAAAAACAACAAACAGAATTTAAATATGCATTTCGGCATCATGTCAACGCTGAAATCTGATTCAAAGACCAAATCTACTATTTATTTTTAAAGTTTTCATTTCTCTATTTGATTGTTAATCAATATATTATGCATTTTGGAAAAAATATTTGGATTTTTTGTGTCACAAATGCATGGCAACCGACATGTACAAATGAATTACCCTGAATTATTAATTTATAAAACGAGAATTATGAAAACCCTGGATTTTGAAAAAACAGTTGACATTTTTGTTGAATTTGCTCTTTCAAATGAAGAAATGATTAATGTACGAGGCGGTGACGGTGATATGGTTCCTCCTCCTCCTGTAAAAATTTGACATTTTGAAATAATTCCTGCAGGGTTCTGCAGGGACACTGCCATGCAAGCCGTGCGGCTGATGGCATCTTGTTACGGGCCATGGAATGGGTCCGGGTGTATGGTACAGCTTAAACTGATCAGGCGCTTAAGCGCATGTATTTGAAATACAATCTGTTATGGAAATATATATAAATAAATATACAGAAGCATGAAAACAATTGACTTTTCGTATTTCATCGAAAGGTTTAATGCCGGTGAAATGAATGAATCTGAAAAGATATGGTTCCGGAAGGAACTTGAAAACAATGAAAAGCTTCGAAATGAAGTTGAATTGAGAAAAATGACGGATATGGTTCTCAGGGACCATGAAGTCATTAAATTGCGCAATAAACTAACTGAAATTGAAAGAATAAGGGCAGCAGAAAAGCCTGTTAAAAACCCGGCCAGACGCATATCTCTCCGGTATGCTGCGGTCATTGCAGGTTTCATCCTGGTTGGCAGCATGGCTCTGTATTTCAACGGCAGGAGCCTGACCACTGATGAGATACTCGACCGGTTCTATAAATCGTATGAAGTAACTACACCTTCAAGGTCTCAACAAGCCATTTTAAATTCTGATTATTCAACGGCGATCGAGTACTTCAATATTCATGATTACAGTAATGCTGCCCTTTACTTCAGCAAAGTCCTGCAGTCAGACGATAAGTACATGGAATCAACATTCCTGAACGGCATTTCAAATTTTGAGGTCAGGAACTACCCTGATGCCCGGAGATCATTCATCAAGGTTATAGGAGATGATAACAACCTCTTTATTGAGGACGCGCAGTGGTACCTGGCACTCTGCTATATGAGAACAGGTGAGTTGGAAAAAGCCACCGGACAACTGGCTCTCATAAAAAACTCAGAAAGTATTCACAGAAAAGATGCAAAGAGCATTCTCAGAAAGATGAATTAGCTTTTTCTTAGATGAACACTGTTTGTTAATGCGAAACCTTAAAATAAATATAGACCATATGGCTGAAGGGCATCCGGTTGCAGCAAACATTTCTCCGGAAAATGCCAGCATGATCAACTGTCCGACAATACTACAGGGCATGTCTCATGAGGTAAGGACTCATATGAACGCGATAGTGGCATTTTCATACCTGATAACAAGGACAGGGTGTGACAAGAAGGAAAAGGAAGAGTTCAGCGATCAGATACTTACCTCCTGTGAACAGCTTATCGGCCTGTTCGATAGTTTTCTTGATTCGGCTATTCTTGATGCCGGGGTTTCAGAATCTGATTTTAAGATTTGCAAATTCACCAATATTCTCGATGACCTTCTTTCGGAATTCAGGGAAGTTTTAAAGAAAGAGGCTTACAGGGAAATAACACTGGTAACAGAGAATGGCTCGGCTGAAACGACTGAGGTACTGATTGACATAAACAGGGTGTTCAGGGTAATTCGCAACCTGTTTCAGAACGCACTCAGGAATACCAGGTCGGGTTATATCAAAATCGGTTACTGCTTCAGGAACGAAAAAATTACTTTTTATGTACTAGATTCAGGCCAGGGATATTTCAAATGCAAAGAATTTCTTCATACAGAGGATCTGAACAGCTCGCTGACCACCTATAACGACACTATTTCAGCGATCAACCTCACCCTGGCCAAGAAGCTTATCCGGATGCTGGGCGGAACAATATGGGTTGAATGCAACGGCCTTACAGGCACAGGGATTTATTTTTCCATTCCCGCCAAAATTGTTGAAAGCTCAGATATTAATATAAACAGATACATCAGTACCATGATCGCGATCTGATTAGCAAAAAATGCAGCAATGTCTGACTATCCTGCAATATGGGATGCAGAGAATAAGTGGCCGGGGCAAACGGCCATTTATTTTTTTATCCCCACCACCCTGGCCTCGGTCCTTCGGTTCAACCTCCTTCCTTCAGCAGTCACATTATCGCCGATTGGCGACGTGTTGCCATATCCCCTGTATTTAAGCCTGTCCTGCGATATCCCTTTTGTTATGAGGTAATTGACTACTGATATGGCACGCTTTTCAGAGAGCACCAGGTTATGCTGATCAGTGCCGGTTGAATCGGTATATCCTCCTATCTCAACAATAAGAGCCATGTTCTCCGACAGAAGCTCAGCCAGGTTGTTGAGCTCAGATACCGATTCCTTCTTAAGCTCCCATGAATCAATCTCATAGAATACATTTGAAAGAGTCATCTTCTCCCCTACTTTTGCCGGGCTAAGGGATATCCTTTTAATAAAAGGCGCTATTGAAGTATGCTCTCCCTCAAACATGAAGTTCTCTGAATAGAAGAGATACCCGGGTTTTGAAATATTTATTCCATAGTTTTTGCCGGAAGGGAGGCAGACAAGAAAATTGCCTGACTCATCCGTGGTGCTTTTCGCAGAGATGATATTGTTTGAAAGATTTATCAGTTCATAATCTGCCTTGAGGAATTTGCCTGTCTCCCTGTCCGACACTTTGCCCTTAAGGTATGAAACGGGAGTAGGCCGAAGCGATTCATCAAGGTTGAAATAATAAATATCCTTTCCTGAACCTGATTCCCTCTTTGACGAGAACCAGGCTTTCTGCCCGCTGGTTTCAATTACCAGTCCCATATCATCGTTATAAGTATTTATGGGATATCCGAGATTACGGGGCTCAGACCACGTGCTGTCATCATTCATTGTTACCATATAGATGTCAAAACCTCCCATTCCCGGGTGCCCGTCGGATGCAAAATAGAGGGATTTACCGTCAAAATGTATGAAGGGTGACATCTCTTCTCCACCGGTATTTATCTTAGGACCCAGATTTACAGGCACCGACCATGTGCCGTTATCCTTCAAAACCGAATACCACAGATCTTTGCCTCCCGATCCTCCCTGCCTGTTGCTTGAAAATATCAGAAGATTGCCGTTAGCGCTGATCGACGGGGTTGACTCCCAGGCTGATGTGTTTACCGGAGAACCGAGATTGTACGGGACCGTCCAGCTTTCTCCGTTTAAAGCTGAGAAATAGATATCACAGCTTCCCATACCACCCCTTCTTTCGCAGGCACTGAAGTACATATAGTTGCCGTTTGACGATAGGGTCTGGGCTCCTTCATTGGAACTTGTATTAAGAGGAGAACCGGCATTCACCGACACCCCCCATTTGTCACCATCGAGAAAGCTTATGTAGAAATCCTCCTGCGAAGTATTTCTTGCAAGAGGAACCTGCGACCTGGAATAAGACTGGCGCGTGAACATCAGAATACTGCCATCTGCTGTTATTGACGGCCAGTATTCATCGTCGGAGGTATTTACGCCGGGACCTGCGCTTTGAGGATCAAAGGTAACGGGTTTCTTAAGCGCCTCAATTGCAAATTCGCAATTCCTGATATTTTTAAGTGCAACAGCCCTGTTCTTTTCCGAACCGCCCTTATTACCAAGGTAGGTTCTGTAATGAGCAAGAGCATTTGCATAGTCGCCTGATTTCATTTCGGCTTCTGCCAGGGCAAAAAATACAGGCATATATGCCAGGGAGTCAATCCTGACAGCTTCACCGTAATTCTGTGCAGCCCTGAAGTGCTGACCCTGCTTCGTATACATTTCGCCAAGCATCATGTAAACCTCGTAGAATTTATTGTCAATCTCAAGCGCATTCATGAAGGCTGCCTGAGCCGCTTCGTAATCAAGGTAATTATATGCTTCGACGCCCTGGTTGTAGAATTTGACCGCCCTGGATGATGTAGTGTGCAGGCTCTGTGCCAGGACCGTTCTGGAAGCAGAACATGAAGTCAGAAGCAGTAATAGTATGATAAAGGGCCTGGTCATTCTCTCAGGGTATGTGCATGTATTTATGGACCTGCAGTGAGATACGCCATTCCTTATGAGCTCTCACATAGTCAACGATCACCGGTATCACCGGGTCAAACCTGCTCCATTCCGGCTGAAGATACAACATGCAGCCTGAACTAACTTTATTTCTGAATTTCTCTGCCCACTCCAGATCGTCTTTATCTTCCACAATAATCTTCAGCTCATTGGCAAGAGGGCATATTTCTTCGCGCGGCTGCAGGTTCCTTTTTGGTGAAAGGCATATCCAGTCCCATTTCCCGGTGAGGGGGTATGCCCCGGAAGTCTCAAGGTATGTTATTATCTTGTTCTTTTTCAACTTAGAGCACAGATAATCAAGGTTCCACATTAGCGGCTCTCCTCCGGTCACAACAACAGAATCTGTGCCGGAACGGATCACTCTGCTGACAATTTCATTAACCTCAACTAACGGGTGATTATCCGGATCCCATGAGTCAGGAGTATCGCACCACCTGCAGCCGATATCGCAGCCGCCAAGTCTTAAAAAGTATGCAGCTTTGCCTGAATGAAAACCCTCTCCCTGTATTGAATAAAATTCTTCAACCAGAGGCAGTAGTCTGTCTCCCAATGCTTTGTCCGACCTTTTAACCATTATGATGGTGAGGCTGCAACCTCTGAAAATATAACGGGAATTATCCCCTAATATTTTATTTCGTGATTTTCAGCAATTTCAGGAACATGTCAAAGAAGAAAGTGTTGTCATTTATTCCCGAGAATTCCTCTGCACCCGGACCAAACGAAAATATTGGTACCATTACTGATGAGTGCCCTTTGGTGGAGAAATGAGTGATGAGCTCATTTGTTTTCGTGTCTTTTCCGGGAACTGTCAGTCCGCCAGTTTCATGGTCGGCGGTTATAACTATCAGAGTCTCCCTGTCTTTCTTAGCAAAATCCAGCGCTACCCCTACAGCCTTATCCATGTCAATTGTTTCAGCGAGGGTGTATTCAATATTGTTTTCATGGCATCCCCAGTCGATCATTGATCCTTCGACCATCAGGAAGAAACCGTCTTTGTCTCTGCTGAGTGTCTCAATTGCCTTTTCGACCATTGTTTCAAGCATTCCTTTTCTGCCTTCAAGAACAGTAGGCATGTGCTCTTTTGAAAGCAGTCCTGCAATTTTTGGTTCTGTTGAAGCCTTAAGTTCATCCATGGAGTAAACAACATCATAACCTTTGGCTTCAAGGTCAGTGGCAAGGTCCTTTCCGTCTTTCCTTTTCCTGAAATGATTTTCACCCCCGCCTATGAACACATCTGCTGTTCCGCTCAGGAAATCAAGAGCTATATCCTCATAGTTACCCCTTCCTGAATTATGAGCAACAAAAGACGCCGGAGTCGCGTGTGTCACTGCACTTGTGCTCAGAACTCCCGTTGCCATCCCCTTCTGATGTACAATCTCAGTTATCGAAGGCACATTGGTCCCGTCGGGTGTTACACCAATCATGCCGTTATTTGTCTTCACGCCGCAGGCAATAGCGGTTCCTCCGGCAGCTGAGTCAGTTGTATAATTATCGGCTGATTGGGTCATACTCAGTCCGGAATAGGGAAACTGTCTCATATAAAATGTCTGGTCACTTACCGACATTGCAGCATGGACTTGTGCCACACCCATGCCGTCGCCAATGAATAGAATGATGTTTTTGGGCTTTTTAGGCTGCTTTGCAGAAGCATCCGTAACCGGAATAAGAGTCCCGGTAAGGATCAGGGCTATAATCACTATCAGATTTAAATATCTTGATTTCATAAGCAATATTTAATAATTAATAAGACCGCAAATGTATAACAAAGATGCATATTATTTTGTTGTTCCAAATAGCATTGAATATTCCACAGGAACCCTGCCTTTTACCCAATTCTCAGGAATAAACTTCCAGTTATTCATCGGTTCGGGATCAATTATTCCTTTTTCCTCAATGTGCCTGAGAATAAAATATCTCAAATCCCTGTCGGTCGATGATAAAAGCCTTGAACGCAGGTCTTCATGTTTTATTCCTGCGCCTCTTATGAGGTGCCCGCCCCCTCCATTTCCCCTGTATGAATTAAGAGCTACCGTGTATGATCTTTCCTTTTTAAAAGGCTCCCCGGTTGAAAGAGAAGTGATCTTAACCCTGCTGCCTTCAGGCTTGCTGACGTCAACGGTATAATTCAAGCCGGCGCCTGAATCGAAGTTGTAGGAAGCATTTGCGAGCCATGCCCTGCCATTGGTGATTACCGGTTTTCCTTCCCTGTTGAGCCTGTAATTCAGAAGGAAATCACCCGGACCTTTCATAGTGGTGATCCATTCTGAATATGAGTGTTCAAGGTATTTCTGTATCTCCTCTCCTGTAAGTTTCATCGTATACAGCATATTCTCATACTTGTACAGCTTGAACATATCCCCCACCCTGACCGGACCCTTAGAAATTTCAACATCAAATGAGAGCGGCGCCGCGAATGAAATATCGGCACCTGTTATCTGCAGCTGAATTGAATGTATCATGTCAGTGAACGCGGAGGGCCCGAAATATGAATCGCGCGAGGATATTGAGGCTGTAGAGGTGCCTATTACCCTGTCAACATAATCCCTGACTTGCTTGTCCTGTGAGCTGAATTCTGAAATGAAGTCAGCATCCGGAGGCACATCCTTAAGTTCAATAAGTACTCCGGTAATTGATGTTATCTTTTTCCCTTTAAGTTTTGCCGTGCTTATTTCAATATCAGCCCTGGCAAGTAGTTCAGACCGGCTTCCACCGTTCAGGATAAGCACTGTATCACCCTGCGAATTAACAAATCTTTCATTAGCCGGTCTGTGATCGTGACCGCAGAAGATGATGTCAAACCCGGGTACCTTCCATGCTACTGCAGCAGTTCCGTCCTCGTTCATTGATGATTCAGTCTTATATGCATCATCCTGTGTATTCCATCCGGCATGAAAGAGGCCCACAACAATGTCGGGTTCTTGTTTCAGTATCTCCGGCATCCATTTCCTGGCCGTTTCAACCATATCCCTGAATTCCATTCCCGAGTAAAGCTCTTCAGGCAGCCATGTCGGGACAGCAGGTGTTATCAGCCCCAGAACTGCGATTTTAATTTTTGCTCTTTCAATAATTACATAAGGCTTGAAATAAGGCTCCCCTGTTTTCAGATCGATGGCGTTTGCAGCCAGAAGTGGAAAACTGTACATTTCCGCCAGCCTGTCGTAAACCGCATGGCCGGCTTCTATATCGTGGTTACCAACAGTCGAGGCATCATAACCCATCAGGTTGAATGCTTCGGACAGAAGATGAGGCGATGTTGTGTCAATAAAATTATAATAGTACACAGAAGGCTGACCCTGCAGGTTATCACCGTTATCGAGCAAAAACAGGGCATCTTTTTGTTCTTTTAATTCCTTTACATATCCTGCCGCGGAAGCAAGCGAAGCGTCAAGCGGTTTACCTTCAGTATAATCCCAGGGCATTATTACACCATGAATGTCGGTCGTTTCAACGATGCTGATATTCACTGTTTCATTCTCCGCACATGACGTAAACAGTGCAGCAGCAAGAATTCCACATGCGATTCTCCAGAGCATTATCTTTTTCATAAACAGCATATATTTAATAATTTATAAGATTGTATCCGTCTTTTTTACCCTTTTCAACCTGCTGAATGCCATATTTCATCCAGTATGGCATCTGAGTTCCCTTTAGGTAATGATCGAAAAACTGCATTTTGCGTATTGAAATGTCTTTGCGGTTGGGTCTTTTAGCAAGGTTGTGCGCTTCATCGTTGTATGAGAGGAACCATGCAGGCTTTCCGAGCCGTCTGAGAGCCACGAAGAATTCTATCCCCTGGTACCACGGCACAGCACCATCTGCATCATTATGCATTATCAGAAGCGGCGTATTTATTTCAGGTATGAAGAAGATCGGGGAGTTTTCAATAAATTGCATAGGTTTTTCCCATAGTGTACCTCCAATCCTGCTTTGGCTGTGCTCATACTGGAACATTCTGCTCATTCCTGACTCCCACCTGATTCCGCCGTAAGCGCTTATCATATTGCTGACAGGAGCGCCTGAATATGCGCATGCAAAGAGGTCGCTTCTTGTAACGAGCCACGCTATCTGGTAACCTCCCCAGCTTTGTCCGTCAAGTCCGAGCCTGTTCCTGTCGATAAAGTCAAATCTGTCAAGAAGTGAAGTCGTTCCGCTTATTACAGCATTATAGCAGCTCTGTCCCGGGTATCCTGTTTTATATGGTATATCAGGAACGAATACAAGGTATCCGTTACTTGCAGCAAATGATCTGTTAATAATCGATGCGCTGGGAGCAGGCTGGAAATAACTGTACAATCCGTCGGAACTGCGCTCATAGAAATAGACTATCATCGGGTATTTGAGG
Organism: Bacteroidales bacterium; assembly: GCA_041303415.1. Taxonomy (GTDB): domain Bacteria; phylum Bacteroidota; class Bacteroidia; order Bacteroidales; family VadinHA17; genus LD21. Next base: position 11,524 of record JBFYPG010000128.1, read on the forward strand.
GAGGGATCAAAATCTTCAGGCTTGTAAAGTATGCCCTGCAATCCTGAATTGTCAAATGAGTTCCATTCAACCAGCTCTGCTGTCAACCAGTTATATCTATTCTGCTGAGGATTGGTGTCGGAAATTTTGCGCGGTTCCTTCATTGTCATATCACCTATATAAAGTTCCGGCGATTCTGCCCAGGTTTCCCGCTGCCAGATCAGCATGTCGGCCTTCCTGGCCTTTGTCAGGTTTCTTGAAAAAGAAGCTTTATCCATGATCAGCATCTGGGGATCGGACGGTTTTCCCTGCCTCAGGGAGCAATACCCTGATTCTTTACTTTCATAATTGAAAGCTGAGAGATGCATTACATCCTTTCTGCTTATAAACTCAGCTTCAGGATCGAGGCGCATGTATCTCAGCCGCAAATTATTCCTGCGGCCGAATCCATTGGTCATGTTTACAGGCGCTTCGCTTCCGGAAAGGTCCAGCAGCCAGAGATCGTATTTGTCATAAATGATGACATGCCTGCTATCATCTAGAAAACCAGCCATTCCATAGGGACGTGGATAGTCAGGAACATCATTCAGTTCGTCGTAGAATGGAAATTGTATTGAAGCAGTAAGATTTCTTTGCTCCCCTCCCATTGAAGGCAGCGAGAACCAGGCTCTCTGTTCAATATCGTAGATCAGCAGGTAATTTCCTGCAGGTGAAAGATAAACCTGCGAAGGGGTGTTTTCAAGGATAAGTTTCCTTGATCCTGTTTCAACATTAACTACGTAATAATCAGTATAGTCATTGCTGTCCCAGGAGAGTGATTTCCTGTATTTCAGGTTCGATGATGCAAGGGCAAAATCAGAGTTGCCTTTCTGAAATGTCCTAAAAACAGGCACCAGGGTGTCGGCCAGCTGGAACATAACGCTCCGGTCAACATGGTATACTGCCTGAAAAGAGAGTTTACGCGCCTCGTCAAGCTGTTTTTTCTGCACCGGCTGAAGAACATCGTCGGTCCAGGACCAGATATCAAGCCTGTATTTTTCCTCATCGAGCAGAGTGTCCTCCGCTTCTTTTACAGGGCGTGGTGCAGTTCCAAAGAAGAGCCTGGTGCCGTCATCAGAGAAAGAGAGATTTGCGTTTTCACTCACCGACCAGTTTAACGGTAATGCCCTGTTCAGTGTATCAACAGCCTTAAAAGCCTTTGATGCACCTTTTGAGATCCAGAGTTCAAAAACCCTGGTTTTTGAAGTATCGGAAGTATAGATGAATGAAATCTGGTTTCCCGGTTTATCTGTTGTTATTTTTTTAACAGTACCCCTGGATTCAAAGATCAGTGAAGTACTCACCCTATCAGCATCAAACATAAAGACCCTGACACTGTCAATCTTTGTAGTATCCGGCTTGTCCTGGATAAAGCTGATTGACATTCCATCCTTTGCAACTACATACTCGGTTATATCATTGAACCTGAATTCTTTGTCCAGCAAAGGATTTAATATAACCAATTCAGTGCCTTTTGGCTCTACCGGTTTTCCGTTTTTCTTTTCCTTAAGCATTGAAGGTTTAAGCGTATCTGCACCTGAAACAGTATCTTTCTTTTCATCCGGTTTCTTCTCCAGGAGGTATGCCATCCAGAATGATTTATTCTCCGGCAATGCAAAAGATTTAACCCCGGGGATATTCCTTACCTTACCTCCGGGCAGCAGCCTGATCTGCAAATCATTCTTCGGCATCTGATCGTCTTTGAGCTTTTTCTTCTTCGCTGCCCGGGTCTCACCATAAGCCGGTGAAATATAGCTTACAAGATATTTGCTTTCGGATGCGAATACCGGTTTTATACCCCTGGCCACAGAATCCAGGGAGCCGGTTGCAGCGTTATACAGGTACAGCCATCCGTCTCCCTGCTGAGGATTTATTTCATAGGTCACCCATTTCCCGTCTGCAGATATGGCCGGTGAATTTAGGTTTTTCCAACCGTCGTAGACAGAGTGGTCGAGAGGAGGCTTCTGGGTATAAGCATTGATGAAGAAGCAGGCTCCGGCTGCCAATAACACATATAACTTATTCATAGGTGATTTTTTCACGTCATAAACATAGAAAAGAATATTCATTTTGTGCAAATGTGAAACATGATTAATTAACTTGTGGCTGTTAAATTTGCTTAATAAAAAAAATATCATGGTTGAAACAGGGCTGGAAATAATCCGTAAAAGGTTCCCGGTGCAGCTTAAAGGCAAAAGAATCGGCATTTTATGCCACGCGCCGAGTATAACCAGGGATTTTATTCACATTACTGATCTTATCTTCAGCAGTGCCGATTGCAGGCTAAGTGCTCTTTTCGGTCCCCAGCACGGGATGTTCGGGCAGACACAGGATAACATGATCGAATGGGAAGGGAACCAGCATCCTCTTTATAAAATTCCGGTTTTCAGCCTTTACGGAAAGAACCGCAAGCCGTCGCCGGCGATGCTTAAGGAGATCGATGTGCTGATGATTGACCTGCAGGATGTCGGGGCAAGGCTGTATACATATATCTGGACAGTAAAGCTTTGCATGGAGGCATGCGCTGAAGCAGGAATCCCAGTCTGGATACTGGACAGGCCGAACCCGGTAGGAAGATTGCCATTTGACGGGCCTGTGCTTAAGGAAAAATATTTTACATTCGTTGGAGGTGCATCAATTCCGCTGTGCCACAGGATGACAATCGGTGAAATGGCATTATGGCTAAGGGAGAAGTACTTCCCGAAGTGCGACCTGAACATTGTGTGGATGAAAGGCTGGAATAGGAACTCATTGTTTTCCGGAACAGGGCTTCCATGGGTTCTTCCTTCACCCAACATGCCGGCACTGAATTCGGCAATTGTATATCCCGGTACTGTTCTTATAGAGGCACTGAACATTTCAGAAGGAAGAGGGACAACCATTCCTTTCGAACTCTTCGGCGCACCATTTATCAATCCGGAAAAGCTTAAGGCCAATCTTGACAAACGCAAAATCACGGGCTCTGTTTTCAGGGTGCACAACTTCATTCCAACATTTAACAAGTACCAGGGGAAGCTCTGCAACGGGATACAGATCCATGTAACCGATCCCGCAGCATATCATCCTGTTGCCACTGCTCTTGAAATATTTGATGCCATCATTGAGACCTCTCCGGAAAAGCTCAGATTCAACAAGCCTCCCTACGAATACGAGTATGATCTTATACCGTTTGACATACTTTCTGGAGATTCAGCGATGAGGGAATCACTTATAAGCCGCAAGCCGGTCAGGCTTGAAAAACAGAGATGGGAGGCAGAAATAGAAGAGTTCAGGAAAGAATTCAGAACTATGGCTGTATATAAGGAATAAGGTACAAGACGCACGACTCACGGCACACGGCACACGATCCAAGACACATGGTTTAAAAGATAAATAACCAGTAACAAGCAACCAGCAACCAGCAACCAGCAACCAGCAACAAGTAACTAGATAGAGGCTAGTTTCTGAATCAGCTGGTCGGCATAAATTGGTTTCAGGATATAATCATCAAAACCTGAGGTCATTATGTCCTCCATATCGCCTGAAACCCCATAGGCTGTCTGAGCAATAATTTTTATTTCCCTGCCAAGCTCCCTGATTTTCCTTGCCGAAGTATAGCCATCCATAACCGGGAGCTGTATATCCATCAGTATTATTTCAATATCGCTGTTCTCCTCTGTAACTCGGATGGCTTCCACCCCGTCGCCTGCATTCAGAACCACTGCACCTGCCCGTTCAAGTATCTTGTTCAGGTAAAGTCTGCTTGAAAGGTCATCTTCCACTACAAGCACCTTTTTACCTTTAAGAGTCAGATTGTTCATTTTTCCATGTTATTCAAAAAGCCCGTCATCCCTGAGTAGCAGTAAAATTGCAGAGTGAGGCACCACAAACAGCTTTTCATTGTTGAATTCGATCTCAATGGCGCTGTTCTGAAGATAAACTGCCTGATCGCCCTCTTTAGGCTGAAGGGGAACATACTTCGGCTCATCAGTCCTGTTCTTCCAGGGTTCATCATTATCGTTTACTGAAGGTATGGGATACCCCGGACCCACCTTCAGGACAAAACCTATCTGCACTTTTTCATTCTCATTGACCCCGGGAGGCAGGTAAAGTCCGCTTTTTGTCTTTGATTGCGGTGTTTTTGGTTTAATAAGGATCCTGTCGCCGATCACTATCAGCTTCTGGAGATCCTTTTCATTCAATAGTACATTCATATCGAGCCTCACTTGATGACAAAAATATCATTTTTTATAGAAAGAGTCAGGACAAGGTGCGCTTTTAATTAAATTGCGCTGTTATTTATCCCGCGTTATAAAATGATGGAAATGCCTCCCGGTGATTCATTTAAAACCATTAAGTCACGCTCTTCAGGATCCTTCAAAGACAAGGGAAGCAGGTTCATTGCAGAAGCATGGCCTGTGACGGATCAGGATCAGATCAATTCCATTCTTGAAGAAACAAGGAAGACCTATCATGATGCGAAACACCATTGCTATGCATATCTGCTGGGCAGGGAAGGCCATGCCTGGAGAGCAAATGATGACGGAGAGCCTTCGGGCACCGCCGGCCGTCCGATTCTTGGCCAGATAAGATCATCTGGAATCACCAATGTGCTGATAGTTGTTACACGTTATTTCGGAGGCACTCTTCTCGGTGTTAGCGGATTGATCAATGCATATAAGAAAGCGGCGGCATCAGCGCTTGAAAAAGCTGAGATTATCGACCATGTAATCCATGAATTCTATGAGATCAGATATCCCTATGCCGCAATGAACAGTGTCATGAAGATCATCAGGGAAGAGGATATAAAACAGTCAGAGCACTCTTTTGACCTGGAGTGCAGGATCATCATAAGCTTCAGGGCAACGGCCAGTGAAAGGATAATTAACCGCATTTCAAGGATTGAAGGATTGACATACAGGTTACTCTCATCCGGTTAAATTCTGCCGCTAAAGTTTTTAATTAATTATCAACACTCCCTTCCCCTGTAATTATTCTTAAGTAACTTTGGGATCAGACAGGTTTTTGCTTCTAATATAGTGCCAATCTGATGAAAAACAGGAGTTTAGTATCAATAGATGATTTCTCAAAGAAAGAGATCATTGGTATTCTTGACCGTGCGGAAGAATTTGAAAAGCAGCCGGTACAAAAGCTGCTTGAAGGCAAAGTTATTGCCACTCTTTTTTTTGAACCCTCAACGCGTACAAGGTTAAGCTTTGAAAGTGCAATTAACAGGCTTGGTGGAAAGATCGTCGGTTTTTCGGATTCGTCAAGTTCCAGTGTCACAAAAGGTGAGACTCTGCATGACACAATAAAGATGGTAAGCAGCTACAGCGACCTCATAGTGATGCGTCACCCTGTTGAGGGAAGCGCGAGGTTTGCCAGCGAGGTAGCGTCGGTTCCGGTCATAAATGCAGGCGACGGGGCCAACCAACATCCTACACAAACCATGCTCGATCTTTACTCAATCAGGAAAACACAGGGGACACTGGATAATCTGAACATATTCATGGTGGGCGACCTGAAATATGGCCGCACAGTGCATTCGCTGATGATGGCAATGTCGAACTGGAATGCCACGTTTAATTTCATTTCACCTGAGGAGCTCAAAATGCCTGATGAATTCAAGCTGTACCTCGACAACATGGGTCTGAAATACTATGAGCATATGGATTTTTCAGATATTATTTCCAAAGCCGACATCATTTATATGACCAGGGTTCAGAAGGAAAGATTTTCGGATCCCATTGAATATGAGAAGGTTAAAAATGTGTATGTTCTCAGGAATGATATGCTGAAAAAAACAAAACCTAACATGCGCATTCTTCATCCACTTCCCAGGGTAAATGAAATTCATACTGATGTGGATACAAATCCCAAGGCATATTATTTTAACCAGGCTCAGAACGGCGTATATACACGGCAGGCGATACTTTGTACTTTATTAGGAATCAAATAATGCATTGAGTCATGAAAGAACCAAAACAGCTGGTTGTAAGCGCTATTCAGAACGGGACAGTGATCGATCATGTTCCGGCAAAGCAGTTATTCAAAGTAATCCAGATCCTTGGACTGGATCATATAGATAACCAGATAACCTTCGGGACAAACCTTGAAAGCAAAAAACTGGGAAGAAAGGCTATTATCAAGATCTCTGAGAAATTCTTCAAGGATGACGATATCAACAGGATAGCGTTAGTTGCTCCTGATGCAAAGCTGAATATCATCAGGGATTATGAAGTAGTTGAGAAGAGAGTTGTTGAGGTTCCTGATACAATTGTCGGAATTGCCAGATGCATGAATCCGAAATGCATCACCAACTATGAGCATGTTGTTACAAAGTTCAGGGTTGTGTCAAAGAAGAATGTGGCTCTTAAGTGCCACTACTGTGAGAAAATCACAAACCAGGAGAATCTGCAGAT
>JBFYPG010000129.1:0-18462 GCA_041303415.1 Bacteroidales bacterium
GTTCAGAATAAGTTAATCGAACATGATGACCAGATAATGGTAATATTCGAATACCTGAAACAGCTTGAAAATGCGAGACAGCAAGAATCAGAACATAAAAACCGGAGGCGAATAGGATTCAAGCCATCTCAGGACAGTTTATAGTATTAAATCAATATGCCGTCTGCTACAGTGTTATCACGATTTGTGATAAGCTCCTTCCATTAAGATAAGTGACATAAGGATATGAAGAAGGATGGGGGAGTGGGAGAGTGAGAGATGGAGGGGGGACTTCGGTGGATGAAATGGGTTGAAAGGTAAACTAATATACGTCTGCCAGACTGTATCGAATCCGTCAACGGAAATTCTTATCTTCATGCCGCAATAAGTGGAAATTACATTATGGATTTTGAGCGGATTAAAGCAATATGTGAAAACAACAGCAGGATTTCATCAAAAGTTGTGGATGAGTTTCTGATATATTACGCTGCTTCACACAACAATCTTGAACTGGAAATGAACCGGAGGTTTGCAGAATACAGACATATTACACAAAAATTTCCGGTAGAATGGACAAACAAACTGAAGGCGCAATACATTGCGCATAAGATCTTTAAAAAGGATGGCCTTATAAAAAAATATATCAATCATGAGGAAGTCAGAAACCTGAAAAAGGAAGAATTAAATTATCTTGAACAGCAGGCAGACAATCCCTGGAGGTTCAGCTTCAGCATTATAAAAGAAAGTCCCATTGAGAATTTCTATCTGATGGAGGATGTATTCAGAAATGAAGAATTCCTTTTGTACTCACCAGGTGTCAATAAAACTCTTAAATTTCAGTCTGCAATTCTTTGGTTCAATATGATCGCCTATAACGGATCATGCATGCAAAGTTACGGTCCGATAGGTGCTTACAGATCATTTGAACCTGATGATATTTTCTTCTTTGCAACAGAGCTTGACGGTTATATCTCAGATGAGAATGATCTGCTTTCAAACGTGGAACAGGATCCCATTCCTTATATGATGCTTCTTTCAGGAGCAAACTTTCCGCTTATTGCCAATAAAAAGGACCAGATTGTCTATGTGCAGGCAGAGTATGATATGGAAAACATGAATACCAGGGACCTTACTGATTCTTTTATTACTGAATTTAACAAGGGTGTTTACAGAATATCATTGAAGAAATGGAATGAACATCCTCATTTCTCACAAGCTTATTTTGATGAAAATAAAAAGACCATATTGCTCTCCTCAATGACTGACAAAGGATTTTCGGCTCTGGTAGAAGGATTAAATAAATATGGTTATGACTTTCCAGATGATCCTTTTGTACGTGTAAACCTTACTATGGTTAGTACTGCATCAGATATACTGAAAAAGAAGATTGACTTAATTAAATATGAGAAATTATTTTCAAAGAAAAGTTCTCCTGCTGAAAAGGAAAATCTTGACAGACTTAACATGCTGATAGGTCTGGCACTGCCTGACATCAATGCAGGGAGAGAACCGGATATTGAGTCCTTAGCGGTAAAAGCCGGATTGGACATTGAAACGGCACGTGATATTCTTGATCAGATAACCAAAAATATTCTCCGGAAGTATCCAAAAAGAAGAAAGAAATAATTCTGAGGTATTTCATTGATCCTTTGAACTTTATAAAATTCTTCACCTGTTTCGTCACCACTTATTATACATACCCCGCAGATCATTGATCTTACGGGATTAATTTTAAGTGAGTGTCAGAGCCCTCCTTCGCCAATGCTTCGGAGGGCAGTGTGAGGGTGAGAAAAAAAGAACGAGAGTGCTTGCTCCCGCAACGCGAGCCGAAGCTTCAGCGAAGGTTGGCTCTCACACTCGCTCTTTTTTAAGTGGTGCTACCGGGAATTGAACAATTGGAATTTGAAATTTCTCAATGTATTTAGACACCAAGACTTCAAGACTGCATGACTACTCAGAGACCGGATCAGATGCCGATCTTCCAGATCCCCTTTTCCAGGAAGGCCTCTATCGTCTGACGGTTTGCCTTGTTGAGAAGGTTGGAGTGGGATAGCTTCATCCTTCTTGCATATTCTCCCAGGGTGATTATCTCCCTGCCTTCAAGATATGCGAGCCGTTTGTGATAGCTGTTTGTAAGGGCTCTGAGAAGTATTTCCTCCATTTTTGCCGTTTTTTCCTCACTGTCAAATTCCCTGAAGGCTTCATAGTACTTCTGTCTGTCGACAAACTTGATGTTTACAGGTACATAACCCTCGCGCACCAGCAGATAATTGATGATTACCCTGCCGATTCTCCCATTACCGTCAATAAAAGGGCATGATTCACGGGATGTCATATAAAAAACGTGAAAGAGAGTGATATTTTATCTTTTATTCACGGGAATATGATAAAAAAAGTGAATTATAAAATTTCCGGGCGTGGGTGACAGGAGAGAAAGACGCACGACTGCATGACTGCACGGCTGACAGCGCAATATCAGATTTTTATTAGTGTCGATTTAACCGATTTCCTGAGTTTGGCGTTAACTTCAGTTTCCTTTGACCATCTGTCCCACGACTGAACGGTATCATTTACCTGGTCAATGATGTTTCCCGGTTTCTTAATTCCCATGGAATCTGCTACAGCCATGAAATCATCCCGGGTGATGCCGCTTCGCTTTCCGTTTACGCTCAGCACCTGGTGGCTTACCCACGGATTCGCCGGATTATATGTATGACACAGGTCGAAAGCAGGTGCCAGTCTCCACTTGCCTGACCTGTCCATGAGGAATGCGAAGTTCTTCGTATGATCATCACAGTTACGGGCCAGAACATTGAACACCAAACGCCTGAATATCTGCTCATGCGCCGGATAGGGGAGGCTGAGCATCCTGGCTGTCTCAAAGAGCTGTTCATAGGCAAAACTGTTCACCTCGTTGAAGTCAAAATGACGCATGGCACAGAGACTCTGCATATGTATCTTTCCCCCATCTTCACTCCTGTCGAAGCGGCGTGTCATAAAATGAGCCCGGCCATTCTCCTCCAGAAGCCGGCATTCTGTCATCTCGATTCCGCAACCCGCCGCCATAAGATGGTAGGCCATCTCGCCCCTTCCATATCCTTGCGTTACGCCCATCTGCCTGTCGGAGACTCCGTCGAATTTGAGGAGCCAGTGCCTGAAATCCTTTGGCACTGAAGCCTGTCCGCTCCGGACTTCCCCTGTCTTCTCATTGAATGCTATCACAGCCTTGGCCCTTGCCCCTCCGGCCGAAGTACCTATCCTTAATATATCAGCAAAGGCTTTCTTTCTGTTATCTGAAAGGCTGGCAGAGAAATCGCTTCTTCCCGAGAGCACCTCATTCACCAGTTTCACCATTTCATCTATCTCTATCTTAGTGGCTTTACCGCCAGCTTGTGCAGGAGGCTCGAATTCAAGAGCTCCGACACCCCGACTGCCGATGTAACAAAGGATCTCAACGGGATTCATGCTGCCTGCAGGCCTGCCATCGCGGGCCAGCCAGGCATCGATAAGAATATTTCCGAACCTGTCGGGAAGAGAATCGGCCAGCAATCCCGGTAATCCCTTAAATACCCCGCTTCTTGTCAGCTCCGTGAATGAGTATATCCTTCCCTCTGCTTTTTCTATGGGCATCATCAGAGGTGACAGGTCAAGCCCGGTTTTCAGAAATGAAGGCTCAAACTCGAACGAACCGGAGCCGCCGGCATTATCCCAGGCTATTGCACCAGCCACCTTTCCCCAAATCTTTACAAACGCCGTCGATATCATACTGGTTGCTGGTTACTGGTTGCTTGTTCCTGGTTGCCGGTCGCCGGTTGCCGGCTTTACCCTTTGCCTCCTTTTCGCCTGGAGCTTCGCCAGCTGAAGAGGACTGAGTTGCTCCCTTATCCTGAATTCATCCAGGAGATGCAGGAGGTCAAGGGCGCGCAGGAGGCTTATGAAGACGATGAGGCTTGAGTTTTCTCCCCTTTCAAAAAGGCTCAGCGTCGACCTTGCAATACCGGCTTCCCCGGCCAGCTGCTCCTGGGTCTTGTTCTGCCTTATCCGCGACTGCCGGACAAAGCCTCCAAGGAGGCTGTTTACAGCCTTATCGCTCATTGCGCTCCAATTAGTGTATGAGATATCAGTCATAATATGGCAAATATACGCATAATGTATGAGATATCATACATAAATATGAAGTAAATTGAGTTTTGTATGAAAATTTCTCAATGTATTCAGTCTGCACGACTGCATGACTGCACGACTGCACGACACACGGCAGGAAGAAGGATGGGGAGAGTGGGTGAAGGGGAGAGTGGGTGAGTGGGAGAATGCCGGCTTCTCTATGCTTCCCATCTTCTGAAAAAAAAATAACTCAGGATAAATGCAACCACCATGAAAACAAAGGCACCGGCAAAAGGCTGCCAGATGATAGTACCTCCTGTGATAACTGAATCTGCCTGACTGATCAGGGTCGATGGTGAGAATTTACCGGGTTCACCAAGCTGCGATATCAAAGCCATCAGCATCCAGCCCAGGAATGTAAATACCCCGGCAACGATCTGAGATGTGAAAATGGTGCTGAACATAACTGTCATAAAAAGAATGCCGGCTAAATATAAAAGCATTATCAGGTTCAGCTTTATAAAGCTGACAATCGAGAATCCTTCAAAAAAAACATAAGTATAGACTGATGCTGCAATGAAGGAAACTGCCAGGCTGATCATCAAAGCAATTATTGTTGAAGAGAATTTTGCGAAAAGAAAACTACCTCTTGAAACAGGTTTAACCAGCAAAAACACAGCAGTGCCGCTCTCTTTTTCACGCGAAACAATACCCATAAAAATAATGATGATTATAAATGTGCAAAGCTGCGTCAGGTTTTTAATGTACTGGGCAACAGCATCCAGCCAGGAAGGCTCCGGAATGATTATTTGTATCTTCTGCGTTTCGCCAATGCTGCCGATTATAGCAGGAAGATATTTGGCAGCAATGGGAGATAACAGTCCGAAAAAAAGAAATACTACAACAAATACTATTGCCTTACCGCTTCTGAACAGCTCCCTGACCTCTTTCTTCAATAAGATATAAAATGCACTATTCTTCATTTTTCTCTTCAATCAACCTGATGAATACATCTTCCAGTGTCATATTAACAAGCTCGAACCTGCTTATATCCAGATTATTATCAGAAACAAACCTGAGTATCTTATGTTTATCGGAATCCTGGTCACCGGAGCTTATTGAGACCAGGATCTTTTCTTTGCTTATCCTGTGCTGAAGACCTTCACTTTTTAAATACTCATCCATTTTTATCAGCTGCTCCTGGTCATTAAGTTCAACCTCGATGATTTTAGGAGCATATTTTCTTCGAAGCTGATCAGTATTTCCTTCAATGATTAATTTCCCTTTATTGATGATCGCAACAGTATCGCACACTCTTTCCACATCTGCCAGGATATGTGTTGACATGAAAACCGTGCAATTCTCACGGAGCGCTGCGATAAAATCCAGAACCTCCTTTCTTCCTATCGGGTCAAGTGATGAAGTAGGCTCATCCAGGAGCAGCACTTCGGGTTTACCGGCTAAGGCCTGGGCTATTCCCAGGCGCTGAAGCATCCCGCCTGAATATGATGACACTTTTTTATGTGCTGCATCTTTCAATCCGGCCATCTCCAGAAGCTCGCCGGCTTTCAGTACCCGCTCCCGTTTTGATAATCCGAATACCTCTCCCACAAATTGAAGTAATTCCTCTCCTTTCATCCAGCCATACATTTTCTGCTCCTGGCCCAGGTATCCTATCTTCCTCCGGAGATTGGTATTATTCTTACTCACAGCCTCACCTGCCACCCATGCCCGTCCTGAAGAGTGGCTCATTAATCCCGTCAGGATCTTGATTGTTGTGGTTTTCCCGGCTCCGTTGGGTCCAAGAAAACCAAATACGGAGTTTTTTTCAACCTCCAGGTTCAGCTGATCAAGAGCCATAACGGTCTCTCCGCCATAACACTTACTCAATGCCTCACATCTAATCATTTTCGTGATCTCTTCCGATGATCAGGTAAAGTACAGGTCCGATGTACTGTATAAATATAAAAACCGGGAGCCATACCCATTTGTCCAGGAACCTGAAATGCTTCCTCTTTATCCAGTCGATAAGGCACCAGACAATAAGTCCAAGATTTATCAGGACTAAAGGTATTACTGCAATAATAAGTTTTGTGTCCATAACTATGGTATCTGGTCAAAATATCGATTTAGCCCGGTTTATTAAGGATTAATTGAGATTTATACAATAAAGTTACACATAATTATCAATAAAGGGATTCAGCCGGACGATCATACACCCGGACCCTTCAGACTGCAAGACAAAAGATAAAAGACACAAGATCAAAGAGGGGGAGACGGGGTTTGGTCATTTAATGTTTGTTGCTATTTCAATCTCTGAAAATAATTCAGCTTTTTCTACCAAGTCAATGTTATGTTTCTCTTTCAGATATTTATCAAAAAAATTCAGAACCATTACATTCATAATGGTGGGAAATGCTGAAAACAATATATCCATGACTTGCCAGTTCCTCCATCAGTACTGAATTCTGGGAATAATGCTCACCCCAGCCATGAGAAAATATAAGTATCGGGTATTTGCTTTCTTTTGGAGATAAGGCTACATCACGGCTTGAATTTGTTTTAAAAGTTCCGAATATTCCGGGGAATTGAAGATACTTAATTGCAAATTCTGATTCGGAATTTAATAAGTATGGTTCAAAATCAGACTTGATATCAGAAGGATACCATGCCTTAACTGTGATTTCCCTGTTTTTTTCCTGATTATTATCAAATAACTCCTTTCGGTTATAATCAACAAAACTAAGGTAGTATCAAGTTAAACTTATTATGACACTAAAAATTAGTTGGCAGTTGGCAAATGGCAGTTGGCAATTATCCTTTTACTTTTTGCCCACTGCCTACTGCCTACTGCCTACTGCCTACTGCCTACTGCCAACTGCCAACTGCCAACTTTTATATTGCGTCAAGATTGAGTTTACACAACACTACTTTATTATTCCTGTCATCAGAAAATTTCCAGCTTGCCTTCCGGTTAATTTCTTCAGCTTCCTTTATATGCCTTTTAAGCAGAATATTTTGCCTTCATAATTCACTGGTTTAAAGTTATTAAATTTAAACGAAACCAGTGGCCCTCAATACGGTCAGCATTATAGCCAGTACCAAAGTTGGTCGGAATAAATTGACCGGCTAAATGTGGTCAGGCTGTCCGGCTGTTGCAATTAACAACCCTTGTTAATAATTTTCCGCATACTCTATTCATCGGAATATGATAATCAAGCGAAACAAAAACTACTTTTGATCACAAAATAATCCGAAAATAATCTGTAAAAGATGGCGCAGCAATATTTAGATCATTCAAAAGCAATCCTGACTTCCAATCGTTCAAATTTTAAAGGAGGGAGCAAAGGTTCGGGGATTATCTCTTTATTCGGGTATCAGGACGAATATGATCTCAGAGAAGGGTATCCCTTACTGACTACAAAAAAGATGGCTACAAAATCTATGTTTCATGAAACTATATGGTTCTTAAGAGGAGATACAAATATTAAATATCTTGAAGACAATAACGCTCCTATATGGCGTCCTGATGCTTTTCAGGGAAATCTTCCAGGGATGCAGAAAGAAGGAGTTTTTCCTGAAAGTATTGAAAAGTACTCTCCCGGCTGGGACAAAGCAATGGAAGAGTATGGCCAGAGAATAAAAGAAGATCCTGAGTTTGCAGAAAGATGGGGCGATGCCGGACCAATTTATGGCAAACAATGGAGAAAATGGGAATATTTTGATCACGACAAAGGGACGTTTGTTGAAATAGATCAGCTGGGAAAACTGATAAAGGGCCTGAGGAAAAATCCAACCGGGAAAAAACATATTGTCGATTCATGGAATCCCGGCGACACTCCGAAAATGTCTCTGCCTCCATGTCATGTCCTGTACCAGGCTACTGCCAATGAAGAGGGTGAACTGGAATTACAGCTTTACCAGAGAAGCTGTGATCAATTCTTAGGTGTCCCTTTTAATATAGCCAGTTATGCTGCTCTTACCCAGGTAATTGCCCAGGAAGCAGGGATGGTCCCGAAAACATTTATCCATACTTTCGGAGATTCACATTTCTATGCAGGTATCGGGAAGAGAACTCAATGGCACAGGGATAATTTCAGGGAACTGCAAAATAGAATAAGAATTGTTTCTGCAAGAGAAGAGTACCTGGAAGTTGTTGAGTGGATCAATAAGAATGCTCCATCCGACGGGAACGAGGAAAAATATGATCATGTGACTGCAATTCTCGAACAGATGTCCCGGGAACCCAAACCCCTGCCTAAATTACACATTGCGAAAAAACCCTTTGATCAGCTGACTATTGATGATTTTGTTGTAGAAGATTATAATCCTCATCCTCCGATCAGAAGGAGCATGGCGGTATGAAGAAGGATGGGGAGAGTGGGGGAAGAGGAGAGAGGGAGAATTTATTGCGGATTGCGGATTGCGGATTTTATTGGTTCAGAATAAAGATACCGTCAGTATATGTTCCTATCCATATATTGTTATTATCGTCGGCTTCGATTACAGTGATTATATCTCCTGTAATGAAATCCGCCGGGGATATCTCCCACTCCTTCCCGGAGTATACCATCATAAAGAGGCCCTCCTGGCTGGCTGAAGGGACCCAGCAATAGTCTCTTTTGTCTGCGCCTGTGATCCCGAAAAATCCAATCTGCCGGCCCTCTTCAAGGATTATATTTTCCCATTCATTATCGCTGTAACTGTAGAGTTTGTTTGTCCTCATAGTTGATGAGAGGGAGAAATCCTCAACCAGGTAAATTATCCCCGAAGGGCTGATACTGAAATTAAAGACCCAGTAAAAAGTGCCCTCTTCACTGCCCAGGCATTTCCAGTCATTGTCATCGATGCGGTAAATGTTTGTCATTCCTACAGTACCTGAAGTAGAGATATATACAATTCCATCTGCATCAATTTCAATATCATCAATTATGTTCTGGTTTAAAGGGGAGTTTTCGGGAGTAAGGAAGGTGAATTTATTACCGTCGTAGATTCCCAGTCCGCCAAGCCGGTGTGCGCAGCTGGCAAACCATATCCTTCCGTCGGGTGCGGCTTCGACATTCATCACATAATCACGGGGGAGGCCTGCATTTTCCACAGTATAAAAGGTTGTTTGTCCGCCCTGGAAATGGCATAGTCCTCCTCCGCTGGTGCCAATCCATACACTCTGATCGGGGGCAACCGCAAGGTCTGATACCGGATATCCCAGGTTGTGACTCTTCAGCCTGCAGCCCTCTAAATAATAGATTGAGTCACCCGATCCGATCCAGGGATTTCCTTCATCATCAAAATCAATGCATGTTATTCCGCGGCCTTCAAGCATCCGGCCGGAGATATCAAACTTTACCTCTGCGGGGAAATGGTTTGCAGTATCATCCCGCTCGCACGAAAGAGCAGGGAGTAATAACAATATGCACAGATATTTGAAGTGGTTCATGGTATATAAATTTAAATTCTTCCCCCGGGAAGAGACCTGATCTTTACAGGAGCTGGCAATTAGCACATACAAATTTACAGAATAAACGGGGAAAAATCAATCGTATTTTAAAATCAGGACCTCTTTCAGGCTTTCAGGCTTAATTATTTTCATTTCCCCGGAACTGAGGTTCCATAATTGGCTGTTAGCTAAACAGTAAAGATTGTTTTTAACAATTGTAAATGTTGTTGGTATATCAAAGTTGGGATTGTCCTGATCGATTATTTTCATCCCGGTAATTTTTGTCCCGGTGTTGTCAAGGAAATACCGGGCTATTTTAACTTCACTTCTGGTTTTAACTTCATTCTGAATTCCGATGAGGCTATTTTTGTAGTATTTCAATCCATCAACTCCTCTTGAATCAATCGAAGGATCAGGTTCGCCAATAATCTTTCGGTTTCCGATGTCGAGTACCCGGATACCTTTATCATTTGAGGCCACAAAGAGGTATTTATTATCTGGCGAAATTGTAATTCCGTTCGGGTGCAATATCCCGGTCCCATCGAAAAAAACAGTGACTGAATCGGTCTCCTTATCGATTTTATAGACACACTGTCCGTCAGAATCGGTGAAGTAGATATTGCCTTTTTTATCTTCTGTCAGATCGTTATAAAGATTTCCAGTAGTGTCGTTATATGAATATGATTTAATAAGTTCACCTGAAATCAGGTCGAATTTAGTTACCAGTGAACGGGTTTTCCCATATTCTGATCTGAAACCACAGGCCCATAAATGTTTATTTGAATCATCAACCAGGAGTCCAAGGTAACTTAAGTTCAACAAGCCAGGTGGGATAAAATCTTTGAATTCACCCGTTTCAGCATCAATCTGAATAATTTTCGTCTTATAAATGCTGCCCAGGTAAAAAGAATTAGTAGCTGAAGAATAGGTGATGCCTTCGGGGATCAGATCTTTTTCATCAATCTTATAGGCAATATTATTGTTATCCCCCTGATTGCATGACACGATCAGTGAATAAAAAAATAAAAACAGGCTTATATTCTTCATTTTTGTGATTTTACATGAATTACTCTGCATACCGAAAAAGGTTCTTAAATATGAACCTGCGAACGGACATACCCTGTTTCAAAACTTCCATTCCGGATCATCAGGCAGCTCCTGTCCGGCAGGAATCACTTCGTTAACCACCGCTTCATCTATGAACATCGATCTTACTCTTTCCCAGTCGACTGATACGCCGGGTTTTGCCGAGACCGTAGTGTAAATATCCATAATCAGTGCAACGGGAGTATCCTGCCAGGTATGCTTATCCGGCTGCTGGCCATTCACAAAGACACCAGATAAAGAAGCAATAACGCATAACTGAAATAGTCGTTTCATAATTAAATTTTGTGGGTGCACTTTCAAATTTATTTCGTGATGCAAATTTGACTTTTGCAGCTTATAATCTGACTCCCACCACCAGGATATCGTCGATCTGGCTGAGATGTCCTTTCCATTCGTTTAAGCGGGCTTCGAGCCTTGCATTCTGAACATCAAGTGAAGCTGTGCTGTTTTCCAGGAGGAGCTGCTTGAAATTCCGGTAGCCGTACTTTTTTCCCTGCGGACCACCGAACTGGTCGGCATACCCGTCGGAAAATAGATAGATCATATCCCCCTTAAGGAAACTGATCTCATGCATTGTGTAATTATCCATCGAATAGCCTGCAGAAACCGGCAGCCTGTCACCCTTGATCTCGTAAAGCACATTCTCTTCCGATTCATAATTGATGAAATCGCCGGGCGCTTCCTTATCTTTCTTCCTCACCAGGTAAAGAGGATTATTTGCTCCCGCAAACTGAATCTTCATGTTCTCATTATCAATCACGCATAATGCTATATCCATTCCGTCTTTCGACTCTCCTGCCCCTCCCTTCTGATGGAGCGACCGGATAACCTCTTTCCTCAGCCGTCGCAGTATCACTCCCGGATGTGTCATGTACTCTTTGTTTACTATCTCATTCAGGAAGGCTGAACCCAGCATGCTCATAAAAGCACCCGGCACGCCATGACCCGTGCAGTCAACCGCAGCTATTACCGACAGGTTCTCAATATACGTGAACCAGTAAAAATCGCCGCTTACGATATCCCTTGGTTTCAGCAGGATAAAATGGTCGGGAAGTATCTCATCGAGAAGCTCATGCCTTGGCAGAAGAGCTGTCTGAATACTCTTGGCATAGTTTATACTGTCGGTGATATTGATATTCTTACTCTCAATCTCCATCTTGTTCTTTATCAGCTCATCACGCTGTGCAGTTATCTCCTCGGCCTGCGATTCAAGGATTTGGTTCTTTTTCCTGAGCTTCATCTCATTCCTGAGATTCTCTTTCTTGAAATGATAGGCAATAAAGAATAATATAAGAAAGGTTATGGTGAAATTCATAAGATAGCCGAAAAGCCTGGAAGTGGTAATTGAGGGCATCCTGAAGAGCAGATCATTACTGTTCATGATGAATGTGAGAGCATACATAATGGTAATGGTGGCCAGTACAAAAGGAATAAACCTGCTCTTCCTGTCATAAAATACCACCGGAATCAGGATGGGGATGAAAAAGTAAATTGCAGCCAGGCTTCCCTTCAGCCAGTAATAATGGCTTGCAACAATAATTGAAAAGATACACAGCAGGAGGACAGAAGCTGAGTGTTTTTTCAGATGGTTAAGGCAGAGTACAGCAAGGCAGACAAGCGTACTTACAAAATCGAACAGTATAAAGGTACTGTATCTGGTATTCAGTAAGCCGGTCAAAAGTCCTTTGCCATCTGTCCCCTGCGGCCCGGTCAAAGCGATATCCTTAATACTCAGGTATATGACCAGCAGCGTTGCAATGAACATTATAACGGCGGCAATAGCAGCAAAGCCATTAAGTATTTTAAATTTCAGGATTTTTTCAGAAGGAGTATTTACATCAATTCCGAGATTCAGCACCCTGTAATAATAGTATGTGATGCTCTTCATAATGAGTTATTAGTAAATACTATGTGCAATTTACAAATCAAATTCAAATAAACCAGCAACTTATTCGATAAATACCGACTACTGGCAAGAGTGTTACAGAGGAATGAATGGCCTGTAAGTGGACAATCCGCCGCCTTATCGCAGAGCGGAATGGCCGATGAGATAATCATAATAGACAGGAACGAAGATCCTGTACGCGGTCAGGTACTCGACCTGGTGCACGGAGAGCCTTTTATCCCGACTGTGGCAATCAAGGGAGGATGTCCATAACTTACACGCATACATTCTCGGTGAACACGGCGACAGCGAGTTTGCTGCCTGGTCGTTGACAATCGTGGCAGGGATCACAAAAGAAAACACCGGGGAGCAAGGGGAGATAAATATCTGACAACAGGATTATTCAACAAAAAATAAGATTATCAGGGAAATATGTTGTAAATTAATGGTCTGTAATGCTTCAAAGAGGGTTATCAAGTAAAATTTCTAACAAAAAAAATATATACAGATGAATAAAACAATTACCATTTTCGTTTTATCATTTTTGCTTGGTGCGTGCAGTAAGGAGGACTATCCTGATCTGGATTTCAAACAGGAAATGAGGGATTTTGTTATCGGGATCAGCGAATATGCTAAAAGTATCGATTCCGAATTTATCATCATTCCTCAGAATGGAGTTGAACTGGTCAGCAATACAGGGGATGAAGACGGATCAGCAGATCCTGCCTATAATTCTGCTATAAATGGGAACGGACAGGAAGACCTGTTCTATGGTTATGACAGAGATGACAAAGCTACACCATCATCTGAACGGTCGTACCTTATGTCTTTTTTAAATATGTCAAAGAGTGCAGGCAATACAATCCTGGTTACCGACTATTGCTCAACACATTCCAACATGGACGATTCTTACCGTCAAAACAGTACGGTGGGTTATATTTCATTTGCTGCTGACCAGAGAGAGTTGAACAATATACCGGCATATCCCGATCAGATACACGGGGAGAACGATGATATTATTACAGCCCTCTCTGATATAAAGAACTTCCTTTACCTGATCAATCCGGAAAATTACAGTTCCAAATCAGATTTTATAAATGCTGTTACATCAACGAACTACGACCTACTGATAATGGATCTTTTCTTTGGTGAAGGAACTGAATTTACTTTAGCAGAGGTCAATCAGCTGAAGAATAAGGTAAATGGAGGGAAACGGCTGGTAGTATCATATATGTCAATAGGAGAAGCTGAAGATTACAGGTATTACTGGCAGTCAGGCTGGGAACCTGGTGATCCGGCCTGGTTAGATAATGAAAATCCTAAGTGGGAAGGTAACTATAAGGTGAGATACTGGGAAAAAGAATGGAAGGATGTCATCTTTGGAAATGATGATTCTTACCTGAAAAAAATATTAGATGCCGGCTTTGACGGAGTCTATCTCGACATTATTGAAGCTTTTGAACATTTTGAATAACGGATTGCATGATCGCCAGCCTTCGCCACCGACTTCGTCCTGAGTACCCGGGACTTCGTCGGGCAGAGCAAGGCTTCGGCTGCCGAAGCACGATAGCATGATTCTTATATCATATCACTGACCTTCTTCGCAACCTCTGATGCCATATTACGGCAGAATCCGGTACAGGGGCCGGAAAGAAAGCTCTTTACATCATTAATATCGGAGAAGTTGAGTCCGCAAAGATCATGGCAGGTTGTGGAGCCGTATGTATTACGGAACCATGAACCCAGTTCATCACACAGATTGATCGACCGGTTGAAGTTATTCATCTCTTCATCCATAGCCGTATTGTCATTATTCTTTAACAAGCGGAGCAACCTGGCAACCCTGGAATAGCTGTTCTCGATTTTTGCTGTCGCGGAACTTAATGCCATAGCACCTGCTGCAAGTGCCCCGCAGGTACGGTTTAACAGGGCAATACCTCCGATAAAGAGCCATGAGGAGTCATAAAGTTCTTGTGTGACATTAAAATTGTCATTGAGATTTTCCAGGACATTATGGGCACAATGAAATTTCTTTTCGACAAATGTCTCAAGCAGTAGTGTATATGCTCCTTTTGCCTTGTCAGAGAGGGGAACAGGGTTATTAATCGCCTGTGAATATGGTTTGTGGAAATTAATTATAGCATGTTTGCATGATTCACTCTGCTGAATGTTGTTGCAGATAGTCGTGCCATTGAATGCGTTAAACTCATTTATATATGACTGTGCCCGGGTGAGGATATTGAGTTTTTCGTTAATTCCGGTCAGGTTGCTGTTGCTGTAGCCCATATAAATCAGAGGAGCTGTCAATACTCCGCACTCCATTTCTGATCCTGCTATCCCACCTGCCAGTCCTGCAGCATATTTTACCATATCATGATTCTGAATGCCGTTTATTTCAAGAAGGGTTTGCATGACAGTAGGGGCACAATGTCCCATTCGCAGCACATTGTTTATGGTCCTGATTTTTTTTGTATTGAAAAGACCATAACCAATGATTCCGGCTGTACCTGCACCTGCGAGTATCAGGATGCTCTTTCTTGCGAATTCCCTTCTGCTTAAAGATCCTTTTAGTTGATTTATTTTGCCTCTGCTCATATTCAGAACCTTATTTCCATAACCCGGGCTGATCACAGGCACATCCGGGCTCATGTTCCTGCGATGAGGGATTGTTCATCTGTGCAACAACAGGGTTGGCTGATGCGCAAAAAATAACCAGGATCAACAATTTAAATGTTTTCATTTCCGGGGGTTTTAATAATTACTAAGTTACTAAATAAATGAATGAGAGATAATAAAATACCGGTATGATGGCAGGAAGAAGAAGGGCTCAGGGCTGAGTGTTGAGGCTGTAGCTTGTGCTTCTGCCTCCGGCGGATTTCGGATTAACTTAGTATTGAGGGTGATGGGCTGCCATTGTTCCGTCGCCGAGCTGGCCGTTGGAGTCATCTCCCCAGATCCATACAGTTCCGTCATTTCCGACAGCTGCATTGTGAGTGCCTCCTGCACATATCGACCTTATTCCTGCAAGCCCCGGGACCTGAACAGGTCTGGGCTGGTCATCACCTGAGCCGGATCCAAGCTGGTAATCGTTATTGTATCCCCATGCCCATACAGTACCATCATGCTTAAGGGCGATAATGTGCTGCCCTCCCACACCGGCAGCCCTGATATTATCAAGTCCGGGAACTGCACCAGGCAGAAGCCTTTCTTCATTTGTGCCATCTCCCAGCTGCCCGTTGTAATTGTCACCCCAGAGGAAAAGCGTACCATCTTTCCTGACTGCTGCTGAGTTGCCTCCGTAGAAGCCCCCAGCAGCTATCATTTCAATGTCATTAAGGAAATTGATACCGTCAGGGTCATGCACCTGAACAGGTGTAAAACGTTCTTCTTTTGTGCCGTCACCAAGCTGTCCCAGATCATTTCTTCCCCAGGTCCATACTGTACCGTCAGCTTTAAGAACGAGGTTGTGACCCCTTGAGGCTGCAATTGCCCGCACTCCGGCAAGTCCCTGTACCTGCACCGGTGTAAGCTGATCATTCTCAGGATCGTTCTTTGAGTACTCATTGTTCTTTGTGCCGTCTCCTATCTGCCCGAATGAGTTGTTACCCCATATCCAGACTGTACCATCGTTTTTCAGAGCCAGGGTATGGTCCGATCCTCCTGCAATCGCAATTATTCCGGAAACTCCTGCAGCCTGTAACGGGATATTACTATTCGTTTTGGTCCCGTCTCCAAGTCCGCCATACTCATTGCTCCCCCATGACCAGACGGTTCCATCCGACAGAAGAGCAATATTATAATCGCTTGCTGACGATATTGCCTTAACTCCGGTAAGAGCAGATACCTGTACCGGTGAATTGCTGTCTGTATTTGTGCCGTTGCCTAACGCACCTGAACTATTATTACCCCACGCCCATACTGTTCCGTCTTCCTTCAGCAATATTGTAGTTGAAGTGCCGCATGCAATCATGGGATATAAACCCTGCTCCTGTTTAACTTCAGCGGGCTGTTCTGCTTCTAATTCTGTTGTTATCTCTGCATCAGTCTCTGTCGGGACAGATCCTGTCTTATCAGCCCGGCCTTTACAATTTGTATAAAGTACTATAGTTGAAATCATGACTATAGTAATGACAGATGATGTTATTAGTTGATTTTTCTTCATGAGATATTCTTTTTTAAAGTACCTTAAATACTCATTCCTGTTCTGCTTTTTATGTTTAAACTTCATAATAAAATTACGAAATATTCCGTGAATCAATTATTTTAAGGTATGGCGGTGTGAAGAAGGAGGGGGAGGAAGAATGAAGGGGAGAAGGGGAGAAGGGGAGAGGGGGAGAAGAAGTGAATGGGAGAAAGGGTGAATGGGAGAGTGTAATTTATTGCTTAACTTTAAGGTTGATAATAAGTAATGTAACATATTGCAGTTTGCCATGAGACGAAAGTTAGTTTTTGGAATATTGTTCTGCAGTTTGATCCCTGCATACTTGTTTTCACAGCAGGTCGCTGATACTGCTTATAATCCCCTGATAATGAAGCCTGAATATCAGCCTGGAAGCGGCCCTGTGGTGGCGATTGATGAGGGCCATTATAACTTTCATACTGCCGGTGGAAGATACCTTCCCTTTGCACGCCTGCTAAGAAACGACGGTTATGTTGTCACAGGTTACACGGGGGAATTCAGAATGTCACGACTCCGGGATGTAAGGATACTGGTGATCGCCAATGCCCTCAATAAGATCAACATTGAAAACTGGTACCTTCCCACACCATCAGCATTCAGGAAAGGAGAGATTGAAAAAGTGAGAAAATGGGTTGAGTACGGGGGCTCGCTCTTCCTGATAGCGGACCATATGCCTTTCGGAGGTGCCGCTGCAGACCTCGCCGCAGTATTCGGATTCAGGTTCACCAACGGCTTCGCCATCGACACCACAACACAGGGACAGGCTTTCTTTTACCGCAGCGATAAGACCTTGTTACCCTCTCCGCTGACCAACGGAAGGAACTCAAACGAAACAATCAGCAAGGTGGTCACCTTCACCGGACAGGCATTCCAGATCCCTGATGAAGCTAAAAACGTTCTGAAGTTTGATGAGAGATACCTCCTCCTCGAGCCTGATACTGCATGGGTCTTTGATGAATCAACACGATTCACTCCCATCAATGGTTGGTCGCAGGGTGCTTTTATGAAATACGGAAAGGGACGTATAGTCATGTCCGGTGAAGCGGCAATGTTTACAGCCCAGCTCGGAGGCCCCGATCAGATAAGGATGGGGATGAATTCGGATTTCGCCGAAGAAAACTATAAGTTCCTGCTCAATATCATTCACTGGCTGGATGGGAGGATAAGAGAATAGGTACGACGGTACGACGGTGTGACGGTACGAAGGTGCAACGGCGTAATGGTAAATTAGTCCATGAAATAATTCACTCTTAATAAATTCCAGGAATATGGATCTTAAATATAAAATAGTCGAAGTTACTCCTGAAAATATCAAAGATCATCCGCAGGCAATATGCTTTATTAAACGCGAAAATGCCAGATACAACAAAAAGGTTGAATGGTACAGGGAGCATTTTAAGGAAGGTGTGCGGATAAAGCTTCTTTATACCGGCGACATGGCTAAATCGATCGGATTCGTTGAATATGTTCCCGGGAAATTCTGCTGGCGCCCGGTTGAGGCAGAAGGGTATATGTTCATTCACTGCATCTGGACATACGGGAAGCAGAACCAGAACCAGGGACTGGGAGGAGTTCTGATCAAAGAAGTTGAAAAGGAAGCCTCAGGCATGAATGGTGTGGCGGTAGTGACAAGCGATAAAGCGTTCATGTCACGTCAGGATATATTTTTAAAGAACGGATACAGGATGATATCAGAATCGGGAAGTGAACAGCTTCTGGTGAAACAGTTCAGGAAAGGAGCATTGCCCTCGTTTAAAGTAGATGCCAATG
>JBFYPG010000130.1:0-5628 GCA_041303415.1 Bacteroidales bacterium
TACCGCAGGACAAACTTCTATGACAGGCTTACAGACAGGGCATGGAGCACTGCAAAGCTTCTTATCGATACATATAAGGATAATCCCGAAATCGCAAGGAGAGTTGAAAGGACCAATCCTGCAAAAATGGAGAATGAAAAGATAATCATAATCAACCTGCTCAACGATGTGATTTACTCAACTGACCAGAAGAATGAAATCGAGATCAGGAACGACGTTCTCGAGCATGTCAGGCAGGGCAGGCGTATAAGATACAGGCAGGGAGAATATGAAGTGATGGGTGTTCTCTACACCTCATTCAACAACCGGTTTGTCGTTATCACTGCGGCAACCGATTCCGAAGGGCATGAATACCTTAACCGCCTGAGGATCATTATGCTGATAGTACTTTTAATAAGCCTTGCACTGTTTTCTGTTGCAGGATGGCTCTATTCGGGAAGGGCCCTGAAACCAATATCCAATATGGTTAAGGAGGTTGATGATATTACCATCACAAGCCTTAACCTGAGAGTCCCTGAAGGCAACGGCACCGATGAGATCAGCAGGCTGGCGAAGACATTCAACAGGATGCTTGAAAGGCTTGAGTCGTCATTCTCAGTGCAGAAGAGCTTCATTTCCAATGCGTCGCACGAGCTCAGGACACCGCTGACTGCGATCAACGGCCAGCTGGAAGTGCTTTTAATGAAGGACCGGACGACAGAGGAATACAAGCATGAACTCACATCAGTCATGGATGACATCAGGTCGCTGATATATCTTGCCAACAGGCTTTTGCTGATTGCCCGAACCAGCGCTGAAACCCTGTCAAACTCAGTTAAAAAGCTCCAGATTGACGAGATACTCTGGGTATCGCGCGATGAGATGACCAGGTTCAATGACAAATACAGGATCAACGTCTGTGTTGATGAATCGCTTACAGATTCCGGGCAGCTGATTGTAAAAGGTGATGAGTTCCTGATAAAAACTGCATTGTCAAACATAATGGACAATGCCTGCAAATACTCAGAGGATAATGCGGTCAATGTAATGATTAAACCTTCCGGCAGGTGGATCGAGCTTCTGTTCGAAGATCATGGAATCGGCATTCCTGAAGAAGAGCTTAATAAAGTATTTGAGCCTTTTTACCGGGCATCCAATGCCATTGCCATCCGCGGCTCCGGCATAGGACTCCAGCTGGTGAGCCAGATCATCCGCAACCACAACGGCGAGATAGAGATATCGTCGGCTCTCAATAAGGGAACGACAGTAATAATTAGGTTGCCCGTAGCTTCCTGATAATCAAAGCTCTGAAAGAGCCGTATTTGAATAAGAGGCTGGTGAACAAGTAAACAAATCCATTAACCGCAAAGGTCGCAAAGTTTATGCAAAGATCGCAAAGTACAGATCTACAAGTTCTTATCTTTGCGGACTTTGCTTATTCTTAGCGTGCTTTGCGGTTAAATAAGACTTTTTCAATACCTCAAATTTTAATCCCTTTTTAACCTCCTTTTAATTTTTAATCCCCGAACTTAAAATTTAATTGCTTTTTAATGCTTTTTTAACTTCCACTTAATAAAAGAAGGGTATCATTGCACCGGTTAGTTTGCATAGTCAATTTTTAAGGTTACCCGGATTCTACGGAACAGTGCTGGATTGCATAGTAATCCCCGCTGTAACGGTAAGCCCGGGATTTTTAATGTAAATAATGAACCGGAAAGTCAAAATTAAAATTGGATCACCTGCAGATTGACCACCATGAAAAAAAACATACTGTTAATTTCAGCAATCTCCTTTTTACTTTTCAGCAGCTGTAACACTGAAAAAAACCCATCGACATTTCAGGCTCCCCCGCCCAGCGATGATTATTACCAGGAAATAGCACTTGATATCGGCCTTGATTTTATGCATTCCATAGGCGACATCGAGCTTGACAATATCGTTGAGTCCAGTGGCGGCGGCTCAGCTTTCCTTGATTACGATCAGGACGGATTCATCGACCTGTACCTCACCAGCGGCAGCTGGAAGGAAGGACTCAGCAAGCAGGAAAAACCCGGAAGGATAACCGAAAACCGCCTCTTCAGGAACCGCGGCGACGGCACTTTTGAAAATGTCACCAAAAAGGCCGGGGTGGGCGGACCATGGTACAGCATGGGTGTAACGGTGGGAGACCTCAATAATGACGGCTATCCGGATATTTATGTCAGCAATTACGGTCCCAATGTGCTTCTCAGAAATAACGGCAACGGGACATTTACAGATATTTCGGAACGCGCAGGGATACAGGGAGGAAACGAGCTCAGTGTTGGAGCTGTATGGCTCGATTATGATAATGACAGCTTCCTCGATCTTTATGTTGGTAACTACCTGAATTTCGACCCGGACTATAAATACTTCTATGCTCCTGACGGCTTTCCCGGCCCGATGGCATACGACGCACAGAAGGATGTCCTGTACCATAACAACGGAGACGGATCCTTTGAAAATGTCACTGATGCCATGGGAATAGTTGACATGGACGGAAGAGCCATGGGTGTAGGAGCTGCTGACTATGATGAAGACGGCTGGACAGATATTTATGTAGCCAACGACCATACTCTTAACTATCTCTTCCACAACGACGGAGGCAAAGGATTCACCGACAGGGGCGTTATGACCGGGACAGCTTTCAGCCAGGGAGGCGAGGCAACAGTAAGCATGTCGGTCGATTTTGCCGACTATAACAACGATGGCCTTCTCGACATGTTTGCATCAGACGATACATACTGCTCACTCTACAGAAACGAGGGCGGCGGAGTATACAGCGATAAATCTTTTGCTTCAGGCCTTTCACCGGTATGCGCCCAGTTCGTAGGCTGGTCGTCAACATTCGTTGACTATGACAACGATGGGGATGTCGATATTTTCAAGACCAACGGGGCATTGAAACATCTTTACGGTCATGAAGACCAGCTGCTTGAGAACCTGGGCAACGAAAAATTCGCCGACGTATCCCTTGACCGCGGAGAGTACTTCCACATGGAATATGTCGGCCGCGGAACCTCCATCGGTGATTATGACAACGACGGCGACCTTGATGCACTCATCTCCAACCTGAACGATCAGTGCAGATTTCTCCGCAACAATAAAGGAAACCGGAATAACTGGCTGATAATACACCTGACAGGCACAACAAGCAACAGGGACGGTGTCGGTGCAAGAATAAAGATAATCTCTGGAGATAAAATCCAGATCGCCCAGAAAAAAAGCACCACGGGATATCTTTCTCAGAATGACCCGAGGATCCATTTCGGCCTTGCAAATGACGAAATGGTTGAAAAGCTTGAAATAAAATGGCCTTCAGGAAAAGAACAGGTACTGGAAAACATCAAAGCAAATCAAATACTGGAAGTTAAGGAGCCGTAATAAGAATATATGAAACTCAAACCTATACTATTTATATATATAACAATTGTCTGCCTGGTCTCATTCTCCTGCAAAAACAGTTCAGAAGAGGGGCTTCTGATAATTACAAGAGTGCCTTCCGCAAATGTGAATGCCGGTGATGATGAATCGTGGAGGCATTTCCCGGGTGCTCAGATAGTCGCAATAAATACAGAAAAACCGGGAGCTGATAAAATCCTTACCGCGGATTTTCATTCAGCTTGCTATCCGGAAATATCGTACGACGGAAAATATATGATCTTTTCAGCAAAGGAGACCGGCAGCGACCACTGGCAGATATATGAAATGAATATTAAAAAAAGAAAAGCCAGAAAGATAACATCCTTTAATTCAGACTGCTTCGATCCTGTTTACCTTCCGGCAGGGAGAATGGCCTTCAGCAGAAACACAGTCAATGATACTGTTAAATCAGCTTATTGCCTGTATACCGGCAACCTTGACGGTTCGAATATCAGGCAGGTCACCTTTGGCCCTTTCGAAGACATGGCAACCACAGTACTTAAAGATGGCCGGTTCCTGGCTGTGCGAAGGAATTCATTATCGGGAACAATAAATCCGGTGTTAACTGTCATGAGACCCGATGGCACTAAAGCCGACATGTTCTATAAATGCGAAAAAGAGAGCAAACCTGTAAGCCGCCCCCGGCAAACTGTTGATGGTAAGATAATGTTCATTGAAACTGTGAACGGAAGTCCCCGGAAGAACGATCTCATTTCAATAACCTATAACCGTCCTCTGCATTCAAGGATTAATCTTACATCTGAAATTGAAGGAAATTTCAATTCAGTTTTACCGCTGCAATCAGGGAAAATGTTTGTGTCGTACAGCGAGCCCGGCTCTGATCATTACACCCTTCATGAGTTCGATCCTCAAACCAGAACCCTGGGCAGGATGATATATGAAGACAAGGATTTCAGTGTTACGGAAGCTGCCCTTGCACTGCAATATGAAAGGCCGAAGAAGCTGCCAAGCGAAGTTGACATGGGAGTAAAAACAGGACTGCTTTTGTGCCAGGATATAAACTTTACGGGGTTTCTGACGGAAGAAGGCAAAACAGGTCTCCTGAAAGCTTCAATGGTTGAAATCCTTGGAATTGATTCGACTTACGGAGTCGTTCCTGTCGAGAAAGACGGCTCATTCTACCTGAAGATCCTTGCCGACACTCCCTTTCAGATCAGAACGCTCGATGAAAAGGGTAATGTTGTCAGCGGACCATGCAGCTGGTTATGGCTCCGTCCAAATGAACGCCGCGGATGCGTCGGATGCCACGAAGATCCGGAAACAGTACCCCACAACAGGATACCCGATGCTGTAAAAAAAGATCCTTATATAATACCGGTCCATGTAACCAATATCAGGGAAAAAACAGTCGAACTGGAATAGCATGATTATGAAAAGACGATTAATAACACTGGCTGTTGTTGCAGGGATAATTCTACTGGCAGGATTATTCATTTATCCTCCTGCTCACCGCTGGGCAAGGGGACATGTAAACTATATCACGGCTGTTGAAGACCACCCTCTGAACTGCCTCTCATGCCATCTTTCCACTCAAAAAGACGGATTGCTGGCAAAGATCATTAATGCTGATTACCACTCTCCTTTCAATATGGCTTTGTCTGATGACGGAAAAACATTATATGTGGTGGCCGAGGAGAGCAACAAGCTTCTGATTGTTGATGCCGGAAAAAGAAAAGTAACCGGTGAAATTGAGACCGGACGCCAGCCCCACAGCGTTATTCTGAATAACGACAATACCATAGCATACGTTAGCAACCAGTGGGTCGATAATGTATCTGTAATCGATCTTTCAAAATTAAGTGTAATAAATACACTTAAAACAGGTAACGGCCCTGCAGGTCTTGCCCTGAGCGCGGATGAAAAATCACTTTACGTAGTAAATTCCTATACATCAGATATCTCAGTAATTGATATAGCCACCGGCAAAGAAAAAAAGAGGCTCGCCGCCGGGAATAATCCTACGGGTATCCGGATGTCGCCCGATAAAAGCAAGTTATATATAACCAGCAGGCGTTCGCTTCTCGTGCCTTACGGAGATCCGGTGGTTTGTGAACTCACTGTCATTGATGATAATACACAGAGAATAGCTGACCGTAAAGACATGGAATCGGCCTATATGATGGAAAACGTTGCCTTCACTCCTGACGGCAAACTGGCAATGATACCGCTTATAAGGCCAAAGAATCT
>JBFYPG010000131.1:0-44703 GCA_041303415.1 Bacteroidales bacterium
AGATCTTTGTCAACTATCTTGTTGAGATCGACATCCTTGAGAGGAACGTAGTGATAAGTATCGTTGTCCTCATTAAATGGATACTAGTAATAGTACTCCTTTTCCTTGCCATCCCATTTCTGTATTATCTCGCCCCTGCAAAAAAAAGTGATTTCAGGTTTGTCTCTTCAGGATCAACCCTGGCGACCATTCTTTTCATAATAACCTCGCTAGGCTTCTCTGCATATGTCAATAATTTCGGGCAATACAACCAGCTGTACGGATGGATAGGCACCCTGATGGTTATACTCATCTGGCTTTACCTCAACTCAATAGCGCTGCTAATTGGTTTTGAGCTCAATGTCAGCATCAAGGAGGCCAGGGAAGATGAGGAAGCAAGGAAGCGCACTGTCAGCTGCAATGAAGAAAATGTCTGACAAGCTTGCTGATCTCCTCAGGTTTGTCATGGATCCTCTCGCTCAGATCCTTGTCGTTGTATGACTTAAGCTTTGAAACAATATTATCAATCACTCCGGCGGGAAATACTCCGCCGCGTTCAAAATATTCTCTTTTTTCAAGCAGGCAGTCAGCTGATTCCCAGCATGATGCAGGAAGAGAATCAAGCTTTTTCCTGCTGCCTTTGTCAGAACCCGAGAATATATTGTAGCTGACATAGAGGTCATCAGCCACTTTGAGGGCTCCCGGCATCCCGAGGCCATGCTCTATGGCGATCACGATCCCTGCAAACAGGTTATAGATATCAGCCGATCCGTCGGGTGACCTCAGCTCCACAGTCTGCTTTGAAGGCATTTCGTCATATTCAGTCGTATCAGCAGGATTTGCATCTTTTATCATGTTCATTGCACCGTTCCAGCCGAGCGGAACCCGTATCAGAACCGACCTGTTCCTGTCGCCCCAGCATATGTTTGTCGGAGCTTCCTGGTGAGGGACAAGCCTGAGGTAAGAGGTCGGAATGGTATTTCCAAATGCAGTGAGTGCTTTTGAAAGACCGAGTAATCCGGCCATCATCTTCCTTGCTTCATGGCTCAGTTCGCCATTCTCGACCATCCTGTTGATCCCATCCTTTTCAAGCATCATGTGAATATGCATTCCCGAGCCGGCCTTCCCGACAGTTATCTTGGGGGCAAAGCTGACCTCGACCCCGTAATTATAACCCAGCATCCTCACTATCCATTTTGCCGTGACAAGCTGGTCGACAGCGTCTTCAGGCTCCACAGGCAGAAATTCTATCTCATGCTGCTCAAAATCCTCTTCATCCCTTGTAAAGCTTCCCACTTCGGAGTGGCCGTATTTGATTCTGCAGCCGGCTTTTGCACACAGGTTCAGCGCTTCAATCCTCAGGTCCTCAAACTTGGCAAAGGGTTTCGACGCGTGATATCCTTTCTGGTCGGTCAGCGGGAAGAGATCTTCATGAAACGATTTGACATAATATTCAAGTTCACCGAAGATCCGCAGCCGGAACCCTGTATTTTTCATAAACCGGGTATATGCTTTTTTAAGTATGTATTCCGGTGAGCTTTCAAGGGGCAGGCCGTCGCTTCCGTAAAATGAACAGAGTATTTCAAGGGTTGGCGATTCAGAAAAAGGATTGACAAAAGCAGTTTTGTACCTTGGAATAACATACATGTCGCTTGATCCTGATCCTATGAATGAGAACAAGCTTGAGCCATCGACCCTTTCCCCAGCGGTGAGTATCGATTCAAGATGATCCCGGCTGTGGGGCACAAAGTTCAGGGATTTAAGTTTTCCGTCTTCAGCAACATACCTGAAGTTTATCATTGTGATCCCTTTTGCCTCAATGAACCTGATGATGTCGTCGCGCGTAAATTCGTGCGCTGGCTTCTTCAGATACTGTACCAGTTCATTAGGATTCAGCAGTATGTCATTATTTTTCATAGCGTTACAACGATTCCGCCGCAAAATAAGGAATTTAACCGAAACAGATAATGATAAATGTCTTAATCTGTTATCCCGGCCGGCATAAATATATTTTGACATTTTTTTGATTATTTTTGACCAGCTAAAACGGTGCCGATGAAAAAATGGATAAAGCTGATCCTGTTGTTTTTACTTGCAGGATGCAGGGGGGAAGAAGACAATTCGTACCTGACCCCGGAAAAAGCAAGCACCTATTTCAGCAAAATCGGGGAGGCCTGCAACAGAGATAACGGGAAACTGTGGGGGAAAAACCTTTATGGCTCTGTCATGCTTGTCGAGCGCACCAGCAGAAAAATAACTGCAAATCAGCAGGACAGGGATGGGTTGCTGAAGGAAAAAGAGGGGATCTACACCGGAGTATACCCAAGGGAAATGATCATAAACAACCTCCCGGTAACCTACGGAGGCACGATTTTCGCACTTGTGCCACTGCCAGCAGAAGAGGATGAGTTCAAGATAATCACGCGGTCCATACACAGCCTGTTCCATGTCTATCAGGAATCTCTCGGAATAATAGAGCCTGAAGAAAACATAACCATTATGGATGAGAAAAACGCCAGGCTATGGATAAAGCTTGAATGGAAAGCTCTCCGCAGGGCAATTAACTCTGATGGGGCTGAAAAACAGCTTGCGATAAGAGATGCGCTTATCTTCAGGGGATCAAACCGTGAAAGCTATCAGAAATATGCCCTTGACCAGACAAGGTTTGAAAACTACGAGGGGCTGGCTACTTTCACTTATATGCTCTTCACCACAACCTCCACTGAAGAGTATAAGGACAGGATATTTGATTACCTTGACAGGATATATTCATTCATCTCCTACTCAAGATCATACGGATTCATCCACGGCGCACTGTATGCCACGCTGCTTCAGCAGCAGGGCTTCGATTTTTCAAAGCTCAACACCGGAGACACCGACATGGGGAACCTGGTGAAAGAGCTTTATCAGATCCAGCTGCCTGAAGTTTGCCGCGATGTTGCAGGAAGCATAGCCCTGAATTATGAGCTCGATAAGATCGTGGAAGAGGAGACGCAGAGGGATGTCCGCATCAGGGAGAGGATCCAGCGGGAAACCGGCACCTTTACCGAAAAGCCGGTAGTGCTGCTTGAGCTCGAAAGCCCATCTTTTGACTTTGAGCCGGAGGATGTCCACCCGGTCGATACCCTCGGCACAATATACACCAGGATCCGCGTTTCCGATAACTGGGGTAAACTCACTGTTGACAAGGGAGGCTGCCTGGTGTCAAACAACCTGAGGTACCTTCGCATTACTGCAAAAGGGTACAAAGAGGATAAAAACCGTATTGAAGGTGAAGGATGGCACCTGATACTGAACAACGACTGGGAATTCATCCCCCTGGAGCAGAATTATCTGGTGAGGAAGAAGGCGCTCTGACCCCCGGGGTCATTTAAGTTCTTTCCTTCTCTCTTCCAGCGATCTGATCTTCAACTCCGTATCGCTCTTTTTCCTGCGTTCAAGTTCCAGGACATTTGCTGGCGCATTTTGCATAAATCGCTCATTATCCAGCTTCTTCATCACTGAGGCAAGAAATCCACGGCAATACTCCAGCTCTTCTTCTATTTTTTTCCGTTCTTCTTTTTTGTCAACTGATGATCCGGAAGGAATATAAAGCTCAAGTGTATGTACCATGAATGATACTGTTCCGTCAGGTTTGATGTCAACGAATTTTATCTCCGACAGGTTGCAGAGCTTAGTGAGCACAGGAAGGAACTCCTTATCAAATTCCTTTGTGTCGGCTTTTATAAATAGTTGTATCTTTTCCTTGTTCGGAAGATTCTTTTCCTTTCTCACGCTCCGTACAGAGCTGACAATATCTTTAATTACATCAAATCTTGCCGTCAGCTCCTTCTTGTATCTCTTTGATTCCGGCATCCTGCTTACCATCAGGCTCTCTCCATCTTTCCTCTCCTCAATCATCTGCCAGATCTCTTCGGTGATGAAAGGCATGAACGGATGAAGCAATCTGAGCAGGCTATCGAAGAATCCAAGAGTTGCCTCATAGGTTTTTTTATCGATGGGCTTTTTATACCCGGGTTTTATTATTTCGAGGTACCAGCCTGAAAACTCATCCCAGAACAGTTTGTAAACGCTCATCAGGGCTTCGGATATCCTGAATCCCCTGAATTCCGAATCAATTTCTGCTGTTGCCTTCCTGAGAGCTTCATTCATCCACTTCACGGCTGCAGCAGAGTGTTCCGGCTGCCTGGTCTTTTCGTCAACATTCCATCCTTTAACGAGCCTGAACGCATTCCATATCTTGTTTGCAAAGTTGCGGCCCTGCTCCGGCAGCGAATCTTCATAAAGAAGATCATTGCCGGCAGGCGAACAAAGCAGCATGCCCACCCTGACGCCATCCGCACCATACCGGTCGATAAGATCAAGGGGCTCCGGAGAGTTGCCAAGCGATTTTGACATTTTCCTGTGCTGCTGGTCACGCACCAGCCCTGTAAGATAAACGTTACTGAAGGGTTTGGCACCCCTGTACTCATATCCTGCAATTATCATCCTGGCCACCCAGAAGAAAAGAATCTCAGGTGCAGTTATGAGGTCATTTGTCGGATAATAATACTTAATGTCAGGGTTATCTGGTTTATTGATCCCGTCAAAACTGGTGATCGGCCAGAGCCATGAAGAGAACCATGTATCGAGCACGTCCTCATCCTGGCGAAGGTCATTTTCAGCAAGCGATTTATTGCCGCTTTTCTTCCTCGCTGATTTCAGTGCCTCGCTTATGTCTTCTGCAACTACAAATTCATTATCGCCGTAATACCAGGCAGGGATCCTGTGCCCCCACCACAGCTGCCGGCTTATGCACCAGTCGTGCACGTCTTCCATCCAGTGGCGGTAGAGGTTTTTGAATTTTGCCGGGTGAAGCTTTACCTCTCCTTTCATTACCGCGTCGAGTGCCGGACGGGATATCTCCGTCATCTTAAGGAACCACTGCATCGAGAGCCGTGGTTCAATCACAGCATGTGTACGCTCAGAACGGCCTATCTTATTATTATAGGGAACAACCCTGACAAGGCTTCCTGTTCTCTTCAATTCCTGTTCAGCAAGGTCCTTTGCGGCAAACCTGTCAACACCCGAAAACATTGCTGCCCGATTGCTGATCGTGCCGTCATCGTTGAAAATATCTATTGACTGAAGCTTATGCTTCTGCCCAATCACATAGTCATTTATATCATGTGCAGGGGTGATCTTCAGGCACCCTGTACCGAACTCCATATCGACGTATTCGTCAAAAATGAACGGTACCTCCCTGTTTGCCATCGGGACGATGACTTTCCTGCCTTTGAGGTGCTGATATCTGGGGTCATTGGGGTTCGCGCAAACTGCTGTATCGCCGAGAATGGTCTCAGGGCGTGTTGTTGCTACAGTTACGTAATCGTTCCAGCCAGCTACTTTGTATCTTACATAATAAAGCTTTGACTGCTCCTCTGAAAAATAGACTTCTTCATCGGAGACAGCAGTCCGGGCCTGCGGATCCCAGTTTACCATTCTTACGCCGCGGTATATGAGCCCCTTGTTAAAAAGGTCCACAAATACCTTAATGACAGAATCATATCTCTCCTTATCCATTGTAAAGAGAGTTCTCTCCCAGTCGCATGAAGCTCCCAGCCTTTTAAGCTGCTCAAGGATTATCCCTCCGTGCCTGTTGGTCCATTCCCAGGAATGTTCCAGGAATTTCTCCCTGGATATGTTCTTTTTTTCGATCCCTTCATTCTTCAGCTTTGCAACAACCTTTGCCTCAGTGGCGATTGAGGCATGATCCGTGCCGGGCACCCAGCATGCATTCTTCCCGAGCATCCTTGCCCTGCGAACCAGCACATCCTGTATTGTGTTGTTCAGCATGTGACCCATGTGAAGGACACCGGTCACGTTCGGAGGAGGTATTACAATTGTATATGGCTCCCTTTCATCAGGGAGGCTTCTGAAGAATCCATGCTTCATCCAGTAGTTATACCACTTTCCCTCAGCTTTTGCCGGTTCGTATTTTGAAGGTATCTCCATTGAAAATGTCCGGTTCAGTCAGGTAAACCGATCTGCAAAAATAGAAAATATTATGAAATGAGAGTTGAAAGGTTTTCCCTTTAAACCAACCGTGCAACTCCGTTTAACTCTGTGTAACACCGTGGTTAATTAATTTCAGGTGTATGAGATTAATCAATATGATCTTACTCATTTTTGATTATTTTTGAGTTTTGAACTCTTCATAAAATTACAATCAATGCCGTCAATATCTGAAAAAGGAAAGGCAATGCCTGCATCACCAATCAGGAAGCTTGTTCCGTTCGCTGAGGAAGCAAAACGCAGGGGAAGAATAGTGTACCATCTGAACATTGGCCAGCCCGATATTCCCACACCGGAGGTTGCGCTGAATGCCATGCGTAGACTGGATCAGAAAGTTATTGAATACAGCCATTCGGCAGGTAATGAGTCGTACCGCCGCAAGCTGGCAGGTTATTATAATAATATCGGAATAGATATAGATCATACTGAAATAATCATAACCACCGGAGGATCGGAAGCGATATTGTTTGCATTTAATTCATGCATGAATCCCGGGGATGAAGTCATCACTCCGGAACCTTTTTATGCCAATTACAACGGATTTGCCATATCGGCAGGTGTTAAAATCGTTCCTGTAACATCATCCATTAAAGATGATTTTGCACTTCCGCCCATTCCGGAAATTGAGAAAAAGATAACTCCGCGCACAAAAGGTATCATCATTGCCAATCCCAACAATCCCACCGGGTATCTTTACTCAGGAGATGAACTGATGCAGATCAGGGAAATAGTCAGAAAACACGATCTCTGGCTCTTCTCTGATGAGGCTTACAGGGAATTCTGCTACGACGGCGCTGAGCATTTTTCAGCAATGAAGCTCTCGGGCATTGAGAATAATGTTATTCTTCTTGATTCGGTATCAAAGCGTTACAGCGAGTGCGGGTTGCGCATCGGGGCACTGATCACCAAAAACAAGCTTGTTCTCTCCACTGCACTTAAATTTGCACAGGCAAGGTTGTCACCTCCGGGTCTCGGGCAGATCGCGGCTGAAGCTTCTATAGATACTCCTCCCGAATACTTCAGGGAAGTGAACAGGGAATATACCGAAAGACGCAATTACATGGTGGAGGCGCTGAACAAAATTCCGGGTGTTTATTGTCCGAAGCCGAAAGGCGCATTTTATACAGTAGTAAGGCTGCCGGTTGACGACTCCGACAAATTCGCACAGTGGCTTCTGGAGGAATTCGAATACATGAACCAGACAGTAATGGTTGCACCCGCCTCGGGTTTCTACTCAGCGCCCGGGCTCGGAAAAAATGAAGTCAGGATAGCCTATGTTCTTAAAATTGACGACCTGAAAAAGGCAATTGAGGTCCTGGCGGAGGCACTGAAAGTGTACCCGGGGAGGGTATGACCTATTTATACAGCAGGTATTTCTTTCGTATCTCCCCGAATTTCCTCAGCTCCTCTTTCCATGATTCGCGGATCTGCTGCTCTGTCATACCCTTCTGTATCTGCTCCCTCAGGGTTGTACCTGCCGCAAGCTTATCGAAATAGGAGGTGAAGTAATTTTCTTTTTCGGGATATTCATTATAGGCATCTATCACCCATTTTAAATTGATGCCCGGCGACGGCACAATCCTGTCCCTCTCTGCATTCCTGAGATCGACCCCGTAGCATTTAACTCCCATAAGCGGAGGCTTTGTTGATGCAGGAACGCTATCGGGGGTAAAGCTGAATCCCCTGTCGGGCAACAAGGGCGAGCCGTATACCTGGAACGGAAATTCAGTACCCCGGCCAAGAGAAACCCTGGTTCCCTCAAAAAAGCAGAGTGACGGGTAAAGGTAAACAGAGGTCTGATTCGGCAGATTGGGAGAAGGTTTTACCGGAAGTTCATAAAGTGTTTTATGAGTGTAATTTTTACACTTAATCACTGTAAGGTCGCATTGTATTCCTCTTTTCAGCCAGCCTTCGCCATTTATCATCCGGGCATATTCGCCTACTGTCATTCCGTGGACTACCGGTACCGGGTGCATCCCCACGAATGAGCGGTATGCCGTATCGGCGATGCTGCCATCGAAATAGAATCCGTTCGGATTTGGCCTGTCGAGGACCATGCATTTCACATTATTCTCGGCACAGGCCTCCATTACATAATGAAGTGTCGAGATGTAAGTATAGAACCTGGCTCCCACATCCTGGATATCAAAAATAACAATATCTATTCCCCTGAGATCCTCAGCAGAAGGCTTGTTTCGTTCACCGTAAAGACTTCTTACCGCAATGCCTGTTGCAGGGTCGATGCCGTCCCTGATCTTCGCCCCGTCAGCCGCCAGGTCACGGTAGCCATGTTCAGGGGCAAAGATCATTTTTACATTGATCCCGATATACAGGAGATTATCCACCAGGTGTGTTTGTCCGGTCAATGATGTCTGGTTCGCGACAATAGCAACTGATTTACCCTCAATAAGATGCCTGTACTGATCTATCTGACTGGCTCCCGGAACAGGCGTTTTCTTAACAGCAAAAATGGGTACGGAGAATGCTATTATAAGAACAAACGAAATGATCCTTTTCATAGCTTATATATTACTATCGTAAATTTAGTATTTTTGATTCAGGTTATAATGAATTTACCCCTTTTCATAGCACAGCGGCTTATAAAGGGCCGGAGGGAAGGAACCTCCTTCTCAAGGCCGATCAATGTGATTGCAATCACAGGCATTGCCATGGGGCTGGCCGTCATGATCCTTGCAGTTGCTATCCTCACCGGATTCAAGCAGCAGATAAGGGAGAAGATAGTGGGATTCGGCTCGAACATACAGATAGTGAATTTCGATTCCAACATTTCCTTTGAAACGGCTCCCATTCACCAGGGACAGGATTTCATTGAAAAAATAAGGAACATGCCGGGCATAAAGCACGTTCAGGTTTTTGCCACCAAAGCCGGGATCATCCGTACCAATGAGGATTTCCAGGGAGTCGTGCTCAAGGGAGTGGGCAGTGATTTTGACTGGTCGTTTTTCAGCAGCAACATGGTAGACGGGTCGGTTTTCATGGTGACCGATACCGCGCGCACCGACAGGGTGATCATTTCCAAAAAAATCTCCGACATGCTGCGTCTCAGGTCCGGCGATTCCTTTGCAATGCATTTCGTGCAGGATCCGCCCCGGATGAGAAAATTCACTGTGAGCGGGATCTATGAGACCAGCCTTGAGGAGTTCGACAGGATATATGTCTTTTGCGATATCGGCCACATCAAAAGGCTCAATGGATGGGAAGATGACCAGATCAGCGGATTTGAGATATTCATTGACGATTTTGACCGGCTCGATGAGGCTACCGGGGCGGTGCGCGATGCCGTTGGTTACAGGTATGATGAGGATGATGAACAATTCAAGATAACCAATGTGCGGATGAAGTACCCCCAGATCTTCGACTGGCTCAATTTCCAGGATGTCAACGTTATTATAATAATAGTGCTGATGCTGGTGGTTGCCGGATTCAACATGATATCAGGACTCCTGATACTTATCCTCGAAAAGACCAATATGATCGGTGTTCTGAAAGCCCTTGGCTCCGACGACGCAACGATCCGGAGAGTGTTCCTTTATCAGGCAGCTTACCTTATAGGCAAAGGGCTTTTATGGGGAAACATCATTGGAATCGGGCTTTCATTGCTGCAGCTTAAGACCGGGCTGATCTCCCTTGATCCTTCCTCGTACTACATAAAGACCGTCCCTGTAAATCTTGAAGCCGCTCACATCCTTCTCCTGAATGCAGGAACGATGGCTGCCATACTGTTCATGCTCCTGGTTCCTTCAAAACTCATAAGCCGGATAACTCCGGTGAAGGCAATAAAGTACGATTAGAAACCCGCTGAGCAGACCTGTTTTTATTTATAATTCTGGCTGATCTGTTCCGGAATGAAGTTCTTATAGTGCTCGAACCGATCAAGGATCTCTGTCACAAAATTCACTGATTCGATCCCGGTAAAATATCCGTTTTTAACCACGCTGTCGTTGAAGTACCTTGGATCGGATTTCTTCTGCAGCCACATAGCAACATCGTCCCATACCTGCGGATCCATTCCATGCTTGTCGGCAAGGCGCATTGCATCGAGAATGTGGCCTGGGCCTGCATTATAAGATGCAAGTATGAATTTTATCCTTTCATGTTCATTCTTTATTCTCGGGTTAAAAATCGCGTGCAGCTGGCCCAGATAGATTGTACCTGCCTTAAGATTGCTTGAAGGCGAGGCTGTTATGTCAATACCCAGGCTCCTTCCCGTAACAGGCATCACCTGCATCAGGCCATATGCTCCGGCCCATGATCTCACGTCGGGATCAAAACGCGATTCCTGGTAAATAAGCGACGCCAGAAGACGCCAGTCCCAGCTGATCTCGCTGCTGTATGTCTGGATAAGATCGTCCCATTGTGATATTTTCCCTGTGCTGGGTGCATAATAGTCACTTTTTATCATCCTGCTCGATCGTTCATTCCTGAAGTACTTGGCATACAGGAATGCATATGATGAAGTTTTTTTATAGCCTGAAAGCCAGCGGTTAAGTTCTGCAAGAAGCTTTTCGGAATTATCTTTCCTCAGCCCCCATCCTATGTTTTGCGGAAAGCTCACAGGGGTTCTGGCATCAATCTCGGGATAATATGTGGAGTTTACCTTAGCCACGTTCTCATCCACCACTGCATATTCGATCTCGCCCCTTGCAACATTGCTTATCAGCTCCTCCGCTTCGTAGGGTACTTCAATTATAATTATCGAATCACCGATCTCTTCTGCCAGCGACCTCAGGCGATCATTATGCGACGACCCTTCCTGAACAAAGACGGTGCGATGAGCCAGGTCAAGCTGGTTACGTATAAGGTTTCCGTTAAGCTCGTCGGCTTTCATGGAACGCCAGTGGCGGGGTTTATGTTGTACAAGCACCTGCCTCGTTTCGTAAATAGGAATTGAGAAAAGAATATCGTTTTTACGCGTCGAGTTGATCGTCAGGCTCAGGGCCAGAAGATCTGCTTCGCCTGCGTTCAGAAATTCAAAAGCATGCTCGAGATGATTCTCAGTGATCAGTTCAAGCTCCACACCGATATGATCGGCGAATGCAGAAAGCAATTCGTAATGAAACCCCATCGGCTCGCCCCTGTAAATAAAATAGCTGGTCGAGTTGAAATCTGTGACAGCAATAAGCCTTCCTCTTGCCCTGATCGAATCGAGATCAAAGGTGACGGGAGCAGCAGCTGCAGAAAATTCGTGGTTTTTATTACAGGAAGTAAAAAATACTCCCAGGAATATTAAAAGAATGATTAAGTTTCTTACCAAAAGATGTTGAATTAGTTAAACCTGTATTCATTTAAAAAATTGGGTGCAAAGATACAACAATTTTTTAATTATAGAACGTCCAGGCCAATCCATATCGTAACATCCTGATACTCATTGGGTAAGAAGGTATCATATAGTAGTTTTCGCCCATAAAACCGGAGTTCAGATGGTCAAGCATAATGAAGAAACGGGTTCTTTTAAGCTTCAGGTTAAGAAAAACGTTAAGATACGGATAGTTTCCGGTTTCTTTACGGTCTTGCCTGTAAAACCTCCCGGTTGCGGGCATATATGAATAGGGGTAATATAAAGTATGGTACATGGCATCAGCACCAAGCTGTGCGGAGAGTCTTCCGTTGGTTTGTTTAAACCTGAAAAGGTGCTCGAAGTATATCGTTGAGCGACCTGCAAAGAGGGGAAGATCAAGAATGTCAGGGTCGCTGCTTGTCTGCAGGATCACATCAGCGGCAAAATGGAATTTCCAGAGCCTGAAATCCTTGCTGGCTGTCAGGGCGGCAACGGAGAGTCCGCTTTCATGCTGTGAAGGCAGTGCAAGCAGGCCGAAATCGGTATAGTTGGTTATCAGAGCATATTTGATCCTGATGTCGGTTTTCAGCGCCGGATAGATAAAACCTGTTCCGACATCCACCCTGAATTCCTTCTTCAGGTTATTCTGCCATTCAAAATGATTGCCACCCCACCGGCTGTACCAGAACGAAGGCAGCCGGTTCATAATATCGCCGTTTATGATCCATGATGCAATACCCTTTTTAAACTCAAACGATTTTATTATTTCACCTTTCAGCATGAGGTCGCCAGCCCTGTAACCTGTGAGGAACAGTTCCCCGTTTGCATTCCAGCTGAATTTATCACCTATATTATTATACAATCTTCCGGTAATTGCATTGCTGCTCCTGTTCCATATGGCCGTATCAGCAAAATTAGTATCATGCGTCGGAATGATCTGGCTGTACCGGAACAGTTCATTTCTTATCCCAACTCCTCCCTGAAGCCTGAATTTCCTGCTTTCGTCAGTTTTGAAGTCAAACCGTATGGTGTTCTTCAGTTCACGTGAATAAAGCGAGTCGAAGGTAAATCCATCATTTATATATATTGTATCGTAAAAACCTGCATCCGGTTTATCGTCAAAATATGTTCTCCTGGTTCTCTCCCAGGTAAGAATATGTGAAAAAGTTCCGCTGAGACCCAGGAAACTCTTTTTCTTCTGCGCGGTGCTGTCATCCGCAGCAGCCTGTGCGCCTATCGTGTAGCGCTGGACAAGCAGAATATTCTGGTCCTTGAAAATGCTTTTGGCCATATTAAGGCTTCCCAGGGTGACCGGGATCTCACGGGTATCCGTCTGACCAAGAGTTTCAGATTCAGGGATCCCTCCATTCTCATAGGATATGATACTGTTGATGCCGGTTGCAAGGTAGAGTTTGTATTTCGGACCTGTATAGGAGGAGTAGAAAGTAAATGTCTTATCCTCAGCCCGCTGGAAGTTGTATTGCCCGAGGCTGTAAATTATATCGTAAATGAGCCCGAAGTTGAAGAACCTGTTAACGTTCTGTGAATGCCTTACCCTGAATGTCTGCTCCGATGTTTCCCTTGGTGCGCCGTATGACCACACAAGTTCCGTAAACGGGATCTGGGTATTCATGAAAACAGCATTTCCCGGATGATGGATAAAGGGATAATAATATGCATAAAGGTATTTATCAGGGTCCGTGATGCGATCAAAGAAGTTGATCTGGTAGAAGGGCAGGCCGTAATTGCCGAGTGTTGCATTAACGGGCGAATGCCTGTCGGCAATCCTGTAGCGGTGGAAGAGAGAAAAGACTGTATCGAGCGGCACCGGCACTTCATCGGTATAATCTTCCGACAGGTGCCACTGCCTGATTATTTTCGGCTTTATAACCTTATGGTCATCATTCTGTGCTGTCAGAAGAGGAAACAGTGACAGTAATAATAATATAGGTACAGCCCTTTTCACTGCGCAAATATAGAAAATTTAACAAGTAGGGACGTTGCATGCAACGTCCCTGTTATTGTGTTTATTATGCAGAACCCCGCTTAATCCACATTATCGTTCAGGTAAGCGTTGTTTTCGCGCAGTACCGGGCCATCATCTTCTGTTGTCAGTGTGAACTTAGACAGTTTGCTTTCAGGGTTCTTTTCATGTGCGGACAGGAGCAGGTTTCTTCTTACATAGGCCGGCACATCCTCAAATGTCTCTATATTCTCTTCAATTGTCTTATTGGAAAGTCCTTCCTTCTG
This sequence comes from Bacteroidales bacterium, assembly GCA_041303415.1. Classification (GTDB taxonomy): domain Bacteria; phylum Bacteroidota; class Bacteroidia; order Bacteroidales; family VadinHA17; genus LD21. Next base: position 13,583 of record JBFYPG010000131.1, read on the forward strand.
TATGATTTTTTGCATCTGCTTCACCTTTCTGAGGGTTGCTCCGGGCTTATCATCATTCTCCGCTTCTTCTTCCTCACTGTTCCGTGCAGCGGGTGCACCTGAAACAGATCCGAAATCGATCTCTGACTGTGATTCCTCCTCAAAATCGCTTATGATCGTTTTTTTCGTTTTCTTCTGATGAACCGAGAATGACTCTTCCCTGGCACTCGTTATAAGCTGAGGAGGTATCACATTCTTGCTTTCAAGCATTTCAACCTGTTTTGGCTTCTTCGATTTATAAGGCTGGAAGATGCTGTTGGCTTCAAAGCCGGTGGCTATTACAATCACGCTGATATTTTCCCCAAGGGTGTCATCCTGCGACAATCCCCTGATTATCAATGCATCATCTGAAGCAGCCTCATACATGTAGTCGGTTATCTCGCCCAGCTCATCCATCGTGAGCTCATGATCTCCCTTCCCTGATGAAATATTGATGAGTATGCTTTTTGCACCGGTTATGTCGTTCGAATTGAGCAGTGGGGAAGCAAGAGCGTTATCTATTGCCCGGATGGCCCTGTTCTCGCCCGAAGCTGTTCCCATACCCATTATTGCAACGCCTGAATTCTTCATTACTGTTTCGACATCGGCAAAATCAACATTGATATATCCGGCAACTGTTATTATTTCAGCTATTCCTTTAACAGCTGTCGTCACCACATCGTCAGCTTTTGCGAAGGCAGTCGAGACTCCCTGGTTGCCGTATATCTCCCTGAGCTTCTCATTGTTGATCACCAGCAATGAATCGACGTTGTCTTTCAGCTCTGTGATTCCGTCAATGGCGTATCTTATGCGCACCTTGCCTTCCGATTTGAAAGGGATTGTAACCACCGCGATGGTTAGCAGGCCTGCCTCCTTGCAGGCTTTTGCGATAACGGGTATTGCTCCGGTGCCGGTTCCCCCGCCCATACCGGTAGTGATGAATGCCATGCGGGTGTTGCCTCCCAGGGCCTCCATAACGTTATCGATGTTTTCAAGCGCTGCTTTCCGGCCTTTTTCAGGCTGGCTTCCTGCTCCCATCCCTTCAGTGAGAGCCTCTCCTATCTGCACCTTGATTGGGACAGGACTTGACTCAAGTGCCTGATGGTCGGTGTTGCAGACAACAAAATTTACATCCCTGATGCCTTTCTCGAACATATGGTTCACGGCATTGTTACCACCGCCGCCAATACCAAGGACCTTTATTATCGACGATCTTTCAACAGGCAGATCAAAGTTCATTATATCGTCTGGCATATTGTTGGTTTTAATTGTTTATGAACAGCAAATCATTAATCGCATTACCATATTCAAATCTTTCAGCTGATGGGCTGATCTTCAACCTCAAACATTTTCTGCATCACTATCTTGATCTTATCGATCCATGATGTCCTGGATATCGGCTGGTATTCCTCAGTATCACTGACTTCATCCGGGACCTCTTCCCTGGTTGCTTCAGGTTTTACATATTCCTTTTCGGGAGCAATATTGATTCCCTCCCTGTACGTTTCAAGGTATTCAACGCCCTTCATTATCAGGCCCACGCTGGTAGCGTACATCGGCTGGTTTATCTCATTTTTGCTTGTGCCGGCAAGATGCTCATTGGGCAATCCAAGCCTCACATCCATGGCCGTTTTGAATTTCATTAGCTGCGGAAGGTGTTTAAGCATGGCGCCGCCTCCGGTTATCACCACACCTGCGGCAAGCTTGTCGGCATAACCTGAGTTCTGGATCTCGAAATTGACGAAATCAATGATCTCTTCCATCCTTGACTGGATGATGTAAGCAAGGCTTTTGAACGAGATCTCCTTCGGGTCCCTTCCGCTTATGCCGGGTATCGATACCACTGTATCCTCAGGGGCTATGTCGCCCAGGGCAGATCCGTACTGGATCTTAAGCTGCTCTGCATGCCTCTGCAGAATTGCGCAGCCTTCCTGGATATCTTTCGTGACAACATTCCCCCCGAGTGGTATCACCGCAGTATGGCGTACTATATTATCATAATATACTGCCAGGTCGGTAGTGCCGCCGCCGATGTCAACAAGTGCAACACCTGCTTCTTTTTCGTCCTCGGTCAGTACGGCATCCGATGAAGCAAGCGGTTCAAGAATGAGATCCTTGACGGAGAGTCCTGCCTTCCTGATGCATTTTTCAATATTCTTGGCTGCTGCCACCTGCCCTATCACAATATGGAAGTTTGCCTCAAGGCGCCTGCCGCACATGCCGATAGGGTTCCTGATCCCCGTTTCATTATCGACGATGAAATTCTGAGGAATGACATGAATGATCTCTTCCCCTATATCGATATGGATCTTCCGCATATCCTCTATCAGCCTGAATACCTCTTCTTTCCTTATCTCGTCATCATAGGAATCACGCGTGATGTAACCGCGGTTCTTCATGCTCTTGATGTGCTGGCCGGCTATGCCGACAAAAACCTCTGAAAACATGATGCCCGATCGTTTCTGGACATCCTCAACAGTTGTGCGGATCGCATTTACAGTCTCTTCGATATTCTGCACAACTCCTCTTTTCACGCCTTTGGAAAGAGCCTTGCTCAAACCGAGGATCTCAATTTTACCGTTCTCGTTCCTCTTGCCGACAATGGCCACAATTTTTGTGGTCCCGATGTCGATTGCTGCTACGTACTGTTCTTTTTTGCTCATATGATTCAAATATGGTTTATCATTGTCTTCTTTTGCATACTATCTGGTCGCTGAATTCAAGGTTGATGACCGAGTATTTATTCCATCCGACCTCCGGCAGTACCCTGTCATAAAAAGCACCGAGGTTCCTCAGTTTTTCCCTGTAATTGTCAAATGTTCCCAGGTGTATTGTGTGATTGCCCACCCTGGGTATAAGGTCTATTTCGTCATGGCGGTCAACATATATCTGGTCAATCTGCGCCGACCAGAAATCATTGCCCTCGATATAGTTCACAAAATGATACATATCCTTAAGAATGCTGTTTCTGATCAGTGTATCCAGGATGCTCACGCTGTCGAGCATCGCGGGAGTAATATTTATGTTCCCCCGGACAATATGAAGCCTCGGATTGTACAAATTTCTTTTCCTGAAAAGGAAGCCTTCCTCATCAAGGAAAAAATCTCCGCCTTCGTCTGGCATTATCCTAATGATCGGATCCCGTTGATCGGCATAGACGTGAAGCGTGCCGTCAATTGATGTATAAACCTCTGCTTCTCTAAGCTCCCTGAGGCCATTTATGCTGCCTTCTATTTCTGTAACCCTGATTTCCTTCACCGGCTTGCCGATGATATTCCCTCCGTTGGCGTAAACAAGATTTTGCAGGTGCCGCTTTGTAACAAAGCTGTATTCCGAAGAGTCAACAATGTTTATTGCAATTTTGCCGCATCTCCTTGAACTGGCTGCGGCAGAAAGGAAGAATGGTATTACAAGCATGTAAAACACCGGGACAAGAAGCAATATCTGAAATAGCTTTCTCACCTCACCCCCGCCCTCCTTATTTTATCTTCAATGGGTGCGACAAGACTGTCGATGTCGCCTGCGCCGATAGTCGCAAGAACATCAAGCTTTCTAATATCAAGACTTTCAACCAGCTCACTCATGGGAATTACTCTCCTTTGAGCGAGTTTCATCTTGCCCAGGATCATCTCTGAAGCGACTCCCGGAATTGGTTGTTCGCGTGCCGGATAAACAGGAAGCAGGATAACCTCATCAAGCTCATCGAGGACGGCTGCAAACCCATCTGCATGATCAAGAGTCCTCGAGAACAGATGCGGCTGGAAAACGCCGGTGATCTTCCTTCCCGGGAAATACTCGCGCAACGAGGTCACGAAGGCTCTTATTTCTTCGGGATGATGTGCATAGTCATCAACATACGCGATCCCGGGCAGATTCACCCTTATGTCAAACCGTCTTCTGACACCCTGAAAACGGACTATTGCATTCCGTATCTCACCTTCGTTCACGCCGCAGTTCAAAGCCAGTGCGATCGCGGCCGTTATATTTTCAATGTTGATGATCCCCGGAAAAGGAAATTTCAGGTCATTCAGTGTACCGCAGGGTGTCTGGATACTAAAAGTGTAAAAATTACACTTATTCTCAATATTATAAAACCTGAAATCTGCATCCTGACCACTTCCGTATGTAAGAAACTGTACCCCCGTAGGGCAGATTATATTTTCTCGTATCCTGCTGTTAATGAGCAGTGTACCTCCCTCCCTTATTTTGCTGCAGAACTCATTATATGCAGCGATCATGGTTTTATGGTCGCCATAGATATCAAGGTGATCGGCATCAACTGATGTCACAGCTGCTATCAGCGGGCTGAGCCTGTGGAATGACCTGTCATATTCATCAGCCTCCATGACTGTATACCGTCCCTTGCCGATAAGCAGGTTGGAATCGAAATTCTTTGATATACCTCCCAGAAATGCCGAGCAACCGAGGTGCGACTCATGGAGAAGAAAAGCTGTCATGGTCGATACAGTCGTTTTTCCGTGAGTGCCGGCAACAGCTATCGTGTCAGTATTTAAAGAAATTGCACCCAGCACTTCCGACCTTTTATAGAGCCTGTATTTGTTATCCCTGAAGAAGTTCAATATCCGGCTTTCAGAAGGTATTGCCGGAGTGTATACTATGATCACGCTGGCTTGTGACCTTATTTCCTTGAAAAGCGGTGGTATTGACGAAACCTCATCACGGAATGAAATGTCGCATCCTTTATGCGAAAGGTTATCAGTGATCGCTCCTGATGTCCTGTCGTAGCCGGCCACTGTATATCCGCCTTCAAGGAAGTATAAGGCAAGAGCGCTCATGCCTATGCCGCCGATGCCGACAAAATAGAATCCTTTTATGTCGTTAAAGTCAATCATCTCCTGCAAGTTTCAATATCTCTTCTGCTATCCTCACATCAGCATCCCTGTCAGCCATTGCCTTTATGCCGGCTGAAAGGAGCTCTCTTCTTTCCTTATCGGCTATTAACCTTATTGCCTCATCCACAAGCACTTTAACCGCCTCGCTGTCGCGTATCATGACTGCGGCATTACGGCTCGCCAGCGCCGAGGCATTTCTTGTCTGGTGATCTTCGGCCACATTAGGCGAAGGAATAAGAATGACCGGCTTGCCGACCAGGCATAATTCCGAAATAGTTCCTGCGCCTGCGCGCGATACAATGATATCGGCCGCGGCAAAAGCATAATCCATCCTGTTAATGAAATCCAATACTGAAATGTTATTGCCGGCAGAAATGTCTGCAAGAGCCTTTACATTTTCATAGTAAAGCTTCCCGGTCTGCCAGAGCCACTGGTATCCCGATTCCGTCATTCTGCTGATGTTTTCCGACAGGCTCCTGTTGATCGTTCCTGCACCCAGTGACCCTCCCAAAACAAGTATCACCGGCGAATCTTTCTCAAGTTGAAAAAATTCAAGCGCCTCATTCCGGATCTTCCCAAGATTGTCAAATGCCTGGCGCACAGGATTCCCTGTTTTAATTATCTTTTCAGCAGGGAAGTATTTTTCCATTCCGTTATAGGCGACACATATTACCGAAGCTTTCCTTGACAGGATTTTATTGGTCACTCCGGCATAGCTGTTCTGTTCCTGTATCAGGGTGGGGATACCGTATTTCCCGGCCTGCCTTAAAACGGGGCCGCTGGCATATCCGCCTACACCCACCACAACATCAGGCTTAAAATCCTTTATGATTCTCCTGGCCAGGATAAGACTCCTGACCAGCTTGAAAAGAACAGCGATATTACCTGGCGACAGGCTCCTGTGGAATCCTGCCACGGGAAGTCCCGTTATTTTGTACCCTGCGGCCGGCACCTTTTCCATCTCCATCCTCCCTTCGGCACCGACAAAAAGGATCTCGGTCCCCGGATCAATTTTCCGGAGAGCATTGGCAATTGAGATTGCCGGGAAGATATGTCCTCCCGTTCCGCCGCCGCTTATTATGATCCTTTTATGTTTTTGCAGGTTCATATATTTTTTCTCCTTCATCAGAGATATCATCTTCCGTAAGCTCTTCCTGCTTTGCCCTTGCGCTGACCACCCTGCTAACGCTGAGGATGGCGCCGATCGAAAAGCTCATAACCAGCACCGATGTCCTCCCCCAGCTGACCATCGGAAGGGTTTGTCCGGTTACGGGGAATAATCCCACAGCAACCAGCATATTGAGCATCGCCTGTATGACAATCATGATTGTGAGTCCAAGCACCAGGAATGCAGGAAAGGCTGTTTCGCATTTTTTTGCGATTGCTATTCCCCTGAAAAGCAATATCATGTAGGCGAGAATTAATGGGAGCGCCCCCAGTATCAATCCATATTCCTCGATTATTATTGCAAAAATAAAGTCGGAGTTTGACTGCGGAAGCATGTTCCTCTGTGTGCTTCTGCCGGGAGCCTTTCCGAATAACCCCCCTGTTGAAATCGCTATTTTGGCCTGGTTGCTCTGGTAATCCTCGTCGGGATCGCTTTCACCTGAAAAGAAGGTCTCGATCCTGTTCTTCCACACCTCAACCCTGTTATCCTTTGTAACCATGGTGAGCACGAGTGCAAAAAGGACGACGCCAACCACTGCCATACCGACATATGCGAGCAGGAACTTAAAGGGCACCCTGCCTATATACATTATTATTATGCTTATCATGAAGATCATCATTGCCGTTGAGAGGTTTTCAGGCATGATGAGAGCGCATATTATCGCAACAGGCACCATGAAATACTTTGTCACCAGCATAAAATTGTTAAGCTCATTCTGGTATCTTGAAAGTGTCCTTGCGAGATAAAGGATCAGTGCCACCTTGGCAACGTCGGATGTCTGAAGCCGGAATCCCAGTCCCGGAATAACCAGCCAGCGGGTTGCCTCATTTATCCTGGATCCGAATATCAGGGTGAGAACCAGGAGCCCTGCAGCCACTATAAGTATTATTCCGGCCATGGCCGAATATATCCTGTAGGGCAGGTAGTGTACCACTATAATTATACCAAGGCCGAGAAGAAGCATGATCAGCTGGGTTCTGAGGAAATAGGTTGTGTTCCCCCCGTAGTTCCTGAATGCCACTGCGACAGATGAACTGTAAACGGCAAGGAGGGAATAGACCATAAAAAGGACCACAAGGCCCCATATAGCCCTGTCTCCCTTGAATGTCCTTGTAAGCCAGCCCTGCTGCATATAAATTGAATTCTACAGGTTACGCACCGCATTCTTGAACTGCCTTCCCCTGTCCTCATAATTGTTGAACAGGTCGAAACTTGCGCAGGCAGGTGAGAGCAATACCGTTTCTCCCTTTCTTGCCAGGTAATATCCCGACCTGACAGCCTCATCCATTGAGAAGGTCTCGACAATCGTAGGCACCATGTCCCTGAAAGACTCCAGTATCTTTTTATTATCCTTTCCCAGGCATACAATCGCTTTCACTTTCTCTTTCACCACTGTGAAAAGCTCAGAATAATCATTCCCCTTGTCTACCCCCCCTACGATCCATACTACCTTTGTTTCCATGCATTCAAGGGCATACCATGTTGAGTTCACATTTGTCGCCTTTGAATCGTTTATGAAGTTAATCCCGCTTACCTTGATCACCGGTTCGAGGCGGTGTTCAACTCCCTGAAAATCAGTGAGGCTCTGCCTGATAATATCCTTCCGGATGTTCAGAACCTTGCCTGCAATAGCTGCTGCCATCGAGTTGTAGGTGTTGTGACGGCCTTTTAACGCCATTTCATGAATAGTCATAAGGTTGGTTTTATTTTGGTAATCAATTATCAGTTCATTGTTTTCAACATATGCAGCCATTCCTTCCCGTGAGGTGTCGGAAAAAGGAAGAAGTGTCATGCCGTATTCCTTCTTTGCCAGTTCAGCCCTGATTACCGGGTCATCAGCCCAGTAGATAAAAAAATCCGATTTGGTCTGATTTTGGGTTATCCTGAATTTTGAATCGATATAATTCTGAAGGTCATGGTCATACCTGTCGAGGTGATCCGGTGTGATGTTCATCAGCACGGCGATGTCAGCCCTGAATTTGTACATGCCGTCAAGCTGGAAGCTGCTGAGCTCAATAACGTAGTAATCGTGCGGGCCTCCGGCAACTGCCATGGCAAAGCTGTTCCCGACATTGCCCGTCATCACAGCATTTTTGCCCGCCTTATTGAGAATATGGTAAATAAGATTTGTCACTGTGGTCTTTCCGTTACTCCCTGTAACACATATCCTGACACCCTTGCAATAGCGGCCGGCGAACTCTATCTCGGAGATGACCGGAATACCTTTTCTCCTTATCTTTAAAATCAGGGGAGCATCTTCTTTAATGCCCGGACTTTTGATCACTTCATCAGCATCCAGAATTTTTTCTTCAGAGTGTTTTCCCTCCTCCCATCTTATTTTATGCTGATCGAGTATTTCGCGATATTTCTCTTTAATAGTGCCGCTGTCCGACACAAAGACATCGAATCCTTCTTTCAGCGCAAGAACTGCAGAACCAGCACCGCTCTCCCCTGCTCCCAGTATTACAATCTTCTTCATCATTCAACTATCTGATCTTCAGTGTGACTATGCTTATTACTGCCAGTAATATCCCTATTATCCAAAACCTGGTCACAATCTTCGGCTCCGGGTATCCTTTTTTCTGGTAATGATGATGCAGCGGCGCCATCAGGAATATCCTCCTTCCGGCACCGTATTTCCTCTTTGTATGCCTGAACCACGATACCTGCATTACCACCGACAGGTTCTCCATCAGGAATATCCCGCAGAGCACCGGTATCAGAAGTTCCTTTCTGATTACTATTGCAAAAACAGCAATGATGCCGCCAAGCGCAAGACTTCCCGTGTCGCCCATGAATACCTGGGCCGGGTATGAATTATACCAGAGGAATCCAATGGTGGCGCCAATGAATGCCGCAGCGAATATTACCAGCTCGCCGGTGCCGGGAATGAACATTATATTAAGGTAATTGGCATAAATTATATTGCTCGACACATATGCGAGGATTGCCAGGGCAACCCCGGCAATAGCAGAAGTTCCCGTAGCAAGCCCATCGAGCCCGTCAGTAAGGTTTGCGCCATTTGAAACTGCCGTAAGTATGAAAATAGTGATCAGGACAAATACAAGCCATGTCCATGGCTGACGGTGTTCCCTGCTGATGAAAGCCACCAGCCAGGAGTAGTCAAATTCATTGTTCTTTACGAAAGGGATGGTTGTTTTGGTTGACTTTCTTTCCATCATGACCAACGCCTGAGAAGAAGCCGGCTCTCCCTGCACAAGCATAGCTGCTTTTTCTGTTTCGGTAAGGTCGGAAACATTAACGTTTTCACGGATGATGACATCCTCACTTAAGAAGAGCGTCAGTCCGACGATAAGCCCGAGGCCAACCTGCCCCGCCAGCTTGAACCTGGCGGCAAGCCCTTCCTTATTCTTTTTGAATACCTTTATATAATCGTCAATGAAGCCTATCGTACCAAGCCATACAGTTGTGAGCAGCATCAGCAGAACATAGACGTTATCGAGCCGTGCAAACAGAAGCGTCGGGATAAGAATTGAGGCAAGTATTATAACACCTCCCATTGACGGAGTCCCTTCCTTGCGGTACTGCCCTTCGAGGCCAAGATCCCTCACAACTTCTCCAACCTGCTTTCTCTGAAGGTAAAGGATGATCCTTTTCCCGATCATCAGTGAGATGATCAGCGATGTGATAACTGCAGCCGCCGACCTGAAGGAGATATAAGAAAATACACCTGCTCCGGGAACATTCAGTTTGTCAAGATATTCGAACAAATAGTACAGCATCTCTTCAATATTTACTTATGCGACAGGGCTTTCCTGAGTTCTTCCCTGTCGTCAAAATGGTGTTTTACTCCGTTGATCTCCTGGTAAGGCTCATGGCCCTTGCCTGCAACAAGAATCACATCGCCGGGTGAAGCCAGCATTACAGCGGCCTTTATTGCCTCGCGTCTGTCGGTGATCCTCAGCGTCCTGCTTTTCATTTCGGGTGTTATGCCCGTCTCCATGTCGTTGAGTATCTTTTCCGGGTCCTCGGTCCTCGGATTATCGGACGTAAGAATGACTCTTGTGCTGCCTTCAGCTGATATGGCGGCCATTGCAGGCCTTTTCGTCCTGTCGCGGTCACCGCCGGCACCTACAACAGTAATAAGCTGAGTGCTTCCGGTCCTTATCTTGTTGAGTGTTCCGATGACATTCATAAGGGCGTCGGGTGTATGTGCATAGTCAACAATTCCGGTTATTCCCTTAGGCGATGTTATTGTCTCCAGTCTCCCCGGCACTGAAGAAAGATCGCTCAGGATCCTCAGCACTTCCTTTCTCCCTGCCCCGATTAGTTCCGATGCGGCGCATACTGCAAGAAGATTTGAAGCATTGTAATCGCCAATGAACCTGACCCATACTTCTTCTCCCATCATCCTGAGCCCCATTCCCCCAAAGCTCTGTTCAATGATCCCGCACCTGAAGTCAGCCATACTTCTCACTGAAAAAGAGTAATGTCGGGCTCTGCAGTTCTGCAGCATTACCTTCCCGTTTTTGTCATCAGCGTTTACCAGGGCAAAGGCATCCGGGGCAAGCGAGTCAAACCAGCTCTTCTTTGCTGCCAGGTAGTTGGCGAAGGTCTGGTGATAATCGAGATGGTCGTGTGTGAGGTTGGTGAAAATGGCACCCTTGAAGTCGAGTCCTGCTATCCTCTGCTGATGTGCCGAATGTGAGCTTACTTCCATGAATGCATATTCACAGCCTGCATCCCTCATCTCCGCCATAACCCTGTTAAGCTGTACCGGATCAGGCGTGGTGTGGGTGGCAGGCAACTCTTTGTTAACCACATAGTTGCATACTGTAGAAAAAAGGCCGCATTTAAATCCCAGCCCCGTGAACATCCTGTAGAGGAGAGTGGCAATTGTTGTCTTGCCGTTGGTACCGGTTACACCAACAAGCGTAAGGGAGGATGAGGGCCTGCCGTAAAAATTCGATGCTGCCTGGCCGAGAGCGCGGGCTGAATCGGGTGTAGTGATCCAGCATATCTTCTTTACGGTATCAGATGGAAGTTTCTCGCATATTATTGCTGCTGCACCTGATTTCACTGCAGCGCCGATATAGTCGTGCCCGTCGGTTTTCGATCCCCTGACTGCTATGAAAAGCGAACCGGGTTTTACATTTCTCGAATCAAAGACAACATCAGTAACCTGAGTTTTCCTGTCGCCTGTGACAGAAACAATGCTGATGCCATCCACTGTTTTTTCCAGCTCCATCATATCACATATTCAGTTCAAGAGAGACCACCTGTCCTTCAATGTATCTTGCGCCATGGGCCGGCGACTGTCTCAGCACCCTGCCCTTGCCGTTATACTGCACCCGGTATCCCGAATTTTCAAGCAGGTAGACTGCATCCCTGAGGCTCATTCCCCTTACATCGGGAACCAGTCCCCTGGTAACCTTGATTCCCACAAGCCTGATAGTGTCGCCTCTTTCCCTTGTTGCTACCCACTCATCACTGGCAGTTCTCCTGTATCTCACGTCAAGCTCGCCAAGCACTTCGTTAATATCTTTCATGTATCCGTTGCCTGCTTCAGGTGCCGCGGGTTTGTTGCCATCCTTTGCTTCAGTTCTGTAATCCCTGAAGAAACTGGTCGCATAGATCTTGTCGGATATCTCCCGGAATACCGAGCCTGCCACGAGGTTGCCGTAATAGACGCCGTTGGATGGCGCATTGACAACCACAATACATGAATAGAGAGGGTTTTCAGCCGGGAAGTATCCTGCAAAAGAGGCCTGATATGAGATCCTGGATCCTGACCGGTAGCCTGTTTTGCCCCTTGCGATCTGGGCGGTTCCGGTTTTACCGGCGATCCTGTAGCTGGAGTTTCTCAGGTTCGTTGCCGTACCGTGCTCAACTACACCTTCCATCATCGTCCTGGCCTTTCTTATGGTCGATCTTGAGGCGATCGAGTTGATTATCACATCCGGCTCAAAGCGTTTTATCACTGTTCCGTTCCTTATTACTGCGGTCACGAACCTTGGCTTCATCATTCTGCCGTCGTTTGCCACGGCATTGTAGAATGTGAGTATCTGAAGGGGCGTCATCTGCACTTCATAACCGTGCGACATCATGGGAAGAGAGAGACCCGACCAGAGCTTATCGCCCGGATAGCGGATAAGCGGATCTCCTTCGCCTTTAAGCTGTATGTCAAGCTTTTCGTTAAGCTTCATTGCATAAAGCCGGTCGACAAAAGCCTTCGGATTGTTTTTATAATGTTCGGTAATGATCTTTGAGGTCCCCACGTTTGAAGATTTTTCAAAAACTTCCCTGACGGTTAATTTTCCGTAGCCTTCTTCCCTTGTGTCCCTGATGACCTTGTTATAAAACTTCACGCTCCCGTTACCGGTATCCACTATGTCACCCGTATCGATCACCCCGTCTTCAAGAGCCGCCATCAATGAAGGAAGCTTAAAAGTTGAACCCGGCTCGGTGCTTTCGGCTATCGCATAGTTGTATAATTCATGATACCTGCCATCATCACCCTGTTCAAGGTTAGCTATTGCCCTGATGTCGCCGGTTGCGACTTCCATGACTATTGCGCAGCCGTGGTGGGCGTTATGTTTCTGCAGCTGCTTCATAAGCGCCGATGATGCAACATCCTGCAGATCGATGTCTATGGTGGTCACTATATCGTTTCCATCCCTTGATTGCACGGTGCCAGCTCCGTCAACGGTGATCCAGTCGCCGCCTGTTAGTCTCTGCTGAATTACCACACCGTTCTTTCCGGCAAGTTCCCTGTCGAACGAACCCTCTATACCCACCTCGGTGCCTTCCTTTCCAAGGTTTAAGTATCCGATGGTGCGTGCAGCAAGTTCGCTGTTTGGAAGTATCCTGCGGTTTTCAGCCTGGGCCACCATCCCGCCTTTGAACTGTCCCTCCCTGAAAATGGGAAGCTGTCTCAGTCTCTGGAGGGTTTCATAGTCGACCCTGCGCTTTATGAGGAAGTACCTGTCGCCTTTTTTTCTGGCTTCAGTGATTACCTCCTTCCAGCCTGCCGCCGATCTCCCGCCAAGGATTTTTGCCAGGCCGTCAGAGAGCCCGTCGATTCCCTTTGACCAGGTCTGAGCTGACATCCCTGTGCTCCTGGTATCCATATAAATGGTGTAGTAGGGAACAGAGCTTGCCAGCAGACGGCCGTCATGGGCAAGGATGTCGCCCCGGTTGGCAGGAGCTTCGGCAGTCTTATAGACATATTTCTCGCTCATTGCCGACCATTTGCCATGCTGGAAAAACTGAAGTATCAGTATTCTGACAATTATTGCCAATGCAACAACCACCAGTGTAAAATACACTATCCCGCTGCGCCATACTATCTCGTCCCTTACTGCCATTTCTTAACTACCTTTCCACCAGCAGTTTATATGGTGGTGTTTTCAGTTCCTCAAGGTTTAAGCCTCTTTCTTTCACCAGCCGCTGAACCTCTGATTGCCTGCTGATGAACATAAGACTCGCAGAGGTGGAAAGCGATTCGGCCCTCAGCTCCCTTACTTCGCGCTGGAGCTTCGCAGTTTCCCTGGTTATCTTTTCAGCATGAAACCTGTTGCCTATGTAAATCGATGCCAGAAGAGTTATAAGAAGGATATACCAGAGATTCTTTAGGATAATCTTTTCGGTGATCATGCTTCCGCTGAGCAGTTCCTTAATGAAGCTTCCTGTTTTTGCTTTCTTCTTATTTTTGCTTTTTCCTGCCATCATTCAGATCTTTTCAGCTATTCTCAGTTTTGCGCTTCTCGCCCTGCTGTTCCCTGCTATTTCTTCAGACCCGGGCACTATTCCCTTTTTTGTTATCACCCTGAAAGGTGTCTGGGCATTCCCATAAAAATCCTTATTCTCATCACCCTCAAAATTTCCGGACCGGAAAAAATTCTTTACAACACGATCCTCAAGTGAATGGTAAGTTATTACTGCAATCCTCCCTCCGCTGTTCAGCATTTCGAGTGCCTGCAGGAGCATCTCCCGGAGATATTCAATTTCATGGTTGACCGATATTCTGAGGGCCTGAAAGAGCTTTGCGAAGAATTTGTTTTCCTGCCCCGGCTGAGCAAATTTTCTGGTCACCGACACCAGGTCGCCGGTGGTCGTAATGGGCTTATCGTTTCTTGCCCTGATGATCTCCCTTGCGATCTTACGTGAGTTTGCCAGTTCGCCGTAGTTGTAAAAAATGTCTGCAAGTACAGACTCATCAAGTGACCGGATAAGTGCGGCCGCGGTGAGGGAACTGTTCCGGTTCATTCTCATGTCGAGCGGGGCGTCATGGCGGAATGTGAATCCCCGCTCAGGTACATCGAACTGGTGGAATGAAACGCCAAGGTCTGCAATGAGACCGTCGATCGACTTTATGCCGTTGTACAGCAGGTTGGTCTTAAGGAACCTGAAGTTCTGGTCAAGGAAGATGAGCCTTTTATCATCCGGAACATTTATCCGGGCATCCGCATCCTGGTCGAAAGCCACCAGCTTTCCTGTTTTAAGTCTTTTAAGAATCTCCAATGAATGCCCGCCTCCGCCGAAGGTCGTATCGACATATGTCCCATCAGGCCGGATATTCAGCCCTTCGACACTTTCATCCAGCAGTGCGGGTACGTGATAGGCCATTATTCGTCGGGATCAATAACGGTTCCGCCCATAAGCTTCTCAGCCAGGCTTGCAAAATCTTCAGCAGGCATATCGAGCTTTTCATATACATCTGCAGCCCATATTTCGATCCTGCCGTCCTGTCCGGCCAGGACAACATCCCGTTCTGCCCCGATAACATCGAGGAGCCTTTTGGGGATCAGCATGCGGTTGTTGCTGTCAAGTGTTAGTTCAGCTGTGCCTTTGAAGAAATTCCTCAGGAACATGTTATGTTCACGGTTATAGGGATTCATTTTCTTCCTGATCTTCACCAGCTGCCGGTTCCAGTCTTCCAGTGAATAGAGCACGAGACAGTTCTCAAATATGTCCTTGCGCACCACAAAATGATCGCGAGCATCAGCAGGCATCTGCTTCTTGAATGCCATCGGAAGGATTATCCTTCCCTTGACATCCACCTTGCACGCGTAATCACCAATAAATGTGGCCATAAACCCTTTTCTGCCCTTAAAAGAGTAAAGTAAGTAAAAAATATCCACTTCCCTCCACTTTCCCCCACTTTTTTTATTCTGCTGTTGATAACTTTTGGGAGGTTTAGTGCTTGCATCCACTCATTTAGTCAGGTCTCACCCCCTTTTAATATCCATGTACGCACCCACCTGCACTGATCACATGTACCCACCCCCGGCCCCCTGATTTTACAACACGTACCCTCCCCCTCTATCCCTCCCCTGCAAGCTGGCTCCTCGCTAAAATAGCTCACCGAGCTATTTCTTTACGCTCGGCCCTCTGCTGGCGCAAGGAGGGGGAAAGTGCTGATATACAATATAATGAGCCCCCTCCTTACGAAGTAGGGAGGGGGTTTGGGGGTGGGTACATGTGATCAAGAGGAGGGGGATAAAGGGGGTGGGTACGTGTTGGTAATATAGGGTGTGAGTACGTGAACCAAAAATCCCTAAATTTGCATCTCAAAAACCATTAATCCTGAATGGAATTGTCCGGTGAAAAAAAAGAACCCCTGCAGATCGATGTCGGCGCAGTATTGAGATCAAAAAATCCGTCACTGGCAAAAGCAATACCTTCATTCCTGATCAACTACCTGAAGAAGATAATTCACCAGGATGAGATTAACGAATTGCTGAGAAGGTACGGGCACCTGAGAGATGCTGAATTCATATCAGCAGCACTCGGATTTTTCGACATAAAGTACCAGGTGTACGGAAGCGAAAACATTCCACAGGGGGGCAGGTATTTTTTTGTTTCAAATCACCCTCTCGGCGGTCTCGACGGAATGGTTTTCGTGAATGAGCTGTCAAAGTATTACAGCGATATAAAATTCCCGGTCAATGATATCCTGATGAACCTCGAAAACCTGTCCGGCATCTTCCTTCCTGTCAACAAGCATGGAGGCCAGGCAAGGGAAGCAATAAAATCACTCGAGGAATCATATGCATCAGGCAGCCAGATCCTCTATTTTCCTGCAGGATTATGTTCCCGGAAAAAGAAGGGTATAATATGCGATCTGGTCTGGCATAAAAGCTTTATAACCAAAGCTGTACAGCATAAAAGAGATATTGTCCCCGCATTCTTCTCGGGCAGGAATTCCGTCTTTTTCTATAACCTCGCAAACCTGAGGAGTTCAATCGGCATCAAATCGAATATTGAAATGCTCTATCTTCCCGATGAAATGTTCAACCAGAAAGGCAAGAGGATCTCTCTCGTCTTCGGTAAAGTGATACCGTGGCAGACATTCGACAACTCAAAATCTCCTCCGGAATGGGCGGAATGGGTGAAGCAAAAATCATATACCCTTGAATCTGCAATAGACGGATGACACGGGAATCAAAAAAACACTATATTTCGTTGACTTTTTGAAGGAAATATTCGATTATGGAACCTGTAACTCCCCAATTGCCAATAGATCAAATAATTGCAGAATTAACAAAAGAGAGGTTCTTGCGAAAGACCAATTACGGCGATAATGAGGTCTACGTATTTGACAATAACGACTCTCCAGTCCTTATGCAGGAGGTGGGGAGAGTAAGGGAAATAACATTTCGCCATGCAGGCGGAGGGACAGGGAAACCGCTGGATATTGATGATTTTGATACGGCTAAGAATGATCCGCAGAAACAGCTGATAGTCTGGGATCCTGAAAACAGGGAGATAGTGGGAGGCTACAGGTTTTATTTTCCGCCAAAGGGGTGCTTACAGTGCGATATCAGCAGGCTTGCCTCCTCAGCATATTTCAGGTTCTCCGAAAAATTCCTTTCCAGGTATTATCCTCACATGATGGAGCTGGGACGCTCATTCGTCCATCCTGATTACCAGTCAAAGGCTATGGGAAGAAAAAGCCTCTTTGCTCTTGACAACATATGGGACGGCCTCGGCGCCCTGATACTTGATAATCACCATCTTAAATATCTTTTTGGGAAAGTAACGATGTATTCTCACTTCAACCAGAATGCAAGGAACATGATCCTCTATTTCCTCAAAAAGCACTTTGATGATCCCGACAGGCTTGTAACGCCGATCGAGCCTGCGCAGATCGATTTTCATGAGGAAGAGATGAAAAAGCTTTTCACAGGCAGACGCTATAAGGAAAACTACAAGATCCTCTCAGCAGAGGTAAGAAAGCTTGGAGAGAACATACCTCCCCTGATAAATGCATACATGAACCTCTCTCCCACCATGCGCACCTTCGGCACTTTCATTAATCATCACTTCGGTAATGTTGAGGAAACGGGCATTATGATAACGCTGAGGGATATTTATGTAGAGAAGATCAACAGGCATCTGTCATCTTACAAGCATGATTTCATGATAAAATGGTTCTCTCATGAAAATCAGTAAGACCTTTCATTCTTCCCTTCAAAATAGTTTATGAAAGACTGGTTGGCCACCCTGTTACCGCCCGGAGTGGGATAGTTGCCGGTAAAATACCAGTCGCCCGAGTGGCCGGGGCACGCTTTGTGAAGCCCTTCTATTGACTGGAAGACGATCCTTACCTCAGCATTGATGTTTTCATTCCGCAGCATTGATGCAATCCTGGCCGAGATTTCATCAGGACAGAACGGCCTGTATATTTCCCTGACCATATTCCTTATTTCATCTACCGGTTTCCGGTTCTCGGAGAGTGCATCTTCGTATACTTTGTCAATCAGTGATGCTCTTCCTGTTTCGTTAAGCAATTCAATAACGGCCCTGAAAGCAATGAAATCGGAAAGCTTTGCCATGTCAATGCCGTAGCAGTCAGGATACCTAAGCTGCGGAGAAGAGGAAACCACCACGATCAGTTTCGGATCAAGCCTGTCGAGGATCCTGATAATGCTTTTCTTAAGTGTTGTGCCCCTCACTATTGAGTCATCGATGACTACCAGGTTATCTTTTCCCCGCCTGACAACGCCGTAGGTCACATCATAAATATGGCCGACGAGGTCATCCCTGCTTTTGTCGGCGGTGATGAAGGTTCTCAGTTTGACATCCTTGACAGCAATCTTTTCGACCCTCGGCCTCCTGTTGATGATCTTTTCAAGTTCTTCCTTCGAAAGCTTTTCACGCTTGCTCAGGATCGCATCCACCTTTGACTGGTTAAGGTGGTTCTCTACACCTTTTATAAGTCCGTAGAATGCGCTTTCAGCCGTATTTGGTATATAAGAAAAAACAGTATTATCCAGGTCATAGTCCACAGCTTTCAGCACTGGCTCTGTAAGAAGCTCTCCAAGCTTTTTTCTTTCCCGGTATATCTCCTTATCGGTGCCCCTTGAAAAATATATTCTCTCAAAAGAGCACTTATGCAGTTCTGCTTCATCTCTTATTCTCACGACCGAAGTATCGCCTGAAGCTTTTATTATGACTGCATGTGCCGGAGGAAGCTCAATAACCTTGTCGGTCCTGATGTTGAACACTGTTTGAATTACAGGTCTTTCCGATGCTGCAACAACAACCTCATCATCAATATAATAGAACGCCGGCCTTATGCCAGCGGGATCTCTCATCACAAATGCATCGCCATGCCCTACCATTCCTGCCATCACATATCCGCCGTCCCAGTTTCGGCTGGCTTTCGAAAGGATAGTTGCAAGATCGAGATTGCTCTCAATCAGCGGTGAGATATCTTTTTTGGAGAAACCCTTCTCCTTGAAATGTCTGAAGAGTCTTTCATTTTCCTCATCGAGCCTGTGCCCTACATTTTCAAGGATGGTCACAGTATCCGAAAAATCCACCGGGTTCTGACCGAGGTCGATCAGGCTTCCGAATACTTCACCGACGTTCGTAAGGTTGAAATTCCCTGCCAGCACAAGGTTTTTTGATTTCCAGTTGTTCTCACGGCTGACGGGGTGTACGCTGTCGATATTATAGTTACCGTATGTGCCGTATCGCAGGTGCCCGAGGTAAACATTGCACGCAAAAGGAATGTTGTTTTCATCATCTGCCTTTTCTATATCCCTGTAGATAAGGTCAAATATCTCGTTTATTGAATCCGGCCTGTTCGACCTCTGCCTGTAAATATATCTGTTGCCGGGTTTTACCCCGAGTTTTATACCTGCAAGTCCTGCTCCATCCTGTCCGCGGTTATGCTGCTTCTCCATCATGAGATACATTTTCTGCAGGCCGTAATCCCATGAACCATAT
The DNA here is from genome assembly GCA_041303415.1 of Bacteroidales bacterium. Taxonomy (GTDB): domain Bacteria; phylum Bacteroidota; class Bacteroidia; order Bacteroidales; family VadinHA17; genus LD21. The sequence goes on from JBFYPG010000131.1 coordinate 32,822, forward strand.
TTTCCGGCATAATATTCCAACGGCCGGAGCAACCTGATCATTGCAATGCCGCACTCATGTTTTACAGGTTCGCTCATAGTTATTCGAGGTCAGGGAAGTTTATAATAGCCGGGACAAGGTAGGCATTGGGAAATGCCTTCCGCACCATCAGCAGGTATTTATGTCCCTCGGTTCTTGTTCTGTAGTTACCTGCTCTTACCATGAAATATCCCGGTTCCTGGTACTGTGCATATGATGGTATATCCGGGAATTCTGCTATGAATTCAGCTCTTGCCCTGGCCGATTCCTCGCGGGCCTGGCGCACTGAACTGTAATATATCTGGATCCTGAACCCTTCCATTCCCTGGGTTCCTTCAATGGTTCTGTTTTTCTTCGATGCGAGAATATATCGGCTCAGCAGAGTATCAAGGGCAGGATCCTGGTTTATCACCAGCTTGCCTGCCGTATGGTCCGGCCGCTTGAAAAGATCTGCCGTTCTAATAAACGCCTGGGCATTGCACAATCCTGCATGCATCAGTAAAACTGAAACTGAAAAAATGATCCTTTGTATTATGACATGCACTCTCATTGAATATACGATTCCAGTGCCAGGTAATAATTTCCGGCCCTTGTTCCTGCAACGATTAAATTGCCGTCGTAATAAATGTCAAGATCTTCCCCGAAGGCATCGGTCCTCTTCGGGTCGCATACTTCAAACATCCTTATCCTGCCCTCATCGGCTCCGTCTGCCGGATCTGCCAGGTTCACCATAAAACAATTGACATTGAGCATCATCAATAACTCATTATCATCCAGGATTATTGCAGTTCCCGAATTGGTTTTCTCAAAGTATTTCTTCCATTTTACCGTGCCGGAAGAGGTGAGCGCCGCCAGGAAAGAGTTTTTCAGAACGCTGTCGGCCGAAGTAACCTCGGTCGTGCCTGCAACATATACATTCCCTGCATAATCTGCGATTGCATCCAGGCTTTCAGCTCCGAAATTCGTGTTATTATAAAGCTCCGTTTCCCACAATTTGTTTAATTCGCCAGAGTACTTTGCGATGCTGGCCCGCGGCTCAGAATAGAGTTTCTTTCTTGTGAGCGGTAAAAGGATGTTGCCTGAAGCATCGATGGTCGCTTTTCCTGCTGCAACGAAACTGGCTTCAGCCGCTTCCTTCTTTTCCCCGATAATGCCTGTTGAATCAAACCTTACAAATAGTATTCCGCTGGTACCCGGTTCAACCGAATCAGGTCTGGCAGTGCCAACGGCGGTGAAGCTGCCCGATCCGGAGCTGACCAGACCGGTCATCCGTATCCTGAAGCTCGCGGAGAGCAGGGTATCCCATAGCAGGCTGCCTTTATTGCTGATGCAGGCCAGCAGCATCTTGCCGTCGCTGCTTCCTGCTGCAATGTAACGCGTTGTGCCGGCCCACGCAGAACTGAATAATCCCTCCCTGTCTGAAGCAAACTCTGATTCAACTGTCCTGTCCTTTTTCAGTTTCAAAAGGAAAGGGAAGCCGTTCAGTGTTCCGCAACTGACGATACCCGAATCGGGGAGAGATTTTATGAAATATGCTGTTCCCGGTCCGTACGACTTTTCCCAGAGAAAATCATCTGTTTCCTTGTTGCATGAAACTGTAATAATCAAGGCTGTAAAAAATACAAATGATTTTTTCATCCTTCCGGTTTTATTCCAGGGCTGCTGCAAGCTCGTCGGTCATCTCCAGATTATGGTACACATTCTGTATATCGTCATCATCTTCAAGCACCTCAATGAACCTGAGCACTTTCTTTGCTGATTCAATATCCAGCTTCTTGGTATCATTCGGAATCCTCTTAAGTCCTGATTCCTCAGGCTCAATTCCAAGTTCGCCGAGTTTCCTTGACACGTTTCCGAAATCTTCCTTTGCACAAGTAACAGTTATCATGTCTCCGTCGACTTCAAAATCTTCTGCTCCGGCATCAATCATGCCAAGTTCGAGATCCTCGAGATTAAGGTCCTCATTTTTGAAAGTGAAAATCCCCTTTGTGTTGAACAGGAAGCTGAGCGAACCTTTTGTTCCCAGGTTTCCGCCATGCTTGTTAAAGGCTGATCTTATGGCTGCTACGGTCCTGTTGTTATTATCGGTGAGGCAATCGGCATAAACTGCAATTCCGGAGGGACCATAACCCTCGAACGATGTTTCGATGTAGTTTTCAGCATCAGAGCCGGTTGCTTTCTTTATCGCCCTTTCAATGTTATCCTTGGGCATGTTTGCTCCCTTGGCATTCTGAATCGCAAGCCTTAGCCTGGCATTAGTATCCGGATCCCCTCCTCCTTCTTTTGCTGCAATCACAATCTCCTTGATGATCTTCGTGAAGATCTTGCCGCGTTTGGCATCAGCAGCCCCCTTTTTTCTTTTTATCGTGGACCATTTACTATGACCTGACATATAACATGTTTTATTATTCCGATGCAAAATTAAATATTTCTTTAATACCTCAATCAGGATAACTACTTTTGTACAGATTAATAGGCGTCAGGCGACAGGCGTCAGGCGTCAGGAGTCGGGCGGCAGGCGTCAGGCGGCAGGCGGCAGGCGATAAGCAATTTTTTTTTGCCTGAAGCCCGATGCCCGCAGCCTGAAGCCTTTAGATTGAATTAGAAGATTTGAATTAATAACAGGACTTCCTTGGTAAAGAAATTATATATTGAAACCTATGGCTGCCAGATGAATGTTGCTGACAGTGAGGTTGTAGCATCAGTGCTCACGGAAACGGGATTCAGTGTCACTACGGATATAAACAAGGCTTCGATTATCCTGGTCAATACCTGTTCAATACGCGAAAACGCTGAACAGCGCATCTGGAACAGACTCAGGGCGATCCGTCATCTTAAAAGTAAGAATAAACAACTGGTAGTCGGATTGATAGGATGCATGGCTGAAAGGCTGAAGGAGAAGGTTCTTGAAACCGAACAGCTTGTTGATATGGTTGTCGGTCCAGATGCATACCGCGACCTTCCACGTCTTGTGGAGGAAGCAGAATCAGGGAATAAAGCCGTTAATGTTCTGCTGTCGCGTGAAGAGACTTATGCTGATATCGCTCCCGTGAGGATGGATCAGAACGGTGTCTCGGCGTTCGTCTCGATAATGAGAGGATGCAATAATATGTGCGCCTATTGTGTGGTACCCTATGTGAGGGGAGCCGAAAGAAGCCGCGATCCCGGGTCGATAGTGAGTGAGGCGACCGGCCTCTTTGAGAGAGGTTATCGTGAAGTGACCCTTCTGGGGCAGAATGTGGATTCATACAGGTGGAAACAAGGCAGCATTAAAACCGGTTTCCCGGAGCTTATTGAGAAAGTGGCACTGATAAGTCCCCTTCTCAGGGTCAGGTTTTCCACATCTCATCCGAAGGACATGTCAGATGATCTTCTTATGACCATGGCCCGCCATGAAAATATCTGCAGACACGTTCATCTTCCTGCCCAGAGCGGCAGCTCCCGCATTCTGAAGCTGATGAACCGCGAATACACAAGGGAGTGGTACATGGACCGGATAAACGCAATCCGCCGGATAGTGCCTGGATGTGCGATATCGACCGACATGATCGCCGGATTCTGCACAGAGACTGCTGAGGATCACAAACTATCCCTTTCACTGATGAAGTGGGCAGGATTTGACTTTGCCTATATGTTCAAATACAGTGAGAGGCCGGGAACCAAAGCCGCAAGGAAATTAAAAGACGACGTCCCGGATGAGATCAAGACACAGCGGCTCAATGAGATCATTGCACTTCAGAACAGGCTCTCGGCAAAATCAAAAAAGGAAGATATTGGCAGGATTGTTGAGGTGCTTGTTGAAGGAGAATCAAAACGGTCACATGAGTTCCTTTCAGGACGGACTTCCCAGAACAGGATCGCAGTTTTCCCGAAAGGCGACCTTAAGGCCGGAGAATATGTTAAAGTATATATTGAAAGATGCACATCCGCCACTCTTATAGGAAAGATAGTGGAAATATGAAAGAATATATTATATGTTTTCTTCGTAACTTGGTATGAAATTAATTCCGGGCAAAATGAAAATGAAGATTATTCTGACGATCATTCTTACGGTACTGATAATGAACGATCTTCAGTGCCAGAAGAAGAGTAAAAAAATTACTATCACCGGTTATGTTACTGATTACAGGCAATTCCCGGTGCAGAATGCCATGATCATCGTTGATGATGTAAAAACAGATTATGTAACTGATGACCAGGGTTTCTTTAAAGCCAGGGTCAATGATTCTGCAGTAAAGATCGCAGTATTTACCATTGGAACAGGTGTGAAGGAAGAGGAGATAAAGGGAAGGACAAGGATCAATTTTATCATTCCCGTGCCTGATCCGCCGGCTTTATCAGGCAATAGTGAAGCTGCTGACAATGAGGTGGTCAATATAGGCTACGGGAATGTAAGGAAAAAGGATCTGACAACCTCCGTGGGCAAAATCGACAACACCAACAGCAAATATGCTACTTACACAAACATCTATGATATGATTAAGGGTGAGGTAGCAGGTGTCCAGGTTCAGGGCAATTCGATAAGAATAATGGGAATCAATTCCCTTAACCTGAGTACTGAACCATTGTTTGTGGTTGACGGAATGCAGGTGAGTACCATATCTAATATCCCGCCGCAGACAGTCAGATCAATTGAAATACTTAAGGGGTCTTCAGCAGCTATTTACGGAGTAAGGGGGGCAAACGGAGTGATACTTATCACCACTTTAAAATAAGTCCTTTCTATTCCTTATCTTTCTTCAATACACTGATCTGCAGTTCTTTCAGCTGCTTATCTGAAATTTTCGAGGGTGTATCCAGCATGACATCCCGCCCGGAATTGTTTTTCGGGAATGCAATGAAATCGCGTATTGAATCCTGTCCGCCGAACATCGCAACCCACCTGTCGAATCCGAACGCAATTCCTCCATGCGGGGGTGCACCATATTTAAAAGCATTCATAAGAAATCCGAACTGTTCGTCAGCTTCTTCCCTTGTGAAACCAAGCACTTTGAACATAAGCTGCTGAACAGCGGCATCATGTATCCTTACAGATCCTCCGCCTATCTCAACTCCGTTTATAACAAGGTCATATGCATTAGCCCTGACTTTACCCGGATCTGATTCCATCAGGTGAAGATCTTCCGGCTTCGGTGATGTGAACGGGTGGTGCATGGCAAAATATCGCTTCTCCTCCTCGTTCCATTCGAGAAGAGGAAAGTCAACCACCCATAACGGAACATATGTATCTTTTTTTCTTGACCCCAGCCTGTTTCCAATTTCAAGACGAAGCTCAGAGAGTGCGTTCTGTGTCTTCTTGCGCTCTCCGGCAAGTATCAGCACCAGGTCCCCGGGTTTTGCATTTAAAGCTTCAGCCCACTTCTTCAGGTCATCAGCAGTATAAAATTTGTCAGCTGAAGACTTCAGGCTCCCATCTGTTCCACATTTCAGCCAGATCATTCCCTTCGCTCCGATCTGAGGACGTTTGACGAATTCAGTAAGTTCATCAAGCTGCTTTCTGGAGTATTCCGAACAGCCCTCAGCAACGATGCCTGCAATATACTCAGCACTGTCAAATACCTGGAAACCATTACCTTTGACCGTCCCGGTAAGTTCCGTGAACTTCATCCCGAAACGAAGATCAGGTTTGTCGGAGCCATAATTTTCCATTGCTTCCTGATAAGGCAGCTTCAGAAATGGCTCTGTGAATTCAATGTTCTTTATCTTCCTGAAAAGATACTTTGCCAGTCCCTCAAAAGTGTCAAGCACATCATCTCTTTCCACAAATGACATTTCACAGTCGATCTGCGAGAATTCCGGCTGCCTGTCAGCCCTGAGGTCTTCATCGCGGAAGCATTTCACCAGCTGAAAGTACCTGTCGAATCCGGCCACCATGAGAAGCTGCTTGAGCGTTTGCGGTGACTGCGGAAGAGCGTAGAAGCTACCCGGCTGCAGCCTGCTCGGGACAACAAAGTCGCGGGCGCCTTCAGGAGTTGATTTGATCAGTGCGGGGGTTTCAATCTCAATAAAACCTGTTGAGTCCATATACTTTCGCACTTCCTGTGCCACCCTGTGACGGAGGATTATATTGTTCTTAACCGGATTTCTCCGGAGATCAAGATACCTGTACTTCATCCTGAGCTCCTCGCCGCCGTCTGATTCATCTTCAATTGTGAACGGGGGCACTTCGCTTCTGTTGATCACATCAAGTCCGGTGACTTCTATTTCAATTTCCCCGGTCGGGATCTTAAGGTTTTTGTTGCTTCGCTCCCTTACTTTCCCCCTTGCCTGAACCACATATTCACGTCCCAGCTTCCTTGCCTGTCCGCATAGTTCGCTGTCGGTATCCATGTTGAAGACAAGCTGTGTTATTCCGTAGCGGTCGCGCAGGTCAATGAAAGTCATCCCGCCGAGGTCTCTCGATTTCTGGATCCATCCGCATAATATTACCTCCTTACCGCAATCCTTCATTGCCATCTCCCCGCATGTATGTGTCCGGTACATAGTTGTTATTTTTGTCCAGTAAAAGTAAGAATTTTTTACCACTGGGTTACACAGAGTTCAAACGGAGTTTCACGGTAATTCTAAATTTCAGAACAGTGGAACTCCTTATAACTCCGTGATACTCCGTGGTAATTTTTTATTTAATACTTATTTCTTCATAAATTTGAACTTGTCATAATTATGAAATGAAGGAAAACAGGGATGAAAAGTTCATGCGGGCAGCACTTGAGGAAGCAAGGAAAGCTTTTGATAAACAGGAGATACCTGTTGGGGCAGTAGTCGTATGCAAGGATACCATCATCGCAAGAGCCCACAATTTAACCGAAACCCTTAATGATCCGACAGCCCATGCCGAGATGCAGGTGATCACTGCAGCGGCAAACTGGCTCGGAGGAAAATATCTCACCGGGTGCACCATGTATGTCACCCTCGAACCATGTGCAATGTGTGCAGCGGCTACAGGCTGGAGCCAGATGTCAGGACTGGTGTACGGAGCTGCAGATGAGAAAAAGGGTTATAAGCTGGTTAAAGGACAGCTTCTTCATCCGAAAACAAAAGTGATGGCGGGTGTTCTTGAAGATGAGTGCCGCGAACTCCTGGTGAATTTCTTTAAATCCCGGAGGTAAGTTTTTAAGAAAAAACATTTAAGTTTACTAAAACTATGTATTATGACTTTCGATAACAGCAAAACAATAATCGGTGTCAGGATAAAGCTGTTCGCTGCCACGGTTTTATTCCTGGTTTATGTTGCACTTGCATATGCTGCAAAACTGATAAAATTCCCTCTTTTCGGACTGAGCGATACGGCGTGGACGCTGATACTGGTTGCAATATATCTTGTGGTTGCTTTCCTGCCGATGGTGCTCAACTACCAGTTCGTATTCTTTTCAGATGAGGGAGAGAAACTTATAATCAGGTATTTTACATCCGGGATTATCGGCGGCAGAAAAAACTCAGTTGAGATCAGTAAGAGAGCATTTGCGGGGTACAAAACTGAATCGAAGTATTTCGGCCTGGTAAAAAGCATCATCCTCTTCCAGCAGGTGGGGCAGGGTGTGGCAAAATATCCTCCGGTATTCATAAGTGCCCTTTCAAAGGAGCAGAGATCCAAACTGTTCATGTCATTGAATACTTATGCTCCAAAAGCATAGTGCTGCTCTGATAACATGAGTTAAATCATTTTTAATAAACAAATTACATTTCAATTTTGGAAATTAGACAAATTCTAAATGGACATTGGTTTTTGGCAGATGAAAGTATTCAGTTGGCAGTGGGCAGTTGGCAAATTGCCAACTGCTTCTTGCCTACTGCCAACTAAAATTACAGGATAGAAATTTTATAAAATATAAACCTAAATTTATTCTAAAATGAACGTAGATAAAATAATGAACAACCTCGAGAAGAAGCATCCCGGCGAGGTTGAGTATTTACAGGCAGTAAGGGAAGTGCTTGAATCCATAGAGGAAGTTTACAATGAGAATCCCCAGTTTGATTCGGCAAATATCATTGAAAGGATTGTAGAGCCTGACCGCATTTTTATTTTTAAGGTGCCATGGGTTGATGATGAAGGCAACGTCAAGGTGAATCTTGGCTACAGGGTACAGTTCAATAATGCTATCGGGCCATACAAGGGAGGTCTTCGCTTCCATCCCAGCGTTACCCTTTCAATACTTAAATTCCTTGGCTTTGAACAGATATTCAAGAATGCACTCACTACTCTTCCCATGGGTGGCGCCAAGGGCGGTTCCGACTTTGATCCAAAGGGAAAATCGAATGCCGAGATAATGCGCTTCTGCCAGTCATTCATGCTTGAGCTCTGGAAACACATTGGTCCCGAGACAGATGTTCCTGCAGGCGACATAGGTGTTGGCGGCCGCGAGATCGGATTTCTGTACGGCATGTACAAAAAACTGAAAGGCGACCATACCGGCGTGCTCACAGGCAAGGGAACCAACTGGGGCGGATCGCTTATCCGTCCTGAAGCAACCGGATTCGGAGGGATATATTTTGTCCAGGAGATGCTTGCAACCAGGAACGACAGCCTCAAGGGAAAAACCGTTTCAGTATCAGGTTTCGGTAACGTGGCATGGGGTGCTGCCCTCAAAGCCGTTGAACTTGGCGCCAAGGTTTTAACCATCTCTGGACCTGATGGTTATGTGTATGACAAGGATGGAGTTACAGGCAAGAAAATAGATTATATGCTTGACCTGAGGTCCTCCAACCAGGATATTGTAAAACCTTACTCCTATGCATTTGAAGGTGTTGAATTCCATGAGGGGAAACGTCCGTGGGAAGTAAAGGTTGACATCGCTCTCCCGTGTGCCACGCAGAACGAGGTTAACGGCGATGATGCCATAATGCTTATAAAGAATGGCGTGAAGCTGGTGGGCGAGATTTCAAACATGGGCTGCACTCCCGATGCTGTTGAGGAGTTCCACAAGAACAAAATTATGTTCGCGCCCGGCAAAGCAGTAAATGCAGGTGGTGTTGCAACATCAGGCCTGGAAATGACCCAGAATTCGATGAAGCTCAGGTGGGGCAGCAAGGAAGTTGACGACCGCCTCCACGAGATCATGCGCAACATACACGGCCAGTGTGTTAAATATGGTAAGAAGGATGATGGTTATATTGATTATGTAAAGGGAGCCAACATAGCCGGATTCCTGAAGGTAGCTAATTCGATGCTCGATATGGGAGTGCTGTAGAGGAGTACATGTACCCACCCCCTTTGTCCCCCTCCCTGCTTCGCAAGGAGGGGGATATTTTATTGTATACCAATGGTTCAACTCCCCCTCCTTGCGCCAGCAGGGAGGGGGTCGGGGGGTGGGTACGTGTTGTTAAGCAGAGAGGGGGCTGGGGGGTGAGTACATGTGATAAGTTTTTTGTATCTTTACCTGTCTCATTCCTTGTGCTATGCCTGAAGAAATTTCTCTTAAGCATAAAATTGCTTTAGGCCTCATCCCCGGGATAGGTGATATAAACGCCCGGAAGCTGGTGGCTTATTTCGGAAATGTTGAAAGCATATTCCGTGAATCGTACCGTAACCTTACAAAAATACCGGGAATAGGCTCCGGCCTTGCCAGATACATTGCCGACCATTCATACCTTCAGGCGGCTGAAAAAGAAGCAGAGTATGTAACAAAGCATAATATCAGGACATTTTTCTATCTCGATGCAGACTACCCTTTCAGGCTTCGCCAGTGTGAGGATTCTCCGGTAGTCTTCTTCTGCAAAGGCACATGCGATCTTAATTCTGCAAAAATCCTTAGTGTTGTCGGCACAAGAAGTGCCACGCAGCACGGCAGGGAGATCTGCGAGAAGATCATTGCAGGTCTGGCTTCAGGGCACCCTGATCTGGTCATTGTCAGCGGGCTAGCATATGGAATTGACATCACAAGCCATAAAGCAGCTCTTTCAAATAACCTTCAGACAGTTGGTGTCCTGGCTCACGGATTCAGAACCATATATCCTGCTATTCACAGGTCAACAGCTGATGCGATGGTAAGGAACGGGGCGCTTGTCACTGACTTCCTTTCCGATGCCCTGCCTGAACGGAACAACTTCATTAAAAGGAACAGGGTGATAGCAGGTTTGTCGGATGCCACCCTTGTTGTCCAGTCAGGATTAAAAGGCGGCGCGCTTATAACAGCCGATATCGCCAGCTCATACAACAGGGATGTATTTGCTGTGCCCGGCAGGCCTGAAGATCAGTATTCTGCAGGCTGCAACAACCTGATAAAGAACAACAAAGCCGCCCTTGTTGAAAACTCTGACGACATAGAATATTTTCTTGACTGGCAGCCTGAAAAAGCTAAACCGCCTGTTCAGCGAACACTTTTTGCTGACCTCGATGAAACGGAAAAATCGGTATATGAACTTTTATCGCGTGAAAATGAACTGACAATAGATTCAATCTGCAGAACCCTCGATATGCCGGTCTTTAAGCTTTCTTCGCTCCTGCTCCAGATGGAATTCAAGGGACTTATCAAGTGCTACCCCGGAAACCTCTACCGGCTTGCCTGACCTCAAAAAAAAATTTAACGCTATCATATCTGATATCCGGCGTTTTTATACATTTGATTAACCTAACCCATAAAAAATAAATATATGGATCCCAGAGTACAACAGTTCATGGCCTCTATAAAGGCAAGAAACCCGGGTGAAAATGAATTCCACCAGGCTGTTCAGGAGGTAGCAGAATCCCTGATACCCTATATTGAAGAAAATCCTAAGTACAAATATGCCAGGATCCTCGAGAGGATTGCTGAACCCGAAAGAACCATTATATTCAGGGTCCCCTGGCTCGATGACAAGGGTGAGGTTCAGATCAACCGCGGATTCAGGATTGAAATGAACAGCGCCATTGGACCATACAAAGGAGGCCTGAGGTTTCACCCAACGGTCAATCTCGGGATCCTCAAATTCCTTGCTTTTGAACAGGTATTCAAGAACAGTCTTACAACCCTTCCGATGGGCGGAGGCAAAGGCGGTTCCGATTTTGATCCCAAAGGGAAGTCGGACAACGAGGTGATGAGATTCTGCCAGAGTTTCATGACAGAACTGTTCAGGCATATTGGCGCTGACACAGATGTTCCTGCAGGTGATATCGGGGTCGGAGGCAGGGAGATCGGCTATCTTTTCGGACAGTACAAGAGGCTTAAGAACGAATTTACAGGAGTGCTCACCGGCAAAGGCATTGAGTGGGGAGGCTCACTTATCCGCCCTGAGGCAACAGGCTACGGAGCCACTTACTTTGCACAGGAAATGCTTGCGACAAGAGGCGAAAGCATTGAAGGTAAGACGGTCTGCATTTCCGGATCAGGCAATGTGGCACAATATGCAACTGAAAAAGTAACACAGTTCGGCGGCAAGGTTGTTACTCTTTCAGATTCAAACGGCTTCATTTATGATCCCAAAGGCATTGATGATGAAAAGCTGAAATTCATTATGGAGCTGAAGAACGTCAAACGTGGAAGAATAAAGGAGTACGCTGAAAAATACAGTGTTGAGTATTTTGAAGATAAACGCCCCTGGATAATTAAGTGCGATATTGCTATGCCCAATGCGACACAGAACGAGATAAATGAGGAAGAGGCAAAAACCCTGGTCAGGAACGGGTGTATTTGTGTTTCTGAAGGCGCTAACATGCCTTCAACTATTGAGGCTGTGGAGGTCTTCCTGAAAGCCGGAATTCTTTATGGACCGGGGAAAGCAGCAAACGCCGGGGGGGTCGCAACTTCAGGTCTCGAGATGACCCAGAACTCAATGAGGCTGCCATGGACACGTGAAGAGGTTGATACACGGCTTCATATGATCATGAAAAACATTCATGCTACCTGCGTAAAATACGGAAAGAAAGAAGACGGCTTCATAAATTATGT
>JBFYPG010000132.1:0-4298 GCA_041303415.1 Bacteroidales bacterium
TGGATTTAGTCTCCTCATAATACTTTATTTTCTGAAGGCTGTCAAGCTGAAGGATATCATATTCGAGGCGGGTAATCAACTCATTGTTTTGTTTAAACCGCAGTCTGTTCCTTTGCTGGAACAATGAATCGGAATGAATATATGCAAGCAGCCCGTTTTTTAAGGATATCAATTCCTGGGGCTCAACAATCCGTACTCTTATATTCAGGCGGTCCTGCATCATTATATTTATCGTGTCATAAATATCATGTTTGTCCTTGTAATCTACAATGTCAGGTATTCCATCCCTGTTTTTGTCAATTACCCAGTGGCTTCTTATATCGAGTACGTTTTCTACTGATTCAGATTTGAGTGAAAGTGCCTGAGACAATGCTTCCTTGTTATCCTCCAGACAAAATGTATGAAGACGGTTGACATACGACATCATGTCGGCAATAGGTACCGCATTGTTGCGCAGCACCATGTCGGAAGCATAATAGGAGGGAGAAGAGATTCTAAGCAAATATGAAATCCCGAAGCCCAATATTATACTTAAGCCCAGCGGCAACCAATGTTTCAACAAAAAAACAACCGAAATAAGTATACCTTTTCCGATCGCCCGGAACATCTTCCCGAGCCCCCTGCCCATCCGCCTGAACAGATCAAGCAGATCAATCTCATCATCCCTTACATTCTTATTGCTAACAGTATCAGACATTTTGTATTTTTTAGCTGTTTAGTTATACAAATATAGATAAATTCCTGTTAAGTGCGATCCCGGCTTATGTCTTAAATTTTGCTGAAAACCTTCCGGGCAGTTTCCATAATTATCGGTTTGTAGTCATTGATGAATTCCCCTGTCACGCGGTTCCCAATCACAGCGCAGAATGTCAGAGCTTTATGGCCAAGAAGCGCGGATAATCCATAAATGGCCGAACTCTCCATCTCATAATTACAGATCTTCCTGCCCATCAAACTGAATTCACCTAGCTTATTATTTATTTCACTGTCAAATGTTTCCAGCCTCAATGATCTGCCCTGCGGCGCATAAAAACCGGGCGCGGATATTGTTATCCCCCTGATAAATCCTACATTCTCAAATAGTGAGAGCAGCTCCTTATTCGCGTTAACAGCATAAGGAAAGGAGAGTGTATCCGGCCATTCCAGGTACTCAGCCAGGGCAGATGCCAGAAGGGTGTCAAGTATCCAGTCATGCTCGCCATAAAAATGAATAAGCCCGTCAAAACCGACTGCTGTCTCTGTCATTACCACAGATCCTGCAGGCACATCACTCCTCAGTCCCCCTGACGTACCAAGCCTGATAAAGGTGAGTGGAGTGGTCTCTTCTTTTGCAATACCGGTTTTCAGGTCAATGTTAACCAGGGCATCAAGCTCATTTATGAGGATATCAATGTTGTCTGTCCCGATACCTGATGAAATTATCGATATTTCACCTCCCTCATAACAGCCCGTAACAGTCCGGAACTCCCTGTTCTCCTTTCGCACCCTGATGTCGGTCAGTAAAGAAGAAAGCATCTCCACCCGGCCCGGATCGCCTACAATAATAATCTTATCGCCAATATCTTCAGGCAGCAGATTCAGATGGAATATACTGCCATCTTTATTTGTAATAAGTTCAGTCTTCTTTTGCATGAAGAAAAATTGAGGAACAAATTTAATATAAATGTTAGAGATTCCTCATTTCGCTTCGCTCCATTCGGAATGACACTACTTTTTTTTATGACAAAAGGGGAGGAGAGGCGAAGTGAGGAATCTCCCTCACTGTCTACTATATACATTATGAGATACTTGGCGTATGAAATGGTTGTATCAATTGTTAATGCCGTGAAAGAGCATAAATGATACAAGATTTTTTTGTATCTTAATATCTTATAGTCTCGCTATCTAACTACAATTTTAATGATCATGAAAATCCACCTGTATTATGTTTATATTCTTACGAATAAGTATCACTCTGTTCTTTACACCGGCATAACTAATGATCTGGAGAGAAGGTGTTTTGAGCACAAACAAAAGAAAATCAAGGGATTCACACAAAAATACAATATTGATAATTTGGTCTATTACGAAATATTTGAATACGTTGATTTGGCAATCGCCAGAGAGAAACAGATTAAGGGGTATTCCCAAGTTAAGAAAACGAAGCTTATTGATGAGTTTAATATAGAGTGGGAAGATTTATTTATTGACGGCAGGATAAAAGTGCTGAAAAAATAGGTTGATCTTGAGGGAGATTCCTCGCTTCGCTCGGAATGACAGAATGCGGGGGAAACACAGGGAAAGAGGCGGCGCGTTTTGCAGTTATTTCCCTCCTTTATTGAACGTAGTGCAAAACGCGCCGCCTCTTTCCCAAAATACCCTAAAGAAACCTGTCATTCCGAGCGAAGCGAGGAATCTTATTCATTTGTACACTAATGAAATATATGATGTTGTCATTAGTAGTGAAAGCGAGGAATCTCCTAATTCTTACCTTGCTAGCGATAGTATTCCATTATTCTTCCCGAGATAAGGAGAAGCGATATTTCGGCAAGCTTTGCCTGGTATTTGACCGACAGGAGGCTCTCCCTGGCTTCCAGCAGGCTCATCTGAACCTCACGAAGGTCAAGCCCTGAAAGGTTCCCCAGGCGGTACCTCTCCATAGCTATCGCCAGGTTTTCGGTAGCAGTGCTGAGATTCTGCTCCTCAAGAGCCACAAGCCTGAGATAATTACTGTAAGCGCTGTAAATGGTCAGCAGATCTGCTTTTACTCCCTGTTCAACTTCCTGAAATCTGAACTCTTTATTCATTAATTCAAGTTCTGAGTTCTGCAGGCTCCGGCGCTGATTAAATCCATCGAATATATTCAGGCCCATGGTAAGTCCATAATTCATACCATCGGTAAGCTGATTCCTGGTTGAGCTTGATGAATAAGTGTTGTAGTTGTAACTATAGCCTGATGAGAGGTTCAGGTATGGATATGAACGTGAAGCGATTAACTTCCGGTCAAATTCAGAAATGGTTTTATTTGCGCCTGCTGCCAAAAGGCTGGTATTCCTCAGCAGAGTCTCTTCAAGAAGCTTCTCATAAAGAAGGGCATTGCTTATTTCTATTGATGTGTCCTGTGAAACGAATGTCCGGCCAAGATCCTCCAGCGCCATGAGTTCATTCAATTGGATCTGTGCAGCTCTTACTGTCTCTGCCTGGCGCGACAAACGGGTGCTGTCAGAATTAACATATACCATTGACTGCAATACATTAAGCTTCGAGCTTGAACCCAGCAGATAACGTTCTTCATCTATCCTCAATCTCTCCTTCGACAGTGTAAGGGCATATTTCAGGTTGTTTAGAAGCTGAACCTGGTTTATGTAATTGTTGTAAGCCGATACTATTCCCGATACAAGGTTTTCAACCGCCATCTGAGTATTAAGCTCCCCAAGCTGCTTCAGCTCGTTAAGCTTTTTGTAAGTGGTCTGAACATTAAATCCGTTGAAGATAGTAAGACCCAGGGAAACACCTGCTGATGAAGCAGTATTGAATACTCCAGAGGTTGAACCCTGTGTGCCGTCAGTATAATTGGTTGTGCTGCTGTTAAGAGTCCCGGAATGTCTGCCGCTGAGATCAATTGAGGGTAGGAAGCCTGCATTGCCCGGAGTGAAATTATTTCTCGTTATTTCCTCACTATTTCTGGTTATAAGCAGTGAAAAGTTATTTTCCAGGCTGGTTTTGATACAATCATTCAGGGTATATACAACCTGACCCTGGAGAGTCAGACTTAAAATAAAAGCACCAAGATTAAGCAACAACAACTTGATTCTCATCAGTTTTCTTTTTAGATTCACTTGATATATAAGTATATATTGCCGGTACGACATATAGTGTCAGCATTGTTGAAAAGATCATTCCGCCAACCACTGCAATACCCATTGCAACACGGCTCTGTGCACCTTCACCAAATCCGAGGGCAAGAGGGGAGATGCCCAGTATTGTCGCAAGACTTGTCATGAGAATGGGACGGAACCTTGCAGCTGAAGCATATTTTATTGCATCAAGTTTTGACATGCCGGCACTCTTTCTCTGGTTGGCAAATTCAACGATAAGGATTCCGTTTTTCGAGACGAGCCCGATAAGCATGATGATACCAATCTGACTGAATATGTTCATTGTAACGTCGAAATACCACATGAAAAACAATGCTCCGGTTATTGCCAGGGGAACAGTCATCATAACTACAAACGGATCTCTGAAACTTTCAAACTGAGCTGCAAGAACGAGAAAGATCAGTACCAGGGCAAGCACAAATGCGAACATGAGGCTTGATG
>JBFYPG010000133.1:0-14710 GCA_041303415.1 Bacteroidales bacterium
GACCATTGCCGCGCTTCCCACCAGTGTAACAGATAATCCTTTGGCAATACGAAGATCGAGGTACCCGAAAATTGACAGATTGTTCTTTGACCAGTCGTGAAAATAGTTACTGTACTCTATAACGATATCAATGCTTCCCCACTTCTGGACGACCTCATAGGAGGCAGAAAGTGAATGCATCCAGAGATTTTCCTTTATCTTATCGTATATAGTAGTATCAGTGTAGCTTGTATAATTGAATCCTGCACTGTAAAGTATCCTGAGCTGGCGCCGGGTTGATTCGGAATAGGGGAAAACATCATATTCAATTCCGGGCATCACCGCATATGCAAATTTCTGGTTGCTGTATGACGATGTTCCGAGCCTTGCTGTTCCTCCAAAAGACCAGTGGTCGTTGATGCTTTTGACAATCAGTGCATTGAATGATTCAGATGAGTTCTGGCCTGTAATTGTTGTAGTGTCATCTATAATGAATTTATCTTCTGTTCTGCTGAGCGAAGACCTGAGATTGATTTTCCAGTCTTCTGTTATCCTTGAGGCATTTACATTACCCGACAGGTAATAAGATTTATATGTCTTCTGGCCCTGGAGAAAACCATTTATTGATGACATGAAGACCCAGCTGTTCCACCTGTCGGAAGATACTGTTTCTGAAAGCGGTTCTGAAAACGAGATCCTCATATATTTTGAGAGCGGTGTTTTTGAAACATATCGCATCAATCCCATTTTCAGGGTATTGATCTCCTTCTCTCTTCTTCCTTCATCGGTTTCGTCGGGAGTGGTTACGAACGTGAGGGTGTCTCTCATCCCTGTAAATTCCTTCTGCCCGACAAAGAAATATGAATACTCCTTTCCACCCGAGCCGGTATTCTGACTGGTTGAAATGATGTAAACGGCTGCATCTTTTATGTCCCTTACATAATTTATATACGGGATCTCTTTTCTTATAAAATCGGTTGATTCCATATATACATTAAGGGCATCTTTCCTCAGGGTGTCTGACTTCGAAGCTTCCTGCGAAAACAGGTTTAATGCAAGCAGCATTGCTGATGACAGGGCGAAAATTCTTTTCATGGCTGGTTAATTTCGATTTTTAAAACGGGAACGAAGATAGCCAATGAATCCAAACAGCATATACAAAAATCAGGGTTTAACAAATCATTAACCAAAAAAAGAAGGTGCCTTTTGAAGACACCCTCTTTCGTGAAAATATAGGAATGAAAAACCAGGAAGAATTCTTGGTTGCTGGTTGCTGGTTGCTGGTTGCTTGTTGCTGGTTACTGGTTGTATATTCTCTTGTTTTTTAACAAGGAACAAGGACCCAGCAACTTTTTATTATTGTTCGATATAGTCCAATCCATCGTCGGTCATTACCCAGAACCTGTTTTTTGAATCTGTTACAAAATCATCATCATGCCAGGAGTGGAACATGCTCTCTGCGGTTCTGTCCATGAATATTATGGTTCCTTCCGGCATATTGACTGTTACCAGCAGCTCATCAAAAGACCACCTTGAATCCGGAGGGATCGTGCAAAACTCATCGAGTATAAGTTTATTGCCGGAGATATTCAGTCCATACTGCAGTCTTTCAGCGTTTTCGATGGCATCAAGCCTGTTCCTGCCTGATGACCGCCTTTTGATCTCCACGCTGGCAGAATTGTCTTCATCGGGGTTTATCATAAGACGGGCCCTGACATACACCTCCTTTTTATCGTCATCGATCATGACCCTGTATTCATTGTCGGGAATGGATATCTCGTTCTCCGCATTCAGGTCAGAGAGTTTTTTGCCGGTGACAATATACAATGTATCCGGTACCGTGCTGAAATACTCCGTTGATGTCGTCTTTTCACTTTCAGCGAAGCCAACGCCCTCATTGAATGAGATTATAGAAAGGGCTGCAATGCTCATTACCCAGATGACAAGAGCTGCAAGCCAGACATAGCCGTCGCGTGCCCTGAACCAGAAAATAAGACGGATTCCTCCATACACCATAGCAAGGAAGGGTATCGATATGATAAGCGTGATCAAACCCTTGATCCATGGTGCAGCTGCAGGTGATACAACATAATTAAGAAAATCGGGAAGATAACTCAGGTTGACACCCTCAATATTGGTTGAGAATGCACCCGGATACTCAAAGACAAATACCATAATCAAGGTTAGCAATGCCATGAATCCTGTGAGGACCAGTGAGGTACCAATAATAATAAGGATGATCCGAACAAATATAAAAAGTACCTTTCCGAGAGCGCGGAAGACTTCATTCGTTGCGTTTCCTATCCTGGAGGTCGTCTGGTAACGCGGGATGAGTTCACCGTCCTGCGACCTCAGCTGATTGGCGCTGCTGCCATACATTTCCCGTTTCCTGGAAGGAGTATCGGCCAGTGGCAGGGCGATCCAGAGAGCCAGGTAAACAAAAACCCCGAGGCCGAATCCGAATGCAAACACTATAAAAAGGATCCTGAACCATACCGGGTCGGTTTCAGCAAAGGCGCCTATGCCTCCGCAGACACCGCCTAAAACACGGTCATCGGGGTTCCTGTAAAGCTTTTTCCGTCCTGAGTAGTATTCATATGCATTTCCACCTGCGCCCTCCTGGTCAAAGTCCTCCGGTTTGCCGATAACAGAGATCATTGCTTCAACGTTCTCCTTTGAGATTATACCGGCAGTTCCCTTCTGTGACTGGAAGATCTCAGCTATACGGAATTCAATGTCTTCAATCGTTTCATTGCCGCCCGGAGCATTCCTGAATTTACGGTCAATAGCCTGCAGGTAGTCGCGAAGCATCTTATATGCATCTTCGTCGATCTGGAATAGCGTTCCGCCGAGATTTATTTTTATTGTCTTGTCCATCTTTCTGATTTTTAGCTGGTTTACAATATTTATTTCGTGCGGATAAGGTTGACCGATTCAACCAGTTCATCCCATGACCTGTCGAGGTCGACAAGGTATTCCCTGCCTGCGGCGGTAAGCTCATAATACTTGCGCGGAGGTCCCTGCTGTGATTCTTCCCAGCGGTAGCTGAGCAACCCGGCATTTTTCTGCCTTGTAAGGAGAGGGTAGAGGGTGCCTTCAACCACTATAACCCTTGCCTCCTTCAGTTCCCTGATGATATCACTTGCGTAGCATGAGTTCCTTGACAATACCGAAAGTATACAGTATTCCAGGATCCCCTTCCGCATCTGTGCTTTTGTGTTTTCCAGATCCATAATAATTAATTTTAAATTTTACATCTCATAATCATTCTTCCTGGTCACTATATTACAGTTTCATTTTTTTCGTAACGGTGTCGAATTCCTTCTTCACCGAATCCTTGATATTGTGGATATTTACCGGATCGCCCTTCATCTCAATTTTCTGGGCTGTGGTCTTTGCTTCAGGGATCACCACCCAGAGTATGAAATAGAGGAGAATGCCGAGTCCCCCCATCATTGCAAGAATGAAGAATATAACCCTCACCAGCCAGGGCTCTATATGCCAGTAGGCTCCCATTCCGGCGCAGACGCCGCCAATGATCCTCTGATCCGGATCGCGGTACATCCTGTTATAGCCGCGTGATGCAAATTTTTCACCGGTGGAGGTTGTTTCATTGTCGGAAATGTCTTCGGGCGTTCCAAGCACTGATATCGCGTACCGGACATCTTCCATTGTAATCACCTGCTTATATGGTGTGAGTCTTGACCGGAAAATCTCGCCCATTCTTGACTCGATGTCGGAGAGTATTTCAGAGGAGCTCTCCTCTGCTGCAAAATGAAGTTCAAGGTTTTTAAGGTACCTTTTGAGTTCGGCATAGGCATCCTCATCGATGTTGAATGAGTAACCGCCGAGATTAATGCTTAAAGTTATTTTCATGGTTCTTTTAATAATTTACTACTATATGATACAAACAACATGATAATACAAAGATATATATAATAATTAATACTATGCAATACCTAGTAGTAAAAAAATGATAATAATTTTAAAGAAATTTGTTAAGAGGTTGGAAATGATAGAGATAGGAACGTCGATATTGTTTAATTCTGGGCATAAAAAGCTCCACAAACCATGCTTTACAGGTCTCACGTACCCACCCCGGCCCCCTCCCTTTAATCACATGTACCCACCCCCCGGCGCCACCCCTGCAAGCTGGCTCCTCGCTGAAATAGCTCACCGAGCTATTTCTTTTCGCTCGGCCCTCTACTGCGTAAGGAGGGGGTGTGATTATATATTAATATTTTGTTTTTTGTATATTTATATTGTGGATGTAATAGTATGTCTAAGTATAAAAAATTTGATTTTAGCAGGATTAAGAAAAGTGCCCGGGAACTCAGAAATAATATGACTAAGTCTGAGAAACTTTTATGGCAGAAGCTAAAGGGGAAAAAACAGTCAGGGTACAGGTTTTTAAGGCAACATCCTGTTTTGTACAAGGGTAATCTTACAAGATATAATTACTTCATTACCGATTTTTATAGTGATGAAAAGAAAGTGGTCATTGAATTAGATTGACCGATCCATGAAGAATCTGAGGAATATGATGACTACAGAGACAGTGAATTACAGGAGCTCGGGATAAAGGTTCTGAGGATTAAGAATGAAGAGCTGGAAAACATGCCGGAAGTACTAAATAGAATTAAACAATATCTTAATGTAAGAAAATATTAATCAGTACTATACAGAGTCCTGTTTCCCCCTCCTTACGAAGTAGGGAGGGGGATTAAGGGGGTGGGTACGTGTGACCAGGGAGGGGGATTAAGGGGGTGGGTACGTGTGACACGGGAGGTGGAGTAAGTGTGTGGGTACGTGTGACCAGAGAATGGGATTAGGGGGGTGAGTACATCTATCCACAAGATTCCCTATATTTATCCGCCTAAAATCAAACTATGAAGAAATATAAATGGGGCATCCTGGCCCCCGGCAAGATGTCGGCCAAATTCACGAAGGGACTTAAGCTGCTTGATAATGCTGAATTGTATGCCGTGGGATCGCGCGACCTGGAGAGGGCGGTTCTCTTTGCAAAGGACTTCGGATTTAAAAAGTATTACGGGAGTTATGAAGAGTTTGCTGCCGACCCTGATCTTGAAGTCGTTTATATCGCCTCGCCTCATTCGTATCATCACGATCATACGATGTTGTGCCTGCGCAACGGCAAGCATGTGATATGCGAAAAGGCCTTTTCTCTTAATGCCAGGGAAGCAAAGGAGATGATCACCGAAGCAAGGAAGCAGAAAGTATTCCTGATGGAGGCTCTGTGGCCGCCCTTTCAACCTTTTTATATTAAGGCACATGAGATTCTTAAATCGGGAATCCTGGGCAGGATCAGGCACCTGGACGCATATTTTTCATTCATACCGCCATACGATCCGAACGACAGGAAATTCAACCTGTCACTGGGTGGGGGATCGCTACTGGATATAGGTATCTATCCGGTGATCGATGCACTGACCTTCCTTGGAGTTCCGTCAGAAGTCAAAGCCACTGCGGTATTCGGAGAAACAGGCTCGGAAGAATCGCTCAGCGTCATATTCAACTACAGGGATGGAACGATGGCTTCCCTGTACAGTTCTTTCAGGACCGCCATTGGAATAGGATGCGAGATCTACTGTGAAAAAGGAAACCTGACAGTAACCCGCGGGAGGGATATGAACCAGAAGGTGATCCTTGAGATGCATGGTACCGAAAAACAGGAGTTCACTTTCAATCCGCCGGCAATGGGCTACCACTGGGAAGCTGAAGAGTTGATGAAGTGCCTCGACAAAGGACTGACTGAAAGTCCCGTTGTGCCGCTCTCACTCAGCCTTGACCTGATGCAGACGCTTGACAGTATCAGAAATGCCGCCGGTATTGTATTCCCGGGACGAGACTAGAAGAAGGATGGGGAGAAGGGGAGAAAGGGAGAGGGGGAGAAAAATTTTCGACTTCACGATTGCACGATTGCATGATTGCATGATTGGATGATTATATGATTGATATGTCCGGAACCAGCCAGGATATTAAAGCTGAAGGATCTTTTTACAGGAAGAAATTTTTCCTGAGTCTCATTATACCGGTGACATTTGTGTTCCTGATGTGGCTGGTGAAGATCATTGAGGTGTTGTTTGAGTTTGATCTTTCATCTCTGGGGATATATCCATTGTCACTGCAAGGACTTCCGGGAATATTTTTTTCACCTTTCATTCATGATGACCTTACACATTTGTTCAACAATTCTCTCCCTCTTCTGCTTCTCGCCGTGGCCCTTTTTTATTTCTATTCTGAAGTAGCGTTTAAAGTATTTTCGTGGACATGGGTCCTTACCGGCATCCTTGTGTGGTTCGGCGGCAGGGAAGCCTGGCATATCGGAGCAAGCGGCATGGTTTACGGGCTGGCATCATTCCTGTTCTTCAGCGGTATAATCCGGAAATATTTCAGGCTGATAGCATTATCATTGCTGGTGGTTTTTCTTTACGGCGAAATGGTGTGGGGATTATTCCCGGGTATCTATACGAACATCTCATGGGAATCCCACATGCTCGGATTCTTCTCAGGGATCGCACTGGCTGTATGGTACAGGAAGGAGGGACCTCAGAGGCCTGTGTATGAGTGGATGGACGAGGCTGAGGAGGGCAAGGATGAAGGGGAGAGTGGGGGAGGGGGAGATGGAGAGAGCAGGTAGTTATTGGTTATTGGTTATTGGTTATTAGTTATTCTGTTTTAAATTGCGAGGAATGGATCTGTCGGTAGTAATAGTGAGCTATAAGGGATACGAGAAGCTTAACAGGTGCCTGGAATCGCTGGCATCTTTCACACAAAAGAGCTTCAGCATGGAGGTTATTGTTGTAAATAACAATCCAGGTGATGAGCTGTTCGGTGATACCGAAAGCAGGTTTCCGGGGTTTCATTTTATTCATAACACCGTAAACGGAGGTTATTCAAACGGATGCAACCTGGGATGTTCAATTGCCCGGGGAGATTATTTCCTGATATTGAATCCTGATACAGTTGCATCAGAAGAGGCGGTAGGCAAGCTTCTGAAAGCTGCCGGATCAAACCCCGCATATCATATTTTGTCATGCCGCCAGCTTAGGCAAAACGGCAGGGAGAGCCGGGCTTACGGAAAGTTTCCGTGGTTGGGATCAACCAGGAAGGAAAGTAAAGTATCAGATGTTATTTTCCCTGATTGGGTTTCGGGCTCAGTGATGATGATGCGCAGCGATATTTTCAGGAAGCTGAAAGGGTTTGATGAGGATTTCTGGATGTACTACGAAGATATGGATATTTGCAGGAGAGCAAGGAATAACGGAGGGGAGATATCTTTTTTCAATAACCTGACAATAGAGCACAATCACGGCGCCAGTTCAAGAACAGATCTGAAGACGGCAGCACTCTCAAAATGCGAAGTGCAGATATCACGTCATCTCTATATTCACAAGCATGAAAAGGGTTTGCGTCGAATTGCCATTCAGGCAATAATAATTGCGGATAATCTCATTACCGGAATTATTGCCGGCCTGGCCGGACTGCTGTTTTTCTTTTTACCAAAACTTAATGTAAGACTGCTTCTCCTGATAAAATTATTGGATTATTACAGGTACGCATTATCAGGAAGATTGTGGAGGAGCCCCAGATCAGTCCGCTGCGAAAAATAATAAAAGATTTTCTGTTTTAACACGATTCTTTTAACAGAAATCAAATGTTAAAAAAGATGAAATCAGCCCGATTTATCTGGCTGCTTACATGATTGATAAGAAATAAAATTCATCTTTGTGTCCATTTAAATCATCGCTGTATATGAACCAGAAAAATAAGGATTTCCGGATACAGTCAGCTGCATTATTGGCCTCCCTGAAAAAATCAGTGATCTCTTTCATATTATTAGCGGTTGTAATGCCCGCTTTCGGACAGAAAGAGAATAACCCTGCTGATACTATAAGAAAGAGTGCGGTAAAGATATTTCTTGATTGCCGGAACTGTGATATGAACTATACGAGGCAGGAGATCCCTTATATCAATTATGTAAGGGATGTACATGATGCCCAGGTGGTTATTATTGTTTCAGATCAGAATTCAGGCAGTGGCGGAAGGCAATACACCTATACTTTTCATGGCCAGCTGGAATTCAATGGAATGGACGATACACTGACCTATACATCCAGTCCTGATCAGACAAGTACATTAACAAGGCAGAAAAGAACTGACCTTCTCAAGATGGGGCTGATGAGGTACGTGGCTAAGACACCCCTTTTCAACGAAATTGAAATCATACACAATGAGAACCTTGAGGCTGAAGAGGTCATTGACAAATGGAATAACTGGGTATTTGAGCTGTCAACCGAGCCTCAGTTTGAATCTGAGGAAACCCAGAAGGAGATGAACCTCAGGAACTCAATCGATATTACAAAAATCACCCCGGAGATAAAACTTGAAATCCGGATGGACCAATTTTATCAGCAGGAAAAGTATATTGAATACCCCCAAACCGATTCCACGTTTACATCAATTTACTCTACCGGTTCGCTTAGAATGAACAATCTGTTTGTGAAAAGCCTTAACAATCACTGGTCAGCCGGCTTAAGATGGGAACTCGGGTCCTCGACCAGGGAAAACTATAATTTCAGGACCGAACTGCTTCCTTCAATAGAGTATGACCTGTTCCCATATTCCGAAGCGACTCACCGTCAGCTCCGTTTCCTTTACAGTGCCGGATATCAATATAATAACTATCTGGATACCACGGTGTACAACAAAATACAGGAACATCTTTACATGCAGAGTCTCGGGATAGCCTACCAGGTACAGGATAAGTGGGGTTCAGTGAATATTTCCCTTACAGGTTCAAATTATTTTCACGATCTTTCCCAAAACCGTATTGACCTGTTCACATCACTCAATATAAGGATTTTCAAGGGATTATCACTCAGAATATTCGGAAGAGCTTCTCACATCAACGACCAGGTCAATCTGGCAAAAGGTGATATATCAGAGGCCGAAAGGCTGCTGCATCTGAGAGAACTTGAGACGAAATACCGTGTTGACGGCGGAATAGAGATCACCTACACCTTTGGGTCAATTTACAATAATGTAGTCAATCCCAGGTTTGGAAACGGAAGTAATTTCCGTTACTGA
This sequence comes from Bacteroidales bacterium, assembly GCA_041303415.1. GTDB lineage: Bacteria > Bacteroidota > Bacteroidia > Bacteroidales > VadinHA17 > LD21. Next base: position 9,091 of record JBFYPG010000133.1, read on the forward strand.
TTCCATATTGATTACCCGGATAATTTTACAGAGATAATTCATATGGGTGTTGACCGTTTCAGCCAAATTGTTAATTTTACCGCCGTATTTACTGTATAACCTGATAACTGCCTTATAAGATGAACCATAAGCCTGTTGCTGTTATTACCGGCGCAAGCAGAGGGATAGGAAGGTCGATAGCAATCTCCCTTGCATCTGAAGGTTTTGACATCGCAGCAATTGCCCGGTCCACAAACAGTGAGGGAATGGGGATCCTCAATGCTGAAGTGGAGAAGAGGGGTTCGGAATTTTTCCCTGTGGGCCTGGATATTTCCTGTACAGGCTGCCAGACCGAGGTGGTTTCAAATATTCTTGAAAGATACGGGAGGATTGATTTCCTGGTCAATAATGCTGGTGTGGCACCCCTTCAGCGGAATGATCTTCTTGATATGACTGAAGAGAGCTACAACAGGGTAATGAATATCAACCTGAGAGGCCCTTTCTTCTTTGCCCAGAAAGTTGCCAGGGAGATGATCTACCTGAGAGGTCAGATCTCAGGTTATAAACCTGTCATCGTTTTTATCACATCTGTTTCAGCGACGCTCTCATCAATAAACAGGGCTGAATACTGCATGTCAAAAGCAGGCCTCAGCATGGCTTCATCGATATTTGCCGACAGGCTGTCAAAGGAAAACATACGTGTTTTTGAAGTAAGGCCCGGGATCATCCAGACAGATATGACTGTAAAGGTAAAGGATAAATGGGACAGGGCGATCAGTGAAGGCCGGGTGCCCCAGAACCGCTGGGGATTGCCTGAGGATGTGGGCAAGGCGATCGCCTCTATTGCCCGCGGTGACTGGGATTTTTCAACCGGAATGGTATTCGATATCAGCGGCGGCCTGAATATTCACAAATTATAATCATAAGCTTTCTTCGCCACAAAGACGCTAAGGCGCAAAGGATAATCAAACAAATTCATTATTAATTCTTGGTGTAGCTTAGTGTCTTGGTGCCTTGGTGGCATGTGAACAATCTGTTCTCTTTATCTGTTTATAGTATGTAACACAAAAAACAGAAACTATGAAGAACATATTATTTTTTGCAACACTTTTTTTAATAACAGGAACAATGAATGCACAGGATAAATTAATTGCAGACAAGGATAAGACTGCTCTGCACTGGCTCGGAGAAAAGGTGCTGGGAGAGCATAACGGAACAATCGGTCTTCAGGATGGGTGGCTGACATGGAATGATAACAGTATCACTGCGGGTGAATTCGTTATTGATATGAAAACAATCAAGGATGATGACGGCAGTGAAAGACTGGAAGGTCACCTTAAGTCAGATGACTTCTTCGGAGTTGAAAAATTTCCGACCTCAAAGCTTGTGATTACTGAAAGCACAGCTTTTGAAAAAGGATCAGGAACCGTGAAGGGCAACCTTACAATAAAGGATATTACCAATCCTGTTGAATTCAAGGCGGCCATGCAGAAGAAAGATGACGGAACATGGTTCTTTGCAAACATCGTTATTGACCGCACCAGATACAATGTCCGCTACGGCTCAGGGTCATTCTTCGACAACCTCGGTGACAAGACCATCTACGACGAGTTCAAGCTTAAGGTTAATCTTTTAGTTAAGTAAACTTTTGGTAAAGTCACAAATCATGATAATCTTGTATTGACAAAATACAGGATTGCATGACAAGTGACTTTTCTGCTTCAGCCAACAAGCAAAGATTTGTTTACCAGGGATTTCTTATCCCTTTCATCCTTGTTACAAGCCTCTTTTTCCTTTGGGGCTTTGCTCACGGATGCATTGATGTACTCAACAAGCATTTCCAGGAGCTGCTGAGCATGTCGAAAGCAAAATCAGCATTGCTCCAGTTCGTGTTTTACGGGGGTTATTTCCTGATGGCGCTTCCTGCAGGCATCATCATGCAGAAGGTCGGATACAAGAAGGGGATAATTTTCGGATTGTTGCTTTTTGCTGCAGGAGCGTTTCTGATGTTCCCTGCGACAATGATACAGACTTTCGGCAGTTTCCTCTTCTGTCTATTTGTAATAGCCTGCGGACTCACTTGTCTTGAGACGGCTGCGAATCCCTATACCACGGTACTGGGTCCTCCGGAGTCAGGTGAAAGAAGGATCAACTTTTCACAGTCATTCAATGGACTCGGGTGGATAGCCGGGCCGCTGGTGGGAGGGATGCTTATATTCTCCTTTAATGGCAGCAGCGGGAATAGATTTTCATCCATCGCCCTCCCGTATCTGCTCATCGGCACGCTTGTACTCATCGTTGCAATATTTTTCTGGCGTGTGCACTTTCCGGCTGTAAAGGAAGAAACCAAGGCAGAAAATGATGAAACATCAACCGGGAAGATATCTGATCTTTTGAAATATCCGCATTTCGTTCTTGCCGTGATTGCTCAGTTCCTTTATGTTGCGGCTCAGACCGGCATCAACAGTTTCTTCATCAATTACGTAACCGAGGAGATGCCGTCAATAAGCAACCTTCAGGCCTCCCAGATACTGGGTTTGGGAGGATTCGGTCTCTTCTGGCTCGGCAGGTTTTCAGGGAGCACGCTTTTCATGAGGATAATAAAACCCAATAACCTTCTGGCCTTCTATGCAATGATGTGTGTTATAACAATGAGCCTGGTAATCGCAGGGCTCGGATGGATATCGGTTATTGCGCTTTTCGCCACCTTTTTCTTCGAGTCGGTTATGTTCCCGACGATCTTTGCTCTCGGTATCAAGGGTCTGGGGCCACTTACAAAGAAGGGTTCCTCATTCCTTGTAATGGCAATAGTAGGAGGAGCGCTGGTCCCGGTAATAATGGGACGTATTGCAGATGTATCAAATATGGCTCTCGGATTTATTGTGCCGCTGGTCTGCTTTGTCTTTATTTTTTACTTTGGACTGAGCGGTTATAAAGTCAGCAAAAAGAAGCCGGCTTACTGATATACCCTGATATAATCAACGATCATATGCTGCGGGAATACCGTAGTCTGGTCTGGATTTCCGGGCCAGTTACCTCCAACGGCCACATTAAAGATGAAGAACTGCGGAAGGCTGAACGGGAAAGCAGACGCATCACTGCGGCGGATACTTAAAAACTCCTGGTCATCGACCGACCACTTCAGGTTGTTGGGTGTCCATACGAGTGTGAAAACATGGAATCCGGCACTGAAGCTTGAACCGCTCAGGGTATAGCTGCCCGATCTGCTGGTATAGCCTCCCGCATCCCAGTGGATGGTTCCGTAAGTAACTGAAGGTGCCTGACCTAAGAGTTCCATTATATCAATCTCGCCGCATTTTGGCCATCCTGCGGTAGAGAAATTGGATCCAAGCATCCAGAGAGCGGGCCAGATGCCTTTTCCCTGGGGCAGTTTCGCCCTTATTCTGACCTTCCCGTATGTAAAGTCCTTTTTAGCCTGGGTCGTAAGCCTGCCGGATGTGTATGATGAGGGTGCGGGATTGAGAGCAGTAATATGCAGGTATCCCGAATCAAGATGAACATTGTTTATTGAATTGGTGTATGTCTCGAGTTCGTTGTTGCCCCATCCTCCCGCGCCAAGTTCATAGTTCCATACCTGTGTGTTGAGGGAGGCTGCGCTGAACTCGTCACTCCAGACAAGGGTGGCATAATCAACATTAATGATTTTGACGGTTATTGATGCCTGGCTGATGAGGGCATTTACCGGATTGCTGAAAACCACCCTGAAGTATACGTCTTTCTTTTGTGCGGTGTCCTGCAGGATGTTGATATTGACTGAGACTGCAGTCTCTCCCGGCTGAAAAGTCAGTTTTCCAGAAGTTACTGAAGCATAATCCATCCCGGCAACCGCCGTGCTGTCTTCGGTGCTGTAATCAAGGCTTAAGGTCTCATCTGATGGTTCAGACAATCTTACAACTATGTCAACAGAACCCGACGGAACATCTTCCGCAACTTCAAAAAGCCGTCCGTTGAAAGTAACACCCGGACTGACAGTATCTTTTTTACAGCTGTAAAATATCAGCAGCTGTAATATCAAGAGTAGCGATATCTTAATTCCGTTTTTCATTACAACTTCAGTTTTAATCAAAACTAACCAGTAACAAGCAACCAGCAACCAGGAACAAGCAACATTTTCATTCCTTCACAATTTTCTCCACCCTCTTCCGTATCTCCGGCCATCTACTGTCAGGTAATCTTGCCCCGACCAGCTTTATCACATTTCCGGCCAGGAGTGCGCCCAGAGCTCCGCATTTATCAAGAGGCAGACCGTTTGCATATCCATAAAGAAATCCCGATGCATAAAGGTCTCCGGCACCTGTTGTATCCTTGCATAATACCGGAAGAGTTCCTATCCGGACAGCTTCTCCACCGCGTCGGATAAGTGAACCATCCCTGCCTGTTTTAACGACAGCAACTTCCACCTGCCCGGCCAGCTTATCAAGTGCTTCAGATGGTCCTGACCCTGTAAATGACCTTGCTTCCTCCTCGTTGGCAAAAAGGATATCGACATATTCTGAGATTATATACCTGAAATCATTGATCTTTGCATCAACAACATTATAGCTGGCCAGGTCAAGGGCAATTTTCATCCTGTTGGCCCTGGCTGTTTTGCAGGCTTTTTCCACAAGATCCCTGTCAATGATCAGGTAGCCTTCCATATACAGTATCTGGAAAGGTTTGAAAAATTCCGGCTTCAGGTCGCGGGAAGAGAGTTCTACTGCCGCTCCGAGGTAGGTAGCAAAGGTTCTTTCGGAGTCGCCGGATATAAGAGCAACTGCTGTTCCTGTTTCAGTTTTGCGCCGCAGAAGCATCGTTCTGACTCCTGCCTTTTTCATGTCGTTCTCGAAGAAATACCCTGTTTCGTCTTTACCAACCGAACCAATAAATCCTGCTTTTGCTCCCAGCATTGCTAGTCCGTGTATCGTATTGGCTGCCGATCCTCCTGAAGTCATCCTCCTCCTGAATTTTGACGTCTCTTCTTTTACAAGCCTTGATTTTACGGCATCCACGAGGGTCATGCTTCCTTTTGGCAGGGAGAACTTCTCAAGGATATTATCATCGGCAATGGGAGTCATCACATCGACAAGAGCATTGCCGATGCCAAGGATTTTCTTCATAATAAAAATTTTCGGTAAAGATATTGTTAAATTCACTAAAAGCCCTTATTTTTGGCACGCTAAAAGAGTACTGGCAATTCAAGAATAAATTCCTCAGTAGCTCAGTTGGTTAGAGCAACGGACTGTTAATCCGTGGGTCGTAAGTTCGAGTCTTACCTGGGGAGCCAAAAAGGAGGATTCGTCCTCCTTTTTTTTCGCTGCCATGTTTCAGATCTATATTCTTTATTCAGAGAGTGCCGACAGGTACTATATCGGTCATACTGAGGATATACCACGCAGGCTGAAAGAGCATAATACTGCTGATAAAAACTCATATACATCTCATTACCGGCCATGGATACTTAAAGGATCTTTCGATGTTTCAGAGTCTCGCGGCGAAGCAAGGCGGGTGGAAAACTATTTAAAGAAACTAAAGAGCAGGAAAGTAATTGAGAATTTACTTGAACATCCTGAAGAGTTTAATAGTATTGTCCGTAGGGTTAGAGCAATCCCGACGCGTCGGGATTAATCAGTGGGTCGTAAGT
>JBFYPG010000134.1:0-4456 GCA_041303415.1 Bacteroidales bacterium
TTTCACATGCTTCCCTGATCAGTTCATTTGCCTTGCTTATCTCAGTCCAGGCACTCCACCGCGATGACGTTGGCGTTACGGCAATAATGAAAAAAGGAGTTTCAGGATGCGTTTTCCTGAATGTGTTCAGGACACTGAGGAACAGTTTTTTCACCTCTTCGGGACTTTTATCATTTTCGCTCCCTGTGATGTCATTTGCAATGAAAATAACGGCAGCTCTGCATTTGCGCGGTGCGAATATCCTGTCGGCGTAAACTGCGAAATCGCTGAATTTTGCTCCTCCGTATCCTCTCTGTATTACAGGGTAGGGAGACATATCCTCTGCCAGGCTTGTCCAGAGCCTGATGCTTGAGCTCCCTGCGAACAGTACAGCATCGTCGGGGTAGTTTTCGGATTTATCAAGATGTTCAAACTTTGCGATTTCGGGTTCCCATGCTTTTACTTCAGGCATTTCCCTGTAAACCCTGAGTGGGGAGCAGGAGATGACAAAACCCGCAAGCAACAATAAAAAGAATCTCCTCATGTTCTATACTTTATGGCTTACACAAATATAAGCCAATTATCATATCTCATCCGAGAACACAGCTCCCGGAAGATCCCTGAGGTTGTACCGTGAAGCCATCACCTCGCCATATGCACCTGCCGAGCGTATTGCCAGAATGTCGCCTCTGTGCGTTTCAGGCAACTCGATGAATTTGGCAAAGGTGTCGGCCGATTCGCACACCGGTCCAACAACATCATAACGGCAGATGCTTCCATGTGATGAAAGGTTTTCGATCTTATGATGAGCCTGGTACAGGGCCGGCCTGATAAGATCTGTCATTCCTGCATCAATGATTGCAAACATTGTGTTGCTTCCATTCTTGATATACAGAACCTTCGAGATAAGCGATCCGCACTGTCCTACAACTGCCCTGCCTGGTTCGAGATGAAGCTCCTGTCCCGGTTTCAAGTCAATAAAATCATTGAGGAGTGTAAAATAATCAGCGAATGCCGGATATTTACCGGGATTTTCGTAATCGATCCCCAGACCTCCCCCGACGTTCACGACCTTCAGATCCACGTTGCGGGAGATGAACCAGTCCTGGAGCTCGTTGATGTGGTTGCAGAGGCTCTGGAAAACAGACATCTTTGTTATCTGCGATCCTACATGAAAATGCATGCCTGTAAGCTCGATGTTCTTCATTCCGGCAAGCCTGCGAAGGACTTCATCAAGCTCCCATGCATGGATCCCGAATTTGCTCTCTTCAATCCCGGTTGTTATGTAATGGTGGGTATGGGCATCAATCAGAGGATTGATCCTCAGGGCAATCCTTACGGTCTTATTTTGGTTTGATGCAAAATTATTGATCACCTCCATTTCGGGAATGGATTCGCAGTTGAAGCAGAAGATATCAGCTCTGATTGCATTTTCTATTTCCCTGTCGCTCTTTCCTACTCCGGCAAATACAATTTTACCGGGCTCAAACCCTGCTGCCATGGCAGCATCTATCTCATTCCAGCTCACACAGTCGGCGCCGAAACCATAAGACGAGATGATTTTAAGCAGGCGCGGATTATGATTTGCTTTAACGGCATAATGTACCCTGAATCCGGAATTGTCTGCTTCCTTCTTTAATGCGGAGAGGGTTTTGCTTAGCACATCCAGGTCATAGAAATAGAAAGGCGTGCGCAGGTTGCGGAATTTATCAATTGTATTCTGCTCTGTCATTTTATTATTTGAAAAGGTGTTTGCTCAGTTGTTTAAGTGCCTGTGTCTTGTCGGATGTATCGACGAGAAGCGAAAGGCTGTTGGGGCTTCCTCCGTAGGATATCATCTTGAGCGGTATTGTATTAAGTGCCAGGAATATTTCCGGTGCCGATCCGGTGCGCTCGGTCCTGAAATCACCGACAACGCATATAATTGTCTGGTTTCTCTCAACCTCCACTGATCCCAGCTCCCTGAGGTCGCGTGCGATCTGATCGAGATACTGCGGATTGTCAATTGTAAGCGACACTGCTATCTCGGATGTTGTGATCATGTCTATCGGCGTTCTGTAGGCTTCGAATATTTCAAACACTTTCCTGAGGAATCCATATGCCATAAGCATCCTGTCGGATCTGATCCTTATCACCGATATTCCGTCTTTCGCAGCGACAGCCTTGTAATCAAGAAGCTTACTGCTTGATGTAATCAGGGTGCCTTCATCTTCAGGATCCATCGTATTCTTGAGCCTGACAGGAATATTCTTTTCCCTGGCAGGATTTACGCTTGCCGGATGAAGTATCTTGGCTCCGAAATATGCCAGCTCGGCAGCCTCATCGAATGAGAGTTCGCGGATGATCTTTGTATCCTCCACGTAACGGGGATCGTTGTTGCGGAATCCGCTGATGTCGGTCCATATCTGGATCTCCTTCACTTTAAGCACCGCGCCGATTATTGATGCGGAGTAATCGCTGCCTCCGCGCTTCAGGTTATCAATTTCACCATATACGTTCCTGCAGATAAAACCCTGCGTTATTATTATTGTTTCTGATTTATGCTTTTTAAGTTCCCTGTTGATGTTCTCCTCTATATAATAATAGTCAGGTTCGCCGTCCTTGTCTATCCTCATGAAGTTCAGGGCAGGAAGGAGGATCGATTTTATCTGTCTCTCATGCAGCAGGTGGTGCATCAGCGAAGTTGAGAGAAGCTCACCCTGGGCGACTATAGCTTTTTCCTGAAGCTTTGTAAATACTCTCAGTGTAAAATTGTTGATATAGTCAAAATGAGAATCTATAAGTTCATGCCCTGTTTTGCGGAACTCATCGGTTGCGAAAAGATCATGAACGACCTGGTGGTATACTGTCCTTAGCGACTCAATTTTCGATGAAGCTTCGTTGACATTTCCGGTATAAAGAAGGTCTGTTATCCCCACCAGGGCATTGGTGGTGCCCGACATTGCTGAAAGAACAACTAATTTTCTTTCCTTGTCGGTTATCAGCGGGATCAGGGCTCTCATCCTGTCGGGGTTTCCGACTGATGTGCCGCCGAACTTCATGATTTTTGCTATCTCCATTTTTCAGCTTTGTTTATAAAAAAACTTCAGAGCAGGCAGGTCCGTCATATCTTCAGGGTCAAAATCTCAGGCAAAGACTACGCAGACCTTAATAAGAATGCATGATCAATCATAAAATTTCTTTTATATGAGAGTTCACAATTATTATTACGGAGCAAAAATATACTTTTTCTGTTGCTTTTATAAAAAATACCAGGTACATAACAAAAATTTTCGACATTGGTTAAATTTATCTACTTCGTTGCTAAAAGCAAGTTGGCACTAACCCTATTCCACACAAAATGTTTATTGTGTTTTTCCACTTTCATGACACCTCTCCATCAGCGATAATATTTCTTTTTGTCGGTCGATCCGTTCTTGTTTTTTCATTATATCAGTTTTAAATTCATAAATATCCTCCTAAATCTGGTAAAACGTTATTCAGCAGACCGATGCCTTGTACTTTACCCCAAAGTATCCCTATTTACTCCTTTCTTATAATTGTGTTGGATTGTTTATTGTTCCTTATTATGTGTTTTCTTCTATGTAAATATTCTTTTGGTTATCCAGTCAAGCTGACCAGATTTAGTACCAGGCTATAAATGGATTTAAAAGACCTCTTATTAATAATCCAACATAAAAATTAAAATATCCTTTTTATGAGAATTAAGTAAATAATGATTGGATACAGTCTATTATGAATGTTATTATCATATATATTTAAAGAAATTAAATACAGTATAATGTATTTATAATCAAGGGATAAGATGTTTATTACTGCCAATAATTATTCTATTTTATTAAACTAAATTAAGGATAAATGATTGGGACACTTAAAGTAATATTACGATATAATCATAATAAACAACTGATAATCAAAGGTTAATGATAATATATATATTTTTTTAAAAAAAAGCTATAAAATATTTGCATATATGATATATAATGATTATATTTGATTGAAATAAACATTTTAAAATTATGCCTTATTTATAAGATTTATGTATCAAGAAAAAGGGAAAAGAATTATTCTCGATATGCATAACAGTCAAGATTATAGTAAAATCCAAATAATTACTGAAAAATGTAATGTTTCTAAAGTGATAGAACAGGTCTTGATAAATAATTATCAAAAACATTGTGTTAATTCCATTACTGCCTGAAAAGTTTTAGAATTAGTGACCGAATTATTAATTAAAAATATCATTTGAAATGTCAAAATATTGGTGGAAAGAAGATATCGGAGCATTACCACATTTGATTACTGAGACACCCGGCCCCCGGTCGAGGGCAATGCATTCCAGCGCAATAAGGTATATAAAAGGGCTGAGTTCACAGGTAAAACTCTTTCCGGTTTGTTTTGAGAAAGGTTATGGAATTACCCTTACAGATGTGGACGGAAATAAATATCTTGATTTTTCCTCAGGTATCTATGTAAC
>JBFYPG010000135.1:0-16131 GCA_041303415.1 Bacteroidales bacterium
CGTTTTTATAAAAGTCAATTTGGAATAGATGTTAAAACCGCCTGGTTTCAGGATGCATGGACACATCCATGGACATTTCCCCAGATTTTGAGAAAATGCGGAATTGAATCATACATGTTTACCCGTCCACGGATAAAGATGGCGGAAAGAATGTTTTGGTGGGAATCTGCCGATGGTTCTAAGGTGTTTGCCTACAAACCTTTAACTTCTTGGAACAATAATTTACCTTCCAAAGAATCTATTGATAATTATCTCATTGAGTTACAAGGGAAATATGGCATCAATGATGGGATTGTCCTGGTTGGAGTAGGAAATCATGGAGGAGGACCCATAAAGGCCGATGTGGAAAGAATGCAGCTTATTAAGCAGGAGCGTAATTCCGGTATTCAGGATAAGATGAAACAGGCTCAAGTTATTTTTAGTACACCAATGCAGTTTACTAATGCTATATTGGATGACCCCGGCGACTTTCCAATAGTTAAGTACGAACTTGAACCGACAATTCGCGGTGCATATACTACCGTAGGCGAAATTAAAAAAGGAAACCGGTATAGCGAGAATTTATTAATGACCCTTGAAGAGTTCGCATCCAGTGCTTCTGCCCTGGGAATAAATGTTTATCCAGACTTGGCTATTTATGATGCCTGGAAAAAAATTATGATAAACCAGTTTCATGATCCGATTTCCGGTACAGACATTCTTCCTTCTGTTGATGATGTTTTGTTACGTTTCAAGCAAGTTATAGATACCGTATCAACTTTGCTCGACAGACAATTAAGATCAATCACCAAAAATATCAACACTCTGGGGGAAGGCATTCCAATTGTTGTATTCAATCCGCTATCCTGGAAACGGACTGATGTGGTTGAAGCAGAGGTTGAATTGCCCTGGAAGAATAGTTATTTTTCTATTGTTGACCAAAATAACAAAAAAGTACCGGTTCAAATTATCAAACAAAGCGAAGAGCAAGGGCTAAAAAAACTTAAAGTGATTTTTCTGGCTGCAAATATTCCATCAATGGGATATTGCACTTTCCGAATAAAACCTGAAAAAAGCAGGCCTGTAAACCAAAGTATGTTAAAGGTAAACAGGTTTTGGCTTGAAAATGAATTTTTCAGAGTAAAAATTGACTCTTTAACAGGTTGTCTGGCAGGGATAACTGATAAACAAAATAATCGGGAAGTACTTGATAAAGTTATACCTGGCAATTTGATTCAAATTATTGATGATTTTGGTGATTCGGAAGGTTTTTTACTGTCTCCAAAGGGTGCCAGAGAATATAATTTATGGACAGGAAATACCTCGAATGTGAATGACTACACAGAAATTGAGTTGATCGAAACCGGTCCTGTTCGCGCAACCATACAAGTTGAAAGGAAGTTCCACCTGGCCAGGTTTATTCAACGTGTATATCTATATCCGGGGATTGATAGAATTGACTTTGAACTTGTTATTGATTGGAATGGGAAGAATAAAATGGTTAAAATAGCTTTCCCGCTCAATATACAAAGTGATAGTGCCACGTATGAAATACCTTATGGGACAATTAAAAGACCCAGTCTGGGAGAGGAACATGCAGCTCAGAAATGGGTTGATATATCAGATGAATATTACGGAGTAAGTGTTATAAATGACAGCCGTTATGGATACGATGTAACACAAAATACGATTCGTTTAAGTGTATTACGAAGTCCTGATCAACCTGTTGAATCAACGGATGAAAAAGGAATACATCAGATTAAATATTCACTTTACCCACATCAAGGTAGCTGGGGCGAAGCAAATACAATGCAAAAAGGTTATGAATTAAATTACCCATTGATTGCTCTGGATGAGTCAGTTCATGACGGGTCCCTGCCTGCTGTACATTCCTTTATCGAAATATCTCCTGATAATTTGATTGTTACAGTCTTAAAAAAAGCTGAAGACTCTGACGACCTGGTTATAAGGTTTTATGAAACAAAAGGTACAGAGTGTATGGCCAAAATAAAATTATCACCATTGATGGGCATTGATGCCGTACATAAAACTGATTTACTTGAAAATGAGCTTGAGAATATTCCGATTCAAAAACATGAGTTTGAGACTAAAGTCGGTAAGTTCTCTATAGAAAGTTTTAAGCTGATTAAAGACTTATATTAAATGTCAGAATCAGGCAAAATATAACATAAGACTGTTACTTGCTTTAACTATATAAGTTGTCGTATCAAATAATTCAAATAACAAAATAATTAATTAAAAAGGAGGAATAAAAAATGAAAAGAAAAACATTACAAATCATAATGTGCTTCTCACTGATCTTTATCCTGACACTTTCGGGCGGGTATAGACCGATCAGGGAGAAGAAACTTCAGATTAAAGTAGCCGCAGCATCGGCGATTATTGAAGGTTCTGCTTCACTTCCCCTCGGAGGAGGGATGACGCCTCGCTATCCCAAAAGTCCTCCGGATGGACCTTTACGGGCACAGGCAATTATTATCACCGATGGTAAAAACAAAGTATGCATGGGATCTTGCGATGTGTGCTGGCTGAGACGAAATTTCATGGATGAAATTGGTCACGAGGTTGAGGCTAAATATGGCATTCCCTTTAATAATTTTATGTTCGGACCAACGCATAATCACAGTTCCCCGAATCAGACAGAATGGGGCGATAAATCGGCCGATCAAACCTTTAATAATGCCATTAAAGAAGCTATCCTGGAAGCAATTGGTCTGGCAAACGAAAAACTGAAGAACGCCGGGGAGACAGACTGTTATTTTGCCCTGGGGAATGCCAACATTGGTCAAAACAGCCGTGTCGTTATTGATGATAGCACCATATTGTGGGTTCCTCTTTCAAATCAATATGGCTATAACCGGCCAACCGGTCCTTATGATCCTCAACTTCCTGTACTCGCTTTTAAAGATAAGCAGGGAAAGCTGGAAGCGATATTATTCAATCATTCGACCCATAACATTGATAATCCAAATAATTTACAATCTCCATCATTCTATGGTACAGCTTCGCAGAGAATTGAAAAAGAGCTGGGTGGCACAGTAGTTTTTATGCCCGGCGCAATTGGTTCAACCCATGTATTTAGCGATCCTACAAAAGAGCGGATATTTCGGATTGAAGATGGGATAAAGAATGCTTATGCCAAATCCGAAAAAAGAGATATTAACAAACTTGTCTCGGTGAAAAAAGAATTTGAATTTATCATCAGGTCATTTAATGAAGAAGAGCAGCAAAAAGCAGTTACAGATTATTGCATCCGCTTTTTGGGGCCAAAACCTGAATCGACCATTCAAGCCTTCACAAACGGACGTAAACGTATTGCACCTCTTCAGGGCAAAACCCAAAAATCCTGGTTACAGGTGATATTGATAGGAGATATCGCCTTCGTGGGAGTTCCGGGTGAATTATTCGGTGAACTGGGCATGGAAATAAAGCGCAGGTCACCGTTCCGTTATACCTATGTGGTTGGCATAGTCAATGATTACATAAACTATTTACCTGACTATAAAGCATTTGATCTGGGCGGTTATCAGACATGGGCCACCCGTGCTTACGCGGAGCGGGGAACTGGGGAGGCTATCGTTAACGAAGCGATAAAAATATTAAACGATCTATATCAGGATTATTAAAATACCGACCTGGGAAAACAATTAATTATTTAAAACAGAGTAAAAATGAACAGGGAAATTTACAAAATAGTAATGATTTTCTCCCTCATCATTCCCATAGTGTTTTTGGATGGGTGTAGTTCAACAAGAGGTAAAAAATCTCAGATAAAGGTAGCTGCAGCAGCAGTAAAGATAGATGTTTCAGATACCCTGGCACTTGCAGGTGGCATAACGCCCCGTTACCCAAGAGGTCCCGCGGATGGACCTTTAAGGGCACAGGTTATTGTTATCACGGATGGTAAAAACAAGATTTGCCTGGGATCATGCGATGTAACCGTTTTACGCCGAAGTATCCTGGATGAGATTGGTCATGAGGTTGAGGCAAAATATGACATCCCTTTTAATAATATTATGTTCGCGGCAACTCATAATCATAGCGCCCCGATTCAGACAGATTGGACCGATAAATCTGCCGACCAAACAGTAAATAATGCCGTTAAAAAGGCTATCATAGAAGCAATTGGTCTTGCAAATGAGAAACTGAAGAACACTGAAAAATCAGATCACTATTTTGCCTTGGGATATGCCACTATTGGTCAAAACAGCCGTGTTATCATTGATGATACCACAATATTATGGGTACCGCTCTCAAATCAATATGGTTATAACCGGCCAACCGGTCCCTATGATCCTCAACTTCCTGTCCTGGCTTTTAAGGATGAGCAGGGAAGTCTGGAAGCTATTGTATTCAATCATTCAACTCACAATATTGATAATCCAAACAATATTCAGTCTCCATCATTTTATGGTACAGCCTCTCAGGAAATAGAAAAAGAGTTGGGTGGTACAGTAGTCTTTTTACCTGGTGCATTTGGTTCAACCCATGTATTTAGCGATCCTACAACAGAACGGATTGTTAGAATTAAAGAAGGGATAAAAAAGGCTTATGCCAAAACAGAAAAAAAAGATATTCACAGACTTGTTTCAGTAAAAAATGAATTTGGATTTAAGATCAGAACATTCAATGAAGAAGAACAGGAAAAGTTGGTTTCAGATTATTGCTCCCGCTATTTAGGATCTAAACCCGAACCCACAATTAAAGCTTTCGCGAACAGGCGTCATAAGTTGTCATTACAAAGCGGTAACATCCAAAAAACCTGGATTCAGGTTGTTCTTTTAGGGGAAATTGCTTTTGTCGGAGTTCCGGGTGAATTATTTGGTGAATTGGGCATGGAGATTAAACGCCAGTCACCGTTTCGGTATACGTATATAGTTGGTATAGCCAATGATTATATTGGTTATTTGCCAACTATCGGAGCGTTTAGTCTTGGAGGTTATCAGACATGGGCAGGACCATGTATTTCTGAACCAGGAACTGGTGAAGCCATTGTAAATGAGACTGTTAGAATTTTAAATGGCCTTTATCAAGATTAGAAAATTGAACTACATATATGATATATATTCAAATACTACAAATAACACTGTAAAAGGAGAAAGAATGAATATGAAATTATTTAAGCAATTAATTGTTTTCCCCCTGATCATTCCCTTGATATTTTTAGGCGGATGTAGTACTAACAAGGAGGGAAAATCTCAAATAAAAGCTGCAGCAGCAGCAGTAAAGATTGAGGTTTCAGATACCCTTCCCCTCGGAGGTGGCATAACACCGCGTAATCCAAGAGGTCCTGCGGATGGACCTCTACGGGTGCAGGTTATTATTATCACCGATGGCAAAAACAAGGTTTGCCTTGGATCATGCGATGTAACAGTTTTGCGGCGAACTATCCTGGATGAGATTGGTAATGAGGTTGAGGCTAAATATAACATTCCTTTCAATAATTTTATGTTCGCAGCAACTCATAATCATACCGCTCCGCTTCAAGATTGGAGCTTTAAGACCCCGGTCGATAGCATCTTAAATAGTGCAATTAAGAAAGCTATCATGGAGGCAGTCGGTCTGGCAAACGAAAAACTTATTTCCTCGGGGGCAACAGACTTTTATTTTGCCCTGGGATATGCCACCATTGGTCAAAACAGCCGTGTCGTTATAGATGACAGCACAATATTGTGGGTGCCACTTTCAAATGAATATGGCTATAATAGGCCAACAGGTCCCTACGATCCTCAACTACCTGTGCTGGCTTTTAAAGATAGTCAGGGAAATCCGGAAGCCATAGTATTCAACCATTCAACACATAACATAAATAATCCCAATAATGTACATTCTCCGTCATTCTATGGTACAGCCTCACAGGAAATTGAAAAAGAATTAGGTGGCACAGTTGTCTTTTTGCCCGGAGCATTTGGTTCAACCCATGTATTCAGCGATCCTACTAAAGAGAGGGTTTTTCGAATTAAAGAAGGGATAGAAAAGGCTTATGCTAAATCCGAAAAAAGAATCATTAAAAGACTTGTTTCAGTAAAAAAAGAATTTGAATTTGAAGTCAGAACATTTGACGAAGATCAGGAACAAAAGAAGGTTGCCAATTATTGTAATCGTTTTTTTTCTGATCCTGAACCTGTAATTCAAGGCTTTAAGAATAGACGAGATCATGTAGCACCATTTCAGGGAAAAATCCAGAAAACCTGGATTCAGGTGATATTGGCAGGAGATATCGCTTTTGTGGGTGTCCCGGGGGAATTATTCGCTGAACTGGGCATGGAAATAAAACGCCGTTCACCATTCCGCTATACATACGTTGTAGGCATAGCCAATGATTACATAGGCTATTTACCCGATGATGAAGCTTTTAATCTTGGCGGTTATCAAACGTGGGCTGGCCGTGCTTATTCAAAGAGAGGAACTGGTGAGGCAATTGTTAATGAAGTGATATCAATATTGAATGATCTTTATAAGGATCTATGAACATCTATAAATCCGCTTGAAAAAAATATTCAAAAACAATCTGAAAATAATAAATAGTTGATGAAGAAAATTTTAATTTTTTTATTTTTTGCATTGTGTTTGAGAGATGGTCTATCACAGGTGAGCGTTGGGCTTAAAGTCGGCACCGGGATTTCCGAATTGGAAGCTGATGATTCGATGGTTATAGCTGGTGGCATTCTATCACAGAAAGTATCAGGTCAGGATGGCAAGCTGCGCATTGTGGCGGTTGTGTTAGAAAAGAAACCTGTAAAGCTCGCTATCGTAGAGTGCGATATCCTCATGATTGATCGACAACGACTAGATCCGGTTATGGCGGAAATCGAAAAGTCAACTGGCATCCCGGCAACCAATGTTCTCATAAGCTGCACGCACACTCATCATGCGCCCAGCACGATTAAGGTGCATGATTACTGTCCGGATGAAGTTTTTACCAGGAGGGTACAATGCGGCATTGTGGAGGCAGTACAGAAGGCCAATACCAACTTGTCCATGGAGGACTGCGCGTTCAAGCTCTTCCTGGGGAAGGAGGAGACAGTTGGTCGAAATAGCCGTTGGCTGCTTCCCGATGGTCAAATCAACTGGATCAGCCCGGCTAATGAATTTGTGCGAGCAACTGGTCCATTTGATCCGGAGTTGCCGGTTTTTACCTTCAGTGACTCGGCCGGCAAGCTTCTGGCGCTCATCTTCAATCACTCTACACATAACATTGGCTCTCGCCAGAGGGGAACGCGTTCGCCTGGCTTTTATGGATTGGCAGCACAGGAGATAGAGGCAGAACTGAATTGCCCGGTTTGTTTTCTGAAAGGAGCATCAGGCTCCACTCACAACATAGCATTGTCCGGTAACGAATGTACCCAACGCATAAAGGAGGCCGTTCTCGACGCCAACAACCACACACAAGAACGAGTCGTTAATCGGTTAGCTGTTATTAAGCGTCCATTTAAGTTCAAAGTCCGCCAGTTCGATGAAACGACTGAAGATGAGGCAGTGAGGCGTTACGACCGCAGTAATAACGATGTCGTCCGTGTTTTTCGCGACATGCGTAAGATGTTGGCACCACAGTGCGGCCAGGAGCGCGAAACATGGTTGCAAGTGGTACTCATTGGAGATGTTGCAATTGTTGGCGTGCCTGGGGAGTTATTCACACAACTCGGCCTCGACATCAAAAACCTTTCTCCATTCCGATACACTTATATTGCCGAGTTAGCGAACGATTACATTGGCTACCTACCCGACCTGACTGGCTTCAAACTGGGCGGCTACCAGGTATGGACCGGCTACCATAGCTACGTCGAACCCGGCACGGGCGAGCGCATAGTGGATGAAATAGTAGCTATGCTGAAAGAGTTAGCTGGTGGCGATCCTTTTTAACCATAGCAACAATTATTTAAAGAGTAATGATTGATTATAATTTAAAATGATCGATTATATCTTAAACTTACTTAAATATTTTTAATTGCTTGTATTATATATATATATGCAACGACTGAGTATTAGAATATCATTAATAGAGAGATGCTTATAAATTAACCCATTTCAAGACTAATATCAGACATAATAAGAAGAATATTTCGATGATACCTAACTAATGAACAGTATATCAATGGATTAGATGTTATCAGAAAAATTGATAATATTTTTTAAAAAAAATCAAAAAAAGATTACATATATGATAAAAAATGCTTATATTTGATTGAATATATCATTGATTCTTTGATTTATTGTAGTTAAGAATTGATTAAGATTCTGAAAATCATGTTAAAAGAGTGGGTGAGGATGGAGAAACAAGGACCTGGGATTAAAATTATTGGATTTTACAAAAACTTATTTCGATCCCCATAGAAATCTAATGTAGACAAGCTTAAGAAAAAAAGTACAAATATTAAGGCCAAATTTATTAACCTAAACTTGAAAAATCATGAGACTATTGAAAACAAAAGTACTCTTTTCTAAATTTCGAGAAAAGAAATGTAAAATCTTTAGCTACTTGAATCTGACAGTTATGCTGCTACTTTTATTGACCTTTAATTTATCAGCATCAGGATTCGAAGGAGTTAAATCTAATCCCGTAGATAATCAGCAGCCGGTTAAGATCAGCGGGACTGTAACAGATGCCTCTACGGGCGAAGCATTGCCAGGAGTAAACGTTATTATTCCAGGAACAAGTATTGGAGTAATAACTAACGCTTCAGGTAATTTTACCATTGAGGTACCAGATGCTTCAGTTACACTGCAATTTTCCTTTATCGGTTATGTTACCCAGGAAATGAAGGTTGGTACGCAAACTCAAATTAATATAGCGCTTAATGCGGAAATCACTGCGCTTGATGAAATTGTTGTTATTGGTTATGGTACCCAAAAGAAAGTAAACCTGACCGGAGCAATAGCTACCGTTAGTGAAAAAGAATTGACCAGACTGCCACCTGTTGCCAGCATAACAGGTGCGCTTGCAGGGGTTATGCCCGGACTAACCGTAATTCAATCGACCGGGAAGCCTGGCAGTGATGGAGCATCCCTGAAAATCCGTGATTTTGGAACTGCACTCATTATCGTGGATGGTGTTGAAAGCAGTAGTTTTAATATACTTGATGCAAATGAAATTGAGAGTATCTCGATATTAAAAGATGCCTCTGCCGCAATTTATGGATCCCGGGCCGGTAATGGAGTAATATTGGTGACTACCAGACGAGGCAAGATAGCCAAACCAACCATCACTTTAAACAGTTCTTATACCCTGCAAAGTAACACTATCTTTTTGCATCCGGTTAGTTCAGGTGATTATTATACCTGGAAAAGGGAAGGTTGGATCAATGGAGGTTCGATTGGTACCCCGCCTGTTACAGAGGAGGAGATCGCTAAATTATATGATGGATCTGATCCGGATTATAATAATACCAATTGGTTTGATATTCTATTTAAAAAACGGAGCCCGCAACAACAACACAATTTATCTGTAAGCGGGGGAACCGATAATATCAAATATTATGGTTATTTAGGCAGTTTAAATCAGGGATCATTTTTTACATCAAATGATGGAAATTTTAAGCGATACAACTTCCGTTCAAATATTGACGCTAAAATAACTGAAGATTTGTCGGCTCAGATGGATTTTTCAACAATCATAACTAATGATAGTTTTTCTGAAAGAGCATCTGGTTCTTATATATGGCAAGATGTCTGGGACAATCTTGATCCCAGATACGGACCTATTCCTGATAAAACAAAAATGCCCTTTACCGGTGGTGGAGGTTTAACTAATCCGGTTGCTCTTGCATCCAGTGAAACCGGGACTCGACTACAAAACATTCATAATTTAAAAAGCACAGTTGGGTTTAACTATAATGCGCCATTTTTAAAGGGATTATCAGCAAAAGCAACCGGGACCTATGTTAAGATTTATTCCCAAACATCCAGCAGATCAAAGCCTTATAGCACCTGGGAATATATTTATGCATCACAGACTTATGTAGAACACCCCGGTTTGTCAGGTAATACATTAAGCGAAAGCCGTAATACTGACCAGACTCTTACAGGCCAGGTTTCACTAAATTTTAATCGGTCCTTCGGTACCGATCATAATGTTACAGCGCTCTTACTTTATGAAGTAATTGATTATGCCACAAATAGTATCAGTGCAGGAAGACAAAAATTTTTAAGTTCAGATTTGGAATATTTATTTGGAGGATCTTCAGATACGCAGACAAACAACGGGAGTGCAACTCAGATGGGGCGTGCAAGTATTGTTAGCAGGTTGAACTATTCTTATAAAAATAAATATCTGCTTGAGGCCACTTTACGAAGAGATGCTTCCGCTAAATTCGCCGAAGAAGGACGATGGGGCACTTTCCCGGGCATTTCTTTAGGATGGAAAATTTCCGAAGAAAATTTCATGAAAAATAATGTAAGTTTTATTGACAACCTGAAGCTACGCGGAGGTTATAGTGAAATGGGAAATGATGCTATTGGAAACTTTCTTTACCTGTCTGGTTTCAAATACGGTAGAAATGTTGTTATCGGTACTTCTGCACTAACAAGTCTTGTCACAACAGGATTGCCAAATCCGTATCTGACATGGGAATCAATGAATATTTCCAACCTTGGACTGGATATATCGTTATTTAAAAGAAAAATCTTTGGAGAATTTGATATTTTCAATAGATTTCGGGATGGCATAACGGGGAATGCATTGAGTGTGATTCCCAGTACTTTGGGGGCCAATCCGCCCTTAGTCAACATTAATAGTACACGAACCAAAGGTTTTGAAGCATTAATAGGTTCCAGTAATACCATAAGTGACCTGCGATTTGATATCGGTGCAAATCTTTCATATTCAAGAACAAAATGGGTTCATTATGAAGAATCTGAATATACCGACCCGGATCAGATAAGACAGTCGAAACTGTCAGGTGAGTTTGTTGATCGTGTTTTTGGCTACAGGTCAGCCGGGTTGTTTTCTTCACCGGAGGAAATTGCCAATCTGGGTTTTGACCAGGACGGACGCGGAAACAGTACGCTTAACCTTGGTGATATAAAATATATAGACATAAACACAGACGGGAAACTAGACTGGAGGGATCAGGTCGAACTTGGGAACAGTTCACCTCACTGGTTTCTTGGAATCAATACTCAATTAACATTCAAAGGTTTTAATCTTGCAGCAGTTTTTCAGGGTGCATTTGATTATCTTTCATCAATGACAATGACGCCACGCGGAATACCGTCGGCAGAAGGATTTAAGAACAGATGGTTACCTTCTGTTAATGATCCTGATGGTCTTGTGCCCAGAAATGGCAGCAAAGCTGCAACAAATGGGTATACCTCCGATTTCAACCTGAAAAATTTTAACTATTTGCGTTTGGAAACTGCAAGCATTGGCTATAATCTGCCGGACAATTGGTTAAAGAAAATCGGTTTGACTTCCGCGCGCCTTTATGTTGCAGGCACAAATTTATTTACTTTATCCAAAGTCATGAGAACATATGGAGTTGACCCTGAGGCTCCTTCAGGACAAGCAGGATACTATTACCCGCAGCAACGTACAGTTACCTACGGTATAAATTTATCATTTTAATTTATTGATCTTTTAAAAATTTAACCATGAAAAATATAATATATAGCTTTCTGATGATGATGCTTATATTTCAGGCATGTACAAAAGAAGTTCTTGATAAAAAGCCATTGGACATTATTTCCGATGCAAACGTTTGGAATGATCCGAGTCTTACAAATGCGTACATCCGTGGAATATACGGTCAACTGAATTTTTTGTATTATGATAATCCTGGATCAGAAGGGTGGGTCAATCCGGATATGAACGGATTAAATATCGCTGATGAAGCAGAACCTTTTTGGGATTCCGGGGGTGCCCAGCAAAAGTATGGCAATCTAAAAATTGGCGGCGGCTTGTTTGATTGGTGGGGTTACTCGACTATAAGAGCGATAAATATAGCTTTGGAAAAAATACCAGCTACCACACTTCCAGACAATACTAAAATAGAAATGCTTGCCGAAGTGAGGTTTCTGAGAGCTTTATCTTACTTCCAGTTGGTGAAACTCTATGGTGGTGTCCCACTGATTACATCTGTACAGGATATTAATGCTCCCTCAGAGGAAATAATGTTACCACGGGATACTGAAGAAGCAATTTATAACTTCGTTATCTCAGAAGTTGATGCCATTTCAGGTGATCTGCCCGAATCATGGAGCGCTGATTACGGACGGGCCACCAGATATGCGGCGCTTGCGTTGAAAAGCAGAGCAGCCTTATATGCCGCAAGCATTGCAGATTTTGGTACAGTAAAACTGGATGGGGTCGTTGGTATTCCTCATGATAAAGCACAATCGTTTTATCAGCAATCATACGATGCATCTTTGGCCATAATAAATAGTAATAAGTTTGTATTATATGATAAGCTCCCTGGCGATAAAGTAAAAAACTTCCGGCAGCTTTTCAATGAAAACAGAAACTCTGAAAAAATCTGGGTAAAAGCTTATGTCGGTGGAGCTGCCGGTCTGGGCCATAATTTTGATTTCTGGAATACCCCGAATTATGTTCATGAATGGGGGGGGGGGTCTGCATTAGCTCCATATCTGGAAATGATGGAAGAGTTTGAATATGTTGATGGTACCCCGGGTACACTGGATCGGGCAGCAGTAGCCTCTAAACTTTGGCAAGGTAAAGATATTTGGGCCGGTAAAGATCCGCGATTTTATTCTACCATATATACACAGAATTCTGTATTTATGGGCGATACACTTAAATACTGGAATGGAATAATGGACGAAAACGGCGTTCTGGTTGCTTCGGGTTATTATAAAGGCATTAAAGTTATACCGCAGGCAAAGGCTGCGTGTACTGGTATGTGGAAAAATGTCCAGGACAAAAATTCTATGTGGAGTAACATGAGCACAAATGACATAATTGTTTATCGTTATGGGGAAACATTGTTAAATTTTGCCGAGGCTGCATTTGAACTCGGGAAATCAGCCGAGGCATTAGATGCCATAAACCAGATAAGGGCCAGGGCAGGTATAGCTTTATTGACCAGTATAGATCGGGAAAAAATACGTCATGAACGAAAAGTTGAATTGGCATTTGAGAGCCATAGGTATTGGGATTGCAGAAGATGGAGAATAGCTGTAACTGAGCTCTCAAAGCCCAAAACCCGGATTCGTTACATTCTCGATTATAATACAATGAAACTCATAATAAAGTTCGATCCTGCTGACAATGGGAAAACCGCGGCATTTTTTGAACAAAATTATTATATTCCTATTAAATTATCAAGAACAGCAAATAATCCGAATTTAGTAGAAAACCCGGGTTATTAATACTTTATAACTAAAAAAGGGAAGTCAATTAGACTCTCCGCAGATAATGGGTTAGTAGGTTAGTTAGAAGGTAAAAATCAGGTTGCTTTTCAGTACGCAACCTGATTTTTTACAATATTCTAAACGATGGCTTCTTGAAATTTAAAAATTGAGGGGTATTCTTGTTTAAAGTTCTGTCTTAACAGTATTGCGGATAATTGCCTGAAATTAGTATTGGATAATTTAAATAACTAATTAATATGAAAAATAAGTCATTAATAATTTTAGTCCTGGTTCTTATTTTTTGCCCGCAACGGGGCACAGCACAAAATGAACGGCCTCCATATCAGTATCCTGCAGAGCCTGAGGTTTTACAAAAGGTTAAAGAATGGCAGGATTTGAAATTCGGGTTATTTATGCACCGGGGAACTTACAGTCAGTGGGGTGTTGTAGAATCATGGACATTGTGCCCGGAAGACAGGCCATGGATTGTACGCCCGAAAGATAAAAGCTATTGCCAATATGTGAAAGAGTATGAAAATCTGATCACAACATTTAATCCTGTAAAATTTGATCCGGATAAATGGGCTGTTGCAGCAAAGGAAGCAGGTATGAAGTATGTTGTTTTTACTGCAAAACACCATGATGGTTTTAATATGTACGATACCCGGCAGAGTGAATACAAAATTACCGGGAAATCATGCCCTTTCAGCTCAAATCCACGTGCTGATGTTGCGGAGGAGATATTTAATGCTTTTCGTAAGGAGGATTTTATGATCGGGGCCTACTATTCTACTACTGACTGGAATAATGACGATTACTGGTGGAGATATTTTCCACCTTTTGACCGTACAATTAATTATTCACCAGCAAAATACCCTGAAAAATGGCAGCGATATAATAATTTCATCTACAAACAACTTGAAGAATTAGTAACCGGTTACGGGAAGCTGGACCTCTTATGGTTTGATTTGAACGTGATTTCAAAAGAACAGAAGGTCGATTGGCAACGTTTAGCGACGATGGCACGGGGGCACCAACCCGGAATTATGATGGTAGTGAGAGGGTCCAATGATCAATATGAAAACTACCGTACTCCGGAGCAGCGAGTACCGGAAGAGGCCCTCAATTATCCCTGGGAAACCTGTATGACAATGGCTGGTCAATGGTCATACAAACCAAATGACAATTATAAACCAGCATATCAACTCATTCAACATCTTGTCAGGATTGTTTCTAAAGGAGGTAATTTCTTACTCAATATTGGCCCCGGACCTGATGGAGACTTTGATCCTCTGGCTTACGAACGTTTAAAAGAAATTGGGAGCTGGATGAAAATAAACAGTGAGGCCATTTATGGAACTAACCCTATTAAACCGAACCAGGATGATAAAATTAGCTTCACCAAAAAAAATAATTTTGTGTATGCAATTTATTTAGCTGATGAAAATGAGAAAATATTACCAGCCAGTCTATTTATTTCATCTTTCCAGCCATTAAACACGAGTAAGGTATACCTGCTGGGGTATGACAAACCCCTGATCTGGGAAAAATCTGCGAAAGGAACAATTATAAATATCCCAAAAACCTTGCAGAACAAACCTCCATGTCAATATGCATGGACTTTTAAAATGCAGATTCAGTAGACTTTATACCTGCATTAATCATGAATGATTAATCATTAATTTTTTTAATTTAAAAAAAAAATATAAGAGTTTATAGGAATGATATATTATGATTATATTTGATCGCAATAATCATCTAAATTTTGAAACTAATCTATAAGATTTATGTATCAAGAAAAAAGAAAAAGAATTATTCTCGATATGCTTAACAATCAAGATTCTATAAGCATTCAGGAAATTGTTGAAAAATGTAATGTTTCTGAGATTACTGCAAGACGTGATCTGGCCTTGCTTGCATCTAAAAATTTGGTTATAAGAACTCATGGCGGTGCAGTGAAATCGAAAACCATAGACAATTTATTTAATTATGATTTGAAAGTAAATCAAAACGCCGAAGAGAAAACAGCTATTTGCAAGAGAGCCTCTGAATTTATCTCCAATAAAGATGTAATATTTATTGATTGTGGTACAACCCTGATTCATTTGACAAAATTCATAACCAAATTTGATTCATTAACAGTAATTACTAATTCATTACCAGTTGTTTCAGAACTTATAAATTATACCAAAATTAAACTTATAATTATCGGCGGGGAAGCAATCAGTGAAAGAAAAGCTATCTACGGCACTGTAGCAGAACGAAGTATTAGCCAATATCACGCTGATAAAGCATTTATTGGGGCGACAGGTGTGTCCGTATTAAAAGGCTTGACTTCCTCCGATGAGAATGAATCCGCAATTACCCTGAAAATGGCTGAAAATTCTAACCAGGTATTCCTTCTATGTGATTCATCAAAGATACAACGGGATTCTTTTGTGCAATTTGCACCTCTTTCGAAAATTAACTATCTGATAACTGATGAAGGAATAGACCAAACCCTGATAGACACTTTTATTGAACATAATATTAATATCATCATAGCTTGATTTACTTTTTTATAAATATCAAAAATAGTTAATTAAAAATATCATTTGAAATGTCAAAATATTGGTGGAAAGAAGATATCGGAGCATTACCACATTTGATTACAGAAACACCCGGCCCCCGGTCGAGAGCGATGCATTCCAGCGCAATAAGGTATGTAAAAGGGCTGAGTTCACAGGTAAAACTCTTTCCGGTTTGTTTTGAGAAAGGTTATGGAATTACCCTTACAGATGTGGACGGAAATAAATATCTTGATTTTTCCTCAGGTATCTATGTAAC
>JBFYPG010000136.1:0-5349 GCA_041303415.1 Bacteroidales bacterium
CCGCCGCTCTTGTACGGGAAGTTCAATACTTCACCGGCGCCTGCATTTTGTCCGCCGGAACCGTCATTGATTGAATACTGAACCGTATATACGGCTTCTGAACAGTTCCTGTTCTCGATCATGAATATCTCTCCGTATTTTGGCCACAGACCTAAAGCCTCTCCCTTTGGATTTTTACCGCTGGTTTTAACTTCCTGCAGAAGCGGAAGAGCCCCTGCATAGTTGTGGTCCATCTGCATCATGGCTTTTGCAAGCACCACCTGGCATACTGTCTTATTCCATCTACCTATCTGTTCCATGTCGAGTGGAAGCTTTGTTCCCTCGGTCAGGTCGGCAATGATATTTGCACTTATGTCAGCTGAATTAGTTACCTCGGCAGGATCCACCTTCTCATCAATATAGGGTACCTTTTCCCACATTCTCCATGCTTCAAAATGGTACCATCCGCGGAGAGCCCTTGCCTGCTGGATGTACCAGTCGGCGAGGTCCTGGGTGATCTTTCCATCAGCCAGAGTTTTTGTTACAACATTTATGACATTATTGCACCTTGAGACTGCTTCATAAACCTCGCGCCATTTTGCATTAAGGTAAGGATTTGCAGCGTTTTCCGAAAAACTCTGTATTGCATTAATATCCGGCTGGTCACCTGAGTCAGTTCCCTTGTTTGCAACCATTCCCCTGATATCACCCCATACCCAGTTTGATGCTGCGGATTCCCATCCATGGTTCCAGGATATTCCGTCGAGCAGGGAATAGGCACCGATCATTAAAGCGTCTATACCGTTCTCATTTCCAAGAACTGATGCATCAAGGGCTCCGTTGGGAGTGATATTAAGGAAGTCTTCTTTGCATGCACCCACTATTCCAAGTACAGCAACTGTTATGATTATTAAAATATGCTTTTTCATCTTCATACTATATTAAATTATTGTTTACAGGACAAAGTTTAGTCCGAAGATCAATTGCTTGACATTTGGATAGTTCCCGGAGTCTTCACCGAAGTTGCGGTCATCGCCTCCAAGTTCAGGATCGAGTCCAGAGTACTTGCTGAGAGTGAATACGTTGACGCCCTGTACATAGAGCCTGAGGGATTTTACATTGATCTTGCTCAGAACACTTTGTGGCAGGGTATAGCCCAGCTGCAGGTTTTTCAGCCTCAGGAATGAACCATCCTCAATATAGTAGTCAACAACCACCGTGTTTGTGGAGAAGTTGGATGCATTGGAGGCTTTCGGAACATCGGTATTTGTTCTGTCAGGTGTCCAGCTTTCATACAGCAGCTTCTTGCTCTTCTGTCCCTGGAATGAAGGCCAGAAATCGAGCCACCAGTTGTTCCAGTTGAAGATGTCGTTGCCCTGTGAGCCGTAGAAGTAACCTGTGAGGTCAAGCCCCTTGAAGTTCAAACCGAGGTTCAGACCGTAGGTGAATTTCGGGTTCGGGTTGCCGATGTAGACCCTGTCCTTATCGTCAACAACTCCACTTCCGTCGGTATCCTGTAATTTAAAAAATCCGGGGGCTGCGCCGTCCTGCGTGGGTGCTGCATCTACTTCAGGCTGATCCTGGAAGAGTCCGAGAACCTTGTACCCGAAGAATTCTGACATTGAATGTCCGACTTCGTTCCTGTGGAAACCGCCTATTCGCGAACCTCCGGAATCAAAGTATTTGACATACTCGGCGATTTTTGTGATCTCGTTATTGTAAGTTGTCAGTGTCAGATTGCCGTTAAAGCCAAGATCTCCGAAATTATCTCTGTAGCCAAGCTCAATATCAAAACCGGTGTTTTTCATCTCGGCAATGTTTACATAGGGAGCTTCAGCATTACCTGACTGGCCTGGCAGTTCAAGCTGATAGAGCAGGTCCTGGGTCTGCTTGAGGTACCAGTCGAATACGAAGGTCAGTTTATCATTCAGAAGGGTGGTTTCAAAACCAATATCGGTTGTAATGTTGGTTTCCCATTTTGCTCCCTCGTTACCTATACGTGTCGGGCGGAATCCCTGCAAAGAGGATGAAACAGCGCCATTCAGGTCGTAATTTGTTTCACCTGCACCGCCGCCGTACAGATAGTACTGATTAGCAGAGGAGAGGGATATCTGGTTGCCCATCATACCCCATGATCCTCTCAGCTTCAGGTCGGAAAGCCATGTAAGACCTTCAAGGAACGGTTCGTCGCCAATGCGCCATGCAGCTGAGAACGACGGGAATATACCATAGCGTGTGTCGGGACCGAATTTTGATGAACCGTCACGACGGATAGTTGCACTTAACAGGTATTTATTCATGAAACCATAGTCAGCTTTGGCAAATATCGAAACCAGTGCAACAGGTGTATAGAGAGATGAACTGGCATCAGTTATACTGGCTCCGTTTGAAAGTGTACGGTAACTCACGGCGGTCGTGTAATATCCGTTTCTCCGGCCAAGGAAATCAAATCCCATTCCCTCTTTGACAGCTTCATATCCTGCTGTGGCATTTATCTTATGATCGCCGAATACCTTATCATAGGTGAGCTGGTTTGTCCATACCCAGTTCCAGCCGTTGCCTGTTTGCATATAATATGAATCAAACCCTGTGTTTTCTGAGTTCTCATAAGTTGCCATTCCTATCCAATTGCTATACCAGCTGTAGTACCCGCCGCCGAAACTCGACCTGAAGTTAAGACCGTTGAGAATCTTGATATCCATATATATATTACCCATAAGGTTCAAATTCGTATTCCAGTCGTCCTTGCCTCTGGTACGATTTGCTACAACATTGGAGTTATTTCCAAGGCGTGAAGCAATTCCGGTGCCACCCCAGTCGCCTTCCTTGAACTCGTGTGACAAACCAACATAATCAGCTCCTGTCCATCTTACCGGAACGATCGGTTGTGCCCTGACAGGACCCATCTGGAATGCACTTCCTTCATTAAGGTTAGTTTCGCCTAGTCTTTTTCTGCCGGTGAGGGTAAAGTTTTCTCCTATTTTAACCCTGTCGTTGAGGATTGTGAATTCGGAGTTGAATCTTGCTGTAGCTCTTTTGTTGTAGTTATAAAGAAGAACTCCATTTTCATCAAGATACCCGAATCCGGCAAAAAATCTTGATTTTTCCGTGCCGCCGGAAAGTGTGAAGTCATGATTTGTCTTCACACCCGGATCAGTCATTTCATCGTACCAGTCCGTTGATTTTCCGTTATACCAGCTCGGCATCGTCGGGTTTGCATTTGTTGAAAGCCCGTAAAGGGGATGTGTTTCAACAGTTCCGTCATTATCGTAGACGAGCCACTGAAGCTGCGCATACTCTTCAGCTGTGCAGAGGTCAGGGGTCAATCCTTTTCCTGGCAGGTTTAAACCGGTGTACATGTCATAAGTGACCTTAACGCCGGAGCTTCCTTTTTTGGTATTTACAACGATAACGCCGTTCGATGCACGCGATCCGTAAACGGATGCTGCACCTGCGTCTTTCAGAACAACCATTGTTTCAACATCGTTCGGGTTCAGGTATGAGATGTCGGTTGTCGGGACACCATCAACAATGTAAAGAGGATCATTGTCCTCAAATGAGGAGAATCCTCTGATCCTTACTTTAGCAGCTTCCCCCGGCCTGGCATCCGTGATTACGGTGACACCCGAGGCACGTCCCTGCAGCTGGCTTGTCAGCTGGCCTGTGGGGACTGCGGTAAGTTCAGACGTCTCAACAACACCGACAGCACCGGTGAGGTCCCTCTTACGCTGTGTGGTATAACCCGTGACCACAACTTCAGAAAGAGCCTGCACATCCGAGACCAGGGTAACATCTATCACGCTCTGTGATCCAACAGCAACCTGCTGTGTAACATAGCCGATTGAGGAGAACAGAAGCACTGAGGTCGGTCCCGGTACGTTGATCGTGTAGCCGCCGTTCACATCAGTGATCGCTCCAACTGTAGTTCCCTGGACTGTAACGTTTACGCCCGGAAGAGGTCCTTCTTCAGCAGCAGAAACCCTCCCGGTTATGGTCCTTCCCTGGCCGTACAGAATTCCGGCTGAAAGGACCATGCTGAATAAAAACAGCGCAATGCGCCGCACACTGGTAGAAATTTGCATAGTCAAATTTTTTAAGGTTAGTTAGGTTCTATGTTTTAACGATCTTTTCGCTAAAATCTATCAAAGATATAAAATTCTATATCTTATAAACAAGAAGATAATGATTTTTTTATGTTAAAACTGTTAAGTAATTACGAACTTATCATGCAAGAGATTGCAGTTTAACAGATTATGCCTTAGAAAAGCCATTTAACCACAAAGAACACAAAGTACGCACTAAGAGCACAAAGGGAAAAGATTTAAATTGTGCTTTGCTGCCTGAACTATATTTTATTATTTTTGACAATTATGCGGATACTGATCGTAGAAGACGAACCAAAGGTGGCAGCATTCATCAAAAAGGGATTCGAGGAAAACCATTTTGATGCCGATATCGCCTATGACGGATTTTCAGCTGAAAAACTGGTTCAGCAGAATAAATACGATCTGTTCCTTCTCGATATTATCATACCAGTGATGAACGGTCTCGACCTGTGCAGGAAACTCAGGCAGACAAATCCCGGCATCCCGGTGATGATGCTTACCGCGCTTGGCACCACCGACGACAAGCTCTCGGGCTTCGATGCCGGAGCCGACGATTACATGGTCAAACCCTTTGAATTCAGGGAGCTTCTTGCCAGGGTAAAGGTGCTCCTGAGAAACAGAGGCAAAACAGCCGGCGCATCAAACATACTTTCTGCCGGCGACCTGGAGCTTGACCTTGATAAGAAAGTGGCGCGCCGCGGAGGAAATGTGATCGAGCTGACGGCCAGGGAATTCGCCCTGCTTGAATATTTCATGCGGAACAGCGGCAGGGTGCTTTCGCGGAACGATATCGCCGAAAAAGTATGGGAAGCAACTTTCGATTTCGGAACCAACGTTGTTGATGTCTATGTTAATTTCCTCCGCAACAAGATCGACAAGGGATATGACAGGAAGCTGATACACACGAGGGTCGGCTTTGGCTATTTATTTGGGGATATGTGATTTCGCCTGCCTGCCGAAGCGGCAGCGCAGGCAGGGATTGCGGATTGCCGATATCGGATTTATAAATCCGAAATCCTAAATCCGAAATCCGCAATTATCAACGGGATGCAGATAAGAACCAGGTTAACACTTCAGTTTCTGCTTATTGCAGAGGTAATACTTATAATTGCGTTCGCTGCAATTTATTATTCATCAACCACTTACCGCAGGACAAACTTCTATGACAGGCTTACAGACAGGGCATGGAGCACTGCAAAGCTTCTTATCGATACATATAAGGATAATCCCGAAATCGCAAGGAGAGTTGAAAGGACCAATCCTG
>JBFYPG010000137.1:0-7977 GCA_041303415.1 Bacteroidales bacterium
AGGGTTGCCATCCATTAATTCTATTATCCGGTTGGAACTATTAAGAATTGATTTTCTGTTCCCCCAGGCTATTGTTGATGCAAGAAATCCTGAAATCTCGATGTCTTCTTTTCCCGAGAACTGATGCGGGATGCTTACCGGATCATGCTCAATAAAAGCGGGACAATTGTATCTATCGGCCTTCTCATCAAGAAATTCTTTAAGCTCGACCCCTCTCATTTTCATTCTTTTCATGACAGCAGTCCTATATTTGTCTTCTATGGATAATCCACCTTCTGAAAAAAGGATCATCGATGGTGTAACCTGTCTCTTCCTTAACAAGCAAACCCTTCTTTGCAAGGCGCTGAATCACGCTGAAAACCGTGCTCACCGGACCTGTACCGAAAGTATTTGAAAACTCATCAGACAGAGGCGAAAGAGTGCTCGCTGACATACCTGCCAGTACAGACATGTCAGTCTTGTTCAGGCTGTTCCATATCCTTTCGTAATCATTATCATGACTGCGGACTATTTCCCCTGCAGCTTTTTCAGGAAGATCAGCACTGTATTTCCCCCTGTTAAGGTTTTCCCATACTGTGAATGCAAGCTGCTGTGTATAATAAGGATGGCACCCCGTAATATCAAGAATCCTTTCTGAAAGCTCTTTGAAATTACCTGTAATGTTCTTAAACTTCATCTGAAGGAAATCCATGAATTTGGGCCTGGATATCTTTTCAAGAACCATTATTGAACCGAACCTGTAAAACGGTGAGGATTTCTTCTCAAAGATCCCTCTTATCATTGATTCACTGCTGCCCAGGAAAATATAGTTTATTCTCCTGTGGCCCTGCATCACGGACCTCAGAAACCGGTCAAGTTCGTTACCGAATCTGAATATCTCCTGGAATTCATCAAATACAACTACCATCTTTCCCTTCTCCTTCCCGGCAATTTTCTCAATCAGATCAAGGACATCCTCGAGAGGAGCCATTCCGTCTGACTCGGACTTAAAAGAGACTTCAGCCTGCCCTGTTACCGGATTCATAGTGACAACCGGGATGATCCTGAAGCTTTTTATATAGTTTTTAAGCTTCTGTACCGGGTAGATTCTGTATACACGTTTTAACAATTGGGCAGCCATATCATCTGCCGAAAGGACAAGCTGGAGATCAAGAAATAGGTATTTCCTGCCGGATTCCCCGAGGACCTTCATAATGAGGCTCGTTTTTCCGTACCTCCCGGGACTGATCATTATCAGATGGTTTTCACCTTGTATGAATGAGGATAACCTCTCTGATTCCTCCTCCCTGTCGGTGAAAAAAGAACCTTCTACAATAGTGCCGAATTTAAAAGGGTTAGTTTTCATCCTTCCGAAATATTTCGTAACGAATATTTTCGCATGTAAAGTTACGAATATTTTCGCAATTACAAAATTCCATCGATAATTTTATGAGAACCGTACTTTACAGACTGCAAGACTCTGAGACTCCGGGACCATCAGACTACTGACCTGTGATCACCCCGTCCTTTATCTGAAGAATGCGGTCCGACATGCCTGCAAGTTCCCTGTCGTGGGTGACAATTACTATGGTTTGTCCGAATGTATCGCGCAGCTTGAAAAAGAGCTTATGGAGTTCGTTTTTATTTTCCGAGTCAAGGTTGCCAGAAGGCTCATCGGCAAGGATAACTGATGGATTATTGACCAGTGCCCTTGCAACGGCAACCCGCTGCTGTTCGCCGCCGCTCAGCTCTGAAGGTTTATGATCAAGCCTGTCGGAAAGATTCAGAAAGCCCAGGAGCTCACCTGCCCTGGCCTCAGCTTCTGATTTTGTTTTGCCTGCTATATATGCGGGAATGCAAACATTCTCAAGCGCTGTAAATTCAGGCAGCAGCTGGTGAAACTGGAAGACAAATCCGATATTACTATTCCGGAACGAGGCCAGAGTCTTGCCTTTAAGCCTGCTGATATCTGAGCCGTTGTATGAGATTGTGCCACTGTCAGGTTTATCCAGGGTTCCAATGATCTGAAGAAGGGTCGTTTTGCCTGCCCCGCTTGCCCCGACGATCGCCACCACTTCCCTGTTTCTGATCTCGATGTCAATGCCCTTCAGGACCTTAAGATCTCCGAATGATTTGGTTATTCCGGCAGTTTTAATCATTGTTGATATTGTCGGCTATTTCATTTGCGTCGTTCCTGATCCCATCGGAGACCTCATTTGCTTCATCCTTCACCGTATCAGCAGCTTCATTCACATCTTTCTCAAGAGTACTGGTAACTTCATTGATATCCTGCTGAATATTGCTGGTAACCTCATTCACATCCCTGGTTACAGAGTCGGAGAAACTGGAAACATCGCTGCTTATTGTTTGAGTAACATCATTGAAATCCTTGCGTATTTCCCTTGTGCTCTCATCAAATTCCCTCTTGATATCGTCAGTGGCTTTCCTGAACTCACGCATGCTCTTGCCGATCCCTTTGGCAAGGTCGGGTAGCTTGTCTGCTCCGAACAGGACCAGCACAACAATAATAATTACGAAAATTTCCGGGCCGCTCATATCTCTCCTGCATTTCCTGATTAATGCAAAATTAGAAAATAAAAGAGACGTTCCATGGAACGTCCCTTCAAAATTTCATTTATCTGGCAATTATCAGAATTTCAATCCTTTCTTTGATGATGTGTCATATACTACAGCAGTTGCAACGAAGATTGATGAATATGTTCCCACGATAATACCGATGATCATTGCAAAGAGGAATCCCCTGATAGTTGCACCGCCAAAGAAGAACATTGCTGTCAGCACAAGTATTGAGGTCATACCTGTGTTAAGAGTACGGCTCAGTGTGTCATTCAGCGCAAGGTTCAGAACCTCATGAGTTGGACGTTTGCGATGAAGCGGAAGGAACTCCCTGACCCTGTCGAACACAACAACCGAGTCGTTGACGGAATAACCTATGACTGTAAGGATAGCAGCAATGAAAGACTGATCGATCTCCATCGTAAATGGCAGCAAACCCCACAACAGGGAGTATATCCCTATTACGATCATCACGTCATGCGCAATTGCAACTATTGCCCCAACTCCATACTGCCAGTTTCTGAACCTGATAAAGATATAGAGGAACATTATTACAAGTGAGAGACCCACGGCCCAGATTGCTTTTCGTTTAATATCAGATGCCACTGTTGGTCCAACAGTTTCAGAACTTACCCTGTACTCAGAGAGGAACTGGTCTTTTGTAACTCCGGCCGGTATCATATCGCTCAGCCCTTCATAAAGAGCTGTTTCGATCTCTTCATCAACGCCGGTCTCATTGATCTTGTATTTTGTAATGATCCTCACCTGGTTATCGCTTCCGAAGGTAACAACCTGCGGTGCATCACCGAATTTCACCTCAAGCCTTTGGGCAACATCCTGGGTTC
This sequence comes from Bacteroidales bacterium, assembly GCA_041303415.1. Taxonomy (GTDB): domain Bacteria; phylum Bacteroidota; class Bacteroidia; order Bacteroidales; family VadinHA17; genus LD21. Next base: position 3,402 of record JBFYPG010000137.1, read on the forward strand.
TGACCGGGTTTTCGAACCTGACGACATAAGTTCGTCCCCCCGTGAAATCTATTCCCTGGTTGAGCCCGCGTACAAAGAGAGATCCGATACCGATCACTGTAATAATGATTGATATTATATAGAAGATCTTCCTTTTTCCAATGAAATCAATATGTGTATCCTTCAGAATATTGGCAGTAAGCTTTATTGAGAAACTCAGTTTCGCATTGCGCTTGAGCTTCCATTCATAAATAAGCCGGGTTATGTAAATTGAACAGAACAGCGAAGTAAAAATACCTATTACCAGTGTTGTGGCAAATCCCTTTATCGGGCCTGTTCCGAACACATAAAGAACGATACCTGTAAGCAGTGTAGTTATGTTTGAGTCAAGGATCGCAGAGAGGGCTCCCTTGTAACCGTCAGCAATTGCAAGCTTATAGCCTTTCCCTCCCCTGAGTTCCTCCCTGATACGCTCATAGATAAGAACGTTGGCATCCACCGACATACCCATCGTAAGCACGATACCTGCAATACCCGGCAGTGTAAGAACTGCACCCAGTGATGCCGAAACCCCGAATATCAGGAATACGTTTCCGACAAGCGCAATGTCAGCAATGGTGCCGGCGCTCGTACTGTAATAAAATATCATGTACGACAGAACGATGATAAAGGCAATAATGAATGAGATCATACCTGCATTGATAGCCTCCTTGCCAAGTGTCGGGCCTATGACTGTATCTGATACAATTTTTGCCGGAGCCGGCAGCTTGCCTGATTTCAGTATGTTGGCAAGGTCATCAGCTTCTTCAATTGTAAAATCGCCTGTTATTTCTGTGCTTCCGCCTGAAATTTCATTCTGCACTACAGGGTTTGAACGGACATAACCATCAAGCACAACTGCGATACACCTGCCGATATTTTCACGTGTCATCCTCTGCCATGTCTTTGCTCCTTCAGCATTCATGGTGAAATCAACCTTGACTTCAGAACCGGTTACGCCTGAAGAGGGTCGTGCTCCCGTAATAACATCTCCACCAAGGGGAGCCCTTCCGTCACGTGTGGTAATCTTTATTGCGTGCAGGTCGTAATATGTTTTTGTCTCGTCGTATTTATAAGGATTCTGGCTCCAGTAGAATCTCAGGTCACGTGGAAACAGGGCTTTGACCTGGTTCATGTTCAGAAACCTGTTCACCTGGGATGTATCCTTGCCCCTGGCAAGTCCTATCATGCTTCCTCCTATCGGTTCACCCTGGGCTGTAACGCGCGGGTTAAGAAGCCCGAAAAGCGGATTCTGCACCGTGAACTCTTCCAGCGTACCGGGCGAAGCTGCCTGGCTTGTGTCTTTTTCGATCAGGTCGAGAAGGCTCTGTTCGCCGCTCTTTGCAGTGTCAGCAGGAGCAGATTCCTGAGCAGTTGTCTCGGGCTGAGCTTCGACTATTTTTGTATTATCCTGGATCTCTCTTAACAGATTGTTGGCTGACGAGAGATAGCCGATCACCTCAGCATTATCATAGGTTTCCCAGAATTCCAGGTTTGCAGTTCCCTGGAGCAGTTCACGGACACGCTGGGGGTCAGTCTGCCCGGGAAGGGATATAAGTATTCGTCCTTTTGTAGCAAGCTGTGTGATATTAGGCTGCACAACGCCAAACCGGTCGATCCTGTTTCTCAGGATATTGAAGGCATTGTCAATGGCGCCTGAAACCTCTTCGTCGAGAATATCCAGAACTTCTTCATTGGTTGAATTGAAATTGATTCTGTCCCTGAGCTCAACGGTTCCGAATATTGCGGCCAGCTTTGCATTGGGGTCAATTTCCATAAATGCCCTGCCGAAATGAGTAAGGAAATCAATCTGGCTCTGCTGCTGCTGGTACTGCTTTGCCCGGGCTAAAGCGTCGGCAAATGTTTTGTCAGTACTGTAATTGGAAAGTGCTTTAAGAATATCTTCAACTGACACTTCAAGAATGACATCCATCCCGCCTTTAAGGTCGAGGCCGAGGTTCAGCTCTCTTTTCTGGGTCTCCTTAAACGTGTAACCAAGAAAACTCCATTCATCCTTGGTCAGCGAAGCCAGTGAATCGATATAATGATTCTGCTTTACAAGATCACCCCGGGCATACTCCCTGGCATCCTTATTTGCCTTCGATGTGGCAATGGTAAATGATAGCTGATATACCGATACCAGTGCCAGCGCAATTGCCAGGATGATGATAGCTGTTTTGTTCTGCATTTGTATTTGATTATTTATTGAGGCGCAAATATATTAAATTTTCTATAAAAAGGCGCTGTCTCAAAAAGCCAAATTTTGGTTTTTGCATCCTTTCTATAAGGAATATAACCCCTATTACTGCTCCCCTTATTGTTTGACCACCCTGTTATACATAACTTTTTTTGTAACCACCGGGTAAAGAAGGAGATTCCTCACTACGCCTCCTTCGTCGGCTTCGATCGGAATGACAGAATAACTTTTGTGATAGAGGGGAAGAAGCGGCGAGGCGCAATAAAGTTGCTATTAAGCTGTTGTCTAAGGTGTGCGCCTCGCCGCTTCTTCCCCTAATCTTTTCATACACGTCTGTCATTCCGAACGGAGTGAGGAATCTCCTCAATATCAACACTATGTAATATTTGTGTATAATGAATAATTATTGTTTAAGATGGCCGAGCGTATAAGAATTGCCGGGGGGGCAATTTTAGAGAAGGAGCCAGATTGCAGGGAAGGGGATTGGGTGAAGACACAAAAAAGAAAAAGGGTGTCCCTCTTTAAACACCCTCTAATATTCTGATAATATAATTAACTATTGTATAAGCGTTTCATAGTCTGATTCCAGCGGTTTCCTGTTTATGAAATCATAAAGTGCAAGGCTTCTGATATTGTAGAAATAGTTCCAGTAATTCTGCAGGGCCATCACATACGCCCTTCTGTTCTCATCTTTCTTGGTATCGGCATTGTTGAGCTCAAGCACTGCTATCTTGCCAATAAGGAATCTCTGCTTGGTAACCTCATACATTTTGGTTGCAACAGTATCGGATTTGGCCGCGATCTTTACCTGTTCAGACTGCAGGTTGAACTGTTCAACATCGAGAAGTAGGTTCTGGTCAAAGTCAACGAGTGCCTGTTCAGCCTGAACCTGGGCAAGCTCAAGACTCGATTGTGCCATCCTGTACCTCCCCTTGCCAAGACCCCAGTCAAGGATTGGCATCGTTATCCCAAGTCTTACGGTTTGCTGCTGGCTGGAATTTGAGTAAGCATCTGCAAAAACCGGGTCCTGGTCGCGCAAGCCGAAAGAGGCGGTCAGGTTTGCATTCAATCCCTTCTCTGCCTTGGCCTGCGCCATGCTGCTCTGTGCCGTGAGCAGTGTCAGCTGCTGATCGATGATCTCGGGATTATTCTGATGTGCAAGCTCGAGCACCTTCTGTGGTTCAACCTGGAGGTTCGGGATCTCGCTTGGGAGGATCAGTTCAACCCTTACGCTCTCGTTGAATCCGAGGAAAGACCTGAGGCGGATCTCCCTGTCGCGCAGGTTCATCTCTGCCTGTTTCCTTGATGTCTCGGAGTTAAGCCATGAGAGCTGCATCTGCAGCAGTTCATCTTCAGCAATTGTACCGAGGTTATACCTTCCCTGGGCCATCCGCCAAAGAGTATCGGCATTCAGATAGTTCATCTCGGCTATCTGCTTGTTAATCTGGGCAAGAGCCAGAGAGAAGAAGTTCTGAACTGCCTGTATGTGAACCATTTCCATATTCTCAAGGAATGCTTTCTTGGCCGATTCATATCTCAGGGGCTCTGTTTTTTTCTCCCATTTCAGCTCATTGTACCTGAACAGAGGCTGCATCAGCCTTATGCTTACAGGTGCTGTAATAAACCTGTCCTTGTCAGTCTCAAAGTTATTTTCAAGTGTGAGGTCTGACTGGAGTGATATCGTACCGCCTGTAAGACCAATGTTCTGCATAAGGGAAAGAGACCCTATTGTCTGCAGGATGTTTGTAGAAACATAATCCCACTGCTCCGTCACTGAATTCCAGACCCTGCTGAAGGCTGTACTATAGTCGGGCGTCGACCCTGTCAGAGTAAGCGAAGGTCTGTACTGGGCAATAAATGTCCTGTACTGCCAGTAGCTTGCACGGAACCTGTGCTTGGCAATGAGGGCATTCGGGGATTGCTCTTCGGCAAGCTTGATAACCTCAGCAAATGTAAGCTTCTTAAGCTCCTGTGCATTTATTTCCTGGAATGGAAGAAGGAAAACCGAAACAACTGCAAGTAAAAGTATTTTCTTCATTACTTATATTTTATTCATATCTCAGTGATTCAATAGGATCTTTTTCTGAAGCCCGCTTGGCTGGTGAATACCCGAAGATCACGCCTACTGCGGCCGAAACCCCGAAGGAGATGAAAACGGAGAAGAATGACACGATGGTCATAATGCCGGCGATCTGCTCGATCAGCTTGGCCATGATTACTCCGAGGAATATTCCAATAACACCGCCGGAAAGACTTATCAATACTGCTTCTGAAAGGAACTGTACAACAATATCCATTTTCTTGGCTCCGATAGCCATCCTGGTGCCTATCTCCTTGATCCTCTCCATTACGGAAGCGAAC
>JBFYPG010000138.1:0-5576 GCA_041303415.1 Bacteroidales bacterium
GATTCAAGGCACAGGAGCTTGAGGAATCCAAATTTGCCGAGAGCAGTTCAGTTCTGCTTATGAAGTCGCTGAAGACCTTTGATGAATACCTTAACCTCTCCCCTCTTGTGATCGACACAAACGCCGAGGTGATTGACGACAAGGAGAAGTTCGACATCAAGAAGGATATTTTCCTGTACACCAAGTTCCGGGGCGACCAGCTGATGTATGTCGGCACTGAAGTAACCGAGAAGTGCGATCTGCGGAGCCTTCATAATTACAGCATCCTGGTGGATCAGTTTAAGGATATGCTGGCTACTATCACAGGGTAAGTTGGCAGTTGGCAGTGGGCAGTGGGCAGTGGGCAGTGGGCAATGGGCAGTGGGCAGTGGGCAGTTGGCAGTTGGCAGTTGGCAAATCAGATACTGGAAATTGAAATTTTAAATCTGAAATTTGGAATCTGGAATGATCTATGAAATCCCCATTCAAGTTTCTTGACAGCTACACCAAAAATGACCGTGATATCTTTTTTGGTCGTGAAAAGGAAATAGAAGAACTCTACAGGCGTGTCTTCGATAGCAGGATAATGGTGGTGTACGGGATGTCCGGAACAGGAAAATCCTCCCTTATCCATTGCGGGCTTGCCAGTAAATTCAGGGATAGTGACTGGCTCAATGTGAATGTACGACGAGGGGAAAACCTTATAAAATCGATGGCTGAAGCTGTTGAAAAAGCATCTCTGAAGAAAGTCGAAAGTGATCAGAAAGGTTCCGACGATCTTGCAGATACTGAAACCAGTGTTATAAAACGCGGTTATTTCAGAAAAGCAGTGAGAAACCTTTATCTCGATCATTATAAGCCGATATATTTCATTTTTGATCAGTTCGAGGAACTTTTCATTTTTGGGACCAGGGAAGAGACTGAAAGTTTTTTAACAATCATCCAATCATTATTATCTACCGATCTGCAATGCAAATTCATTTTCATTCTCCGCGAAGAGTATCTTGGATGGTTATCAACATTTGAGAATTCAATTGCAGGATTTTTCGATAACCGCATGAGGATCGAGAAAATGGATATCGGTAATGCCAGAAGTGCTATCGAAGGACCATGCAAAGTACATAACATATCCATTGAGGAAGGTTTTGCGGAGAACATGCTTCAGAAACTTTGTCCTTCGAATGAGAGTGAGATAGAGCTTACATATCTGCAGGTATATCTTGATAAGATCTTTAAGCTTGCTTCAGAAGGAATTGAGGATGAAAGAAAAATAACATTTCGCAATTCAGATCTCGATAAAGCCGGGAATGTGTACAATATCCTCGGGAGCTTCCTTGATGAGCAGATAAATCATCTGCCTGATCCTGAGACAGCGATTACAGTATTGAAAGCATTTGTTTCTGCAAGAGGCACAAAGAAATCTGTCAATACAGAAGAAATAAAAGAATATGCCCTTACAACAGGAAAAAATATTGATGAAAAAACAATTGATGATCTTATTCTTTCACTTGTAAACCTGAGAATACTCCAGGACAAGGATCATGCCGGGCGAAATGAGCTGAAGCATGATGCACTGGCCGCGAAAATATTTGAAAAAGTTACACTGGTCGAAAAGGAACTCATTGAGATTAAGCAGTTTATTGAAACAGCTTATGAGAACTGGAGGAAGAGAGGTGTACTGCTGTCTGATAAGGACCTTAGCTATATCGCACCTTATGAAGACAAGCTCTACCTCAGCGAAGATCTTAAATATTTTATTACAAAGAGTAAATGGGAATTTCTGAGGGTGAAGCATCGCAGGAGGAACATCTTTATTACTTCGGGTATTGCACTATTGATAGTCTTCGCCTGTTTCACTGTATGGGCATTGATTGAAAGAAGCCAATCTCAAAAACAGGAGGCAATTGCCAAATCAAATTATTTGCATGCGACATCATTTGACATGATTGAAAGAGATCCTACTATAGCGTTAAGGTTGGCTGAATCAGCTTACAATCTGGAGCAGTCTGAAGAGAATTATCAGAGTCTGGTTGATATTTACTCCAATAATGAATTCTATGGCTTATTCTGTTCAACGAATTTAGAAGATCTCTATTACGGGCAGGTTTTTGAATTAGCAGGCAAAAACGGAGAGGTCGCTGTTGCTGGGGAAGGCAAGATTCAATTCCTGGATTCAAAAGGCAGGTTGTTATATGAATGGAATACCGATACCAAATTTGATGATTTTCACCTTTCTCCTGATCAAAACTATATATTGCTTCACGGCATAGATGATACGATTCGTTTATACGACTCAGTACACAATCTAATACTAAAAAAATGCTCTCATGATGCTAATAATCAAACAAATTACGGGGGATCGGGATTTTTGCCTGATTCAAAATGTTTTTTTGTAGGATCATATTCCGACATTTGCATATATTCTGTCAAGGGAGATATTATTGCTGAAACCAAACCATTTCAAAATGACAGGACAAATTATTATTGGGTTCCTTCGGCTTTTAATAATCACATTTATTATTTCACTTTTCTTGATAATTCATTTTATTGCTGGGATATATATAATAACACTGAGGAAGAAGTCAAATTGAATTTTCCTGAGAAACATGATTATTACTATCAGGGATCTATACTCGCAAATGATAAGATAGCATTTTTCACCCAAATAGACAATAAGATATATATATTTGATAATCAAGGTATTAAAATCACCTCATGGTCTGCAGGAGAAAATGATTTCATACATAGGTTTGTAAGAATTGATGATCATTACTTTATTACTTTAAATGATAACTCAGTTAAAATCTGGGACTATAAGGGTAATAACTTAAAAACTCTTTTTATCAGAAATGCTTCTTCAACTTTTAATAATATCTGCTATGATTCCCTAACTAAAAGGGTATTGCTTTCCAATGATAAGAATATACTATTCTGGAACCTTGGTTCGCCTGGAGGTGAGTTAATATTCAGAAATGATGGATCCATCTATTATCAAAATAATCATATAATTAAGGAAACTGATTCTGGTTATGAAGTATTTAGTCCTACAGGTTCCTCATTGTGGACTATGAATATTCCAAATAAAAATAATACTTTTTGGTGGCCTTCAAAATCATTAAAACTTACTGCTTGTTCGGATTTCTTTAAAACCACTGCAGATATATTTGATACAGCCGGAAAGAAGGTATGTACGATTGATTTAGTTAACCAGGCAGTTAGTTCGTTATTTTTCTCTTCTGATGATCAACTGATGGGTACTATACCATTAGCCCATCCTAACTATTTAACGCTCTGGGATATAAGCGGAAAAGAAATAAGATCGATGGCCGGACAGGGATCAGGATATTATAATGGAAGATTTTCAGAAGATAATAAATATATCTTACTATCAAGTTTAGATAATCTCTTGACATTGTGGGATACTTCAGGAAATCAAATATCCCAATTCTGGCATCCAGCCTGGATCAATGATGCAGATATATCAACAGATGGGAATTTTATTATAACCGGATGCCAGGATGGATCCGCAAGACTCTGGAACAGTGACGGCAAATTGATAGATATGTTCAGGAGTCCGGAAAAAGAGACAACAATATCTGTCAAATTTTCACCGTCCGGATCATTTTTCATTATGACAGATGGCAAAAATCTGAGACTAATCGATCTGAAAGGGAACCTTATACAAGCCATTGCTTATGACTGGTCTGCCTCAGGGGTATTTTTCCATGATAATGAAAAAGAATTGTTGCTTGGAAACAGGGAAGGAATCAGGAAAGTAACATTAAAAGAGCCTCTTAATACATTCCTGAAAAGTAAAGATCTTTATGATCTGAGCACTAAAGAAAAACTCAGTTATAACATCACTTCATTTAATGATGCTTTTAAATTAACAAAACCCGATGAACTGTACGATGCAGGGGATTATTTTCTAACTTCTGCATTGCAACTGCGAGATCCCGACATGAGACAAAAGCTTTTTAATAATGCCGAGAGACTCCTGACTAAAGGATCTCAAATTGATTCCCTCCCTGCAAGATTCTATCTTAACCTGACAGATTTATATTTCAAGAACTCTTTATACAGTGATAAAAAGTATCCAGATGAGATTGATGATATGTTTAAAAAGATATACAAATCAGAAAACTTTTCAGAATTGATGGATGCGGCATTATACTATTATAACAATATAAACAGTATGACATTCAGCTATAATTTTCATGAAAATGCCATATTAATTACTGATAAGTTAATCCGCTTATATCCGTCAATTGGTAAATATATAATTCGTGATTGGGTGGAATTTCCATTCAGTCTTCTGAAATGGCAAGAGAACAAAGCGGCGCTTGATTTATGCATTTTGTCTAAGGAGTGTTTCCCTGAAAATGTATATGTAAACACATACTTGCCGCTATGTTACTTAATGAATGATTCTCTTGATAAAGCTAAAAACCTTTATCTGGAATGGAAAAATAAAGACCTCCCGTCAGACCTTTGGAGTGAAAGAGAGCCAAAGTATCGTGATTGGTATAAAAGTGATTTAAGAACTCTTACTAATGTAGGTATTAAAGTAAAACACATGGATGAAATCAATGCATTGCTAAGTGATACGGCAAAATAAAAAATGAAGGAGTTGTTGAAAGAATAGGTACTCGTTCCTCGGTGCTTGGTGCGCGGTCTTCCAGTTTATACAATCTACCGAGAACCGAGGACCCAGTACCCAGGATCAAGGACCCAGAACCGAGGACCAATTAAGAATAAAACTCATCAGTATTTTTTATGACAAACAACGGCATTATGAAGTCCCCCTCCAAATTCCTCGATAGCAAAAGTGAAAATCCTTATGATACTATCATAATATACTCGATTCTTTTTAATATATTTGTAAAGAGTAGATTATAATCCTATATGATAAAGAGAGATAAATATCTTAACCGGATCGCTCCTTTCATCAATAAACCTGTAATTAAGGTGATTACAGGCATCAGAAGATGCGGTAAAAGCACATTCCTGAGAATGCTTATCAAAGAGCTGACTGAGAAAGGTGCAGGCAAAAAGAATATTCTCTACATTAATAAGGACAGCCTTGAATTCGACTTTATCTCATCATACTCTGAACTTAACAGCTATGTAAAAAACCAATATAAAGGTGTACGGGGTAAGAAATACCTTTTCATTGATGAGGTACAGGAGATATGCGGATGGGAAAAAGCAGTATCCAGCTTCCTTACAAACAAAACTGCCGACATCTATGTAACAGGCTCAAACGCCTGCCTGCTCTCCTCCGATCTTGCCACCCTCCTGACCGGCAGGTATGTGGAACTCAGAATTAACACACTTGCTTTCAGTGAATTCCTGAAATTCAGGAAAAAATCAGTGAAGGACCGGGAAGCAGAATTCGGAGTATTCCTTAAATATGGCGGATTCCCCGGTATACATCAGATGGAGTATAAAGATGAGGTCATAAGCCAGTATATAAGCTCAATCTACAGCACTATCCTGCTTAAGGATGTTGTTTCAAAAAACCAGGTCAGGGATGTTGCCCTTCTTGAAAGGATAGTCAGGTATATTGTCGACAATACCGGAAACATAACCACAGC
>JBFYPG010000139.1:0-12013 GCA_041303415.1 Bacteroidales bacterium
AGCCTTTCCCCCTTGGGGGAAACGGGAAAGGGGGTTGTGTAAAAAAGAAGGAAACGGGAAAGGGGGTTGTGTAAAAAAGAAGGAAACGGGAAAGGGGGTTGTGTAAAAAAGAAGGAAACGGGAAAGGGGGTTGTGTAAAAAAGGGGGAAACGGGAAAGGGGGTAATTTAAATACGTTTGCATATATTTGAGCACTCAGTCAAAAGCATGAGAGCAGTCATTCAGCGTGTAAGAAGTGCCTCCGTTACTATCGGCGGCAATGTCCGGTCTGTGATCGGATACGGTTTGCTTGTCTTTGCAGGCATTGAGGAAGCAGACAACGATACCGATATTGAATGGCTCGTCAGCAAGATATTACAGCTGAGGATCTTCAACGACAGCAGCGGCGTAATGAATCTTTCGGTCATGGAAACCGGCGGTGAGATAATGGTGATCAGCCAGTTTACCCTTCATGCAAAGACAAAAAAGGGCAACAGGCCTTCGTATATAAAGGCTGCGCGTCCTGAAACGGCAATCCCGCTTTATAACAGGTTCATCGAAAAGCTTACCGTGCTTTCGGGCATGGATATTGCTGCCGGGGAATTCGGGGCCATGATGGATATCAGCCTTGTGAATGACGGTCCGGTAACGATCATTATTGACACTAAAAACAAAGAGGGCTGATGCAGGAACAAATCCACCACGGAGATGAGAAAACCCTTAAGAGGTCTGTCCTGCTGGTATCAGCATTTGCCGCCTTCCTGACGCCTTTCCTGGGGTCGGCTGTCAATCTCGCCCTGCCTGCAATAGGCAGGGAATTCGGTGCCACGGCCGTTCAGCTGGGATGGATAGCCGGCAGCTTTATTCTCTCTTCGGCTATCTTTCTTCTTCCCTTCGGAAGGCTGGCAGACATTGCTGGCAGAAAGAAAATATTTACATGGGGCATAGCGCTTTTCACCCTGTCAACTTTCCTGATTATCTTTTCATGGAATATTGAATCCCTTATAGCCTTCCGCATTTTGCAGGGTATTGCCGGGGCAATGATCTTCGGTACCAGCCTCGCTATACTTACATCAGTTTTTTCACCGGGCGAGCGCGGCAGGGCCATGGGAATAAACATTACAGCGGTTTACGCAGGCCTCTCGGGCGGCCCGGTGATTGGCGGATTGCTGACCCAGTATTTCGGATGGCGGAGCATTTTTGTATTCCTGGTTCCCGTCGGAATAGCTTCGCTGTACCTGATACTTACAAAGATCCGGACGGAATGGGCGGAGGCAAAGGGTGAAAAATTCGACTGGAAGGGATCTGTCATTTATGGTATCTCGATTGCATCTTTCATGTATGGTTTTTCAATTCTCCCTGCTGCCGCGGGATGGGCATTCATAGGATCGGCGTTAATCCTTGGCATCCTGTTCGCCTTTTTCGAAAAGGGAATGGAGAATCCTGTCTTTGACATCAGGCTTATACTGCGCAACAGGGTATTTGCTTTTTCAGGCATTGCGGCGCTGATACATTATTCTGCAACTTCCGCAACAGGTTTCTTTATAAGCCTTTACCTGCAGTACCTTAAGGGTTTTGATGCCAGGAGTGCCGGATTGATCATGATCTCCCAGCCTGTTATGATGGCGCTCCTTTCACCGGTTGCGGGGAGATTGTCCGACAGATACAACCCCGGTGTCATTGCCTCATACGGCATGGGCCTTACCGCAACCGGCCTGATTATGCTTTGCTTTGTAAGAACAGAGAGCCCGGTATATCTTATCGTCGGACTACTCATAATAATGGGGGTCGGGTTTGCTCTCTTCTCCTCCCCAAATTCCAACGCAATAATGAGTTCCGTGGAGAAGAAACATCTTGGCGTCGCATCGGGGGTGGTTGGAACCATGCGCATGGTTGGCCAGATGCTTAGCATGGGTATTGCAATGATGCTGCTTTCGCTTTACATCGGGCAGGAGCCAATTGAGCCCGGAACTTATCCCGGACTCTTTGCTGCCATGCGCAGCGGATTTGTTATTTTTTCGGTGCTTTGTATAGCGGGTATTTTCGCTTCCCTTGCAAGAAATAAAAAAAAAGTTATAAATTGACCTCGTCTATATTCCCATTATGACTAAACTTTACGAAAAGCCAATCAAAGCATGTCCTTCAGATAATGACATCCGAAAAGGACTGAAAGAGGTCACGGAAAAGATACCGGCTGTTCCCGGGAAACGGCTGCTGATGAAGATCCTGAACATGATTGATCTTACCAGCCTTAATACCACTGACAGCAAGAGCAGTATTATACACATGACCGGAAAAGTGAACAGTTTCCAGGGAAGGTTCAGCAACATCCCCAATGTTGCAGCGATATGCGTATTCCCGAATTTTGTACCGGTGGTGAAGGAAAAGCTTGCCGTGAAAAACGTAAAAATAGCAGCAGTGGCCGGTTCATTCCCGACATCCCAGACTTTCAGAAACATAAAGATATCTGAATGTAAGATGGCCATTGAGGCAGGGGCCGATGAAGTAGATATTGTCATGGGCGTGGGAGCCTTTCTGGCGAAAGACTATATAACAGTAGCTGATGAGATCAGGGAGATAAAAAGCGCCATCGGAGAGAAGCATTTGAAAGTCATTATAGAGTCTGGCCTGCTGGGCGATTACGAGCAGATCTTCAGGGCATCGCTGATTGCTATGGATGCAGGGGCCGATTTCATCAAAACATCCACGGGAAAAATAAATATTTCAGCTACGCCGGAAACAGCATTTGTGATGTGCCGGGCCATATCCGATTTTTATTCTGAGACAGGAATAAAAGTAGGGTTTAAGCCTGCAGGCGGAATCGTGACTGCCGCAGATGCCTTGCTGTATTACCATATTGTTAGCCATTGCCTCGGCGAAGAGTGGCTCAATAATTCTCTTTTAAGGATCGGAGCAAGCCGCCTGGCAAACAATATTCTCTCAGAAATTGCAGGGGAACGACATGATCATTTTTGAGCCGGATACTGCTTCTGTCTGCACGAGAAACCCTATTTCGGACGTCACTTTTTACGATTCAACAAGCTTAATCTTCACTATTGAATCTCCACCCCCCGATGGATTCCCGTTTGCCCTGATTGAAGCCGGAGTAAGGCGTGAATCGAGGGAAAAAGAAATACTGATCCGGAATCTGAGGGAGGGCGACAGGATCCCCGCGAAGCCTTTCAGCGGCGACTGGCCCGTGTTTGCCCTCATGACTTCAATACTACTTTATTCACTGATAAGCGTCATTTCAAGAAGGTTCTTCCAGGATATGAAAAGGTTCTTTCTTTTCAGGGGCGTGGGAGACCCGGCATCAAGGGATATGCAGGCCCTGTTCCACTGGCAGTCAACAATCATAAATCTGGTCACATTCCTGAATGTTGCGCTTTTTGCATACTGTGCCGCCGATTACTATGAATTCATCCCGGACAATATCCCCGGATTTATTTTCTGGCTCATGTGCACTCTCCTTGTGATGGTAACCGTCACCGTGAGGCATCTGGTCTGCCTTGTGACCGGCAATATAAGCGACCAGCCTGATGCCTTCAGCGAATATATCATAACAATTTACCTGTCATACCGCTACGGGGCGATCATGCTGTTCATCATATCGGTGATGATTCTCTATACCGGTATCTTCAGAACCGAAACACTATTCATAGCCGGATCGGTGATCACAGGAGCAGTATATCTGATCCGTGTCGCCAGGCTCTTTATGATATTTATCAGGAAGAGTATTTCTATTTTCTATTTGATTTTATACCTTTGTGCGCTGGAATTTTTGCCTGTTGTGGTATTATTGAAATATTTTGCAGGCCTGTTTTAGAGCAGCGAGTGATCACTTGAAAGTAGAACTAAAACTGTAAGGCGTTGAAAATCAGGAAGATTTTAGTGTCGCAGCCGGAACCTTTGGAGGTAAAATCTCCATACTTTGATCTGGCAAAAAAATACAACCTTAAAATAGATTTTAAACCTTTTGTTCAGGTTGAGGGAGTTACGATAAAGGACTTCCGGGCTCAGAAAATCAATCTTCTCGACTTCACTGCCGTTATTTTTACAAGCAAGACCGGCATTGATCATTTCTTCAGGATCTGCAATGAAATGAGGGTAGTCGTGCCCGATACGATGAAGTATTTCTGCATAACCGAGAATGTGGCATTTTACCTGCAGAAATACATTGTATACAGGAAACGCAAGATCTTTCACGGAAAAGCAAGGTTCCAGGATCTGATTGACGTGATCGTAAAGCATCGTGAAGACAATTTCTTCGTTCCCCTGTCAGAGCCTCATAATGCCGAGATACCTGAACTGCTTGATAAAAACAGTATCAAGCACACCATCGGGACCCTTTACAAAACAATCAGCAGTCATTTTTCAAACCTCAGGGATTTCGATTACGACATCCTTGTATTCTACAGCCCTTCAGGGATAAAGTCTCTTAAAGAGAATTTCCCCGGCTTTGTTCAGGGCGAGATCAAGATCGCAGCTTTCGGCCCCACTACGGCATGTGCTGTGGAGCACGAAGGACTGAGGCTCGATATTAATGCCCCCAACCCCAAGGCTCCTTCAATGACGATGGCCCTTGACAATTTCCTCAAGGAGCATAACAGAAACCAGAAATAGTTTTTTCACCATAGATCCTATCCGGGATCCCCGGTGAAAAAACAGGGAGATTTTTCCTTTCATGAATACCGGAAAAGAAACATTTCAGAAATCTGAAAGGCTCTGCAGCTATAAAACGATCACATCGCTGTTTGAAGAGGGCAATGTTTTCTATACCAGGCTTTTCAGGATTGTCTGGCAATCCGACCCGCAGCCCGGCCCCTTTCCTGCCAGAGTCGCATTCAGCGTTTCAAAAAGGAATTTCCGCCTTGCCGTGACACGTAATCTTCTTAAAAGAAGAATGAGGGAGGCTTACAGGAAGAATAAAGAATCACTTTATAAATTTCTCAACGGAGAAAACACTGGTATTGTATTTGCAGTTATCTACAGGAAGGCCGCAGTCTCGGATTACTGGGAAATTGAGGTCTCAATGAAAGAAATGATTCAAAAACTTATTGTCTTAATCAAGGAGAACCGTAAATGAAAAGGAAAACCAGACTGGTCATAATATTCAGCCTTCTGCTGTTCGCCGGCGTGAGCACCGGCTTCCTGGTGACACAGGAATCACGCGACTTCAGGATCGCCAAGAACCTTGATATATTTTTCTCTCTCTTCAGGGAACTTAACGCTTTCTATGTTGATGAGATCGATCCTGAAAAAATAATACAAACCGGCATTGAGAACATGCTTAAGTCGCTTGATCCCTACACGGTTTATTATCCCGAAACGGAGGCAGATGAGTTTACATTCATGACCACCGGGAAATACGGAGGAATAGGATCGCTGGTCAGGGGCGGCGGCGAATACGTGGTGATCAGCGAGGTATATAAGGGATTTCCGGCCGACCTTGCAGGCATCAGGGCAGGTGATGTGCTTAAGAAGGTTGACGGAGTTCCTCTCAAAGGCCTCTCCTCTGATAATGTAAGTGATAAACTCAAGGGAAATCCCGGAACAGATATAACCGTTACCGTCGAGAGAAACGGATCAGAGACGGATTTTAAAATGAAGCGGGAAAGGATAATAATACCACCTGTGCCATACTACGGTATGATAGATGAAAAAACAGGGTATATCCGCTTTAGAAATTTTACCCAGGATTGTGTTGAGGAGGTTAAAAATGCCCTTGTGGCGATTAAAACAAACAATCCCCGGCAGATAATACTCGATGTAAGAGGCAACCCGGGCGGCCTGCTCGGAGAGGCCGTCGGAATAGTGAACCTCTTCGTGGGGCCGGGCAATGAGGTCGTTTCAACTAAGGGAAAAGTGAAGCAGTTCGATGAGGATTTCAAAACAACGAAAGCCGCTGTTGACGATAAAATTCCTCTTGCAATCCTGATAAACAGGGGCTCTGCCTCAGCCGCTGAAATCGTTGCCGGAGCAATTCAGGACCTTGACAGAGGTGTAATTGTCGGACAGCGCTCTTACGGCAAGGGACTTGTCCAGGTGACGCGGCCTCTCAGCTACAACACCCAGCTTAAAGTCACCACTGCAAAATATTACATACCCAGCGGCCGCTGTATCCAGGCAATCGATTTCTCCCATCCCAATGATGACGGGAGCGTCGGTTTTATCCCCGATTCTCTTATTTCGGATTTCAAAACCAGGAACGGCCGAACCGTAAAAGACGGCGGAGGGATCACCCCCGACTTAGAGATCATCCCCGGACAGATGAGCCAGGTTGCAACAGAACTTTACCTGCGGTACTATATCTTTGATTACGCAACAAAATATTACTGGTCGCACCAGGATATTAAAACCATCCCGGAATTCTCCTTCACAGATGCAGACTATGCTGATTTCAGGAACTACCTTGTTGACCGCAAATTCAGCTATACGACCTTTACCGAGGCATCCCTTGGCACACTGATATCAAACGCAAAAAGGGAAAAGTATTACGATCTGAACAAGGATCTTTTCGAGAAGCTTGAAAAAGAGATTGCTCATAACCTCGACCATGATCTCACGATGTTCCGCGATGAAATCACCTCACTCATCGAAGAGGAGATAATAAGCAGGTATTTTTACGAGGAAGGTGCCATTTCATGGGGAATAAAAAGCGATGAGCAGGTAAATATGGCTCTTGAAATACTGAACAACAGTGAGAAATACAGTTCTATCCTGAGCGGCAAACAGCTTCCTTCACACATCACAAATAATACTGACCAGCAAGCCGGAGGGAAAAGTGTCATCATCCCCCTGTGAAAAAAGGCCGTTGTGCCGTTAATGCGTCTCCATCCAGTTCTTTCCTGTACCCCAGTCAACCTTCAGGGGCACTTCCAGTCTTGCCGCATTTGACATTTCATGCAGCACAATACTCTTAATCTCCTCAAGCTCAGAATTATATACTTCAAAGATCAATTCATCATGAACCTGAAGTATCATTTTTGATCTGAATTTTCCAGCCTTCAGCCGGTCATGTATCCTTACCATGGCTATTTTTATTATATCGGCTGCCGTACCCTGGATCGGAGCATTTATCGCGTTTCTTTCGGCGTTTCCCCTGACCACCTGGTTTCGTGAATTTATATCCCTCAGGTATCTTCTCCTTCCGAACATTGTGGTCACATATCCGGCTGCTCTTGCCTTCCGTATGCTTTCGTCCATATATGTTTTAACGCCGGGGTACGAGTTGAAATATCCGTCGATCAGCTCCTTTGCTTCCTTACGTCCTATTGTTAGCCGTTCTGACAACCCGAACGAAGAGATACCGTAAATGATCCCGAAGTTGGCTGTCTTTGCCCTGCTCCTCATTTCCCGGGTAACTTCCCCGATATCAACGCCGAAGATTTTGGATGCTGTTGCAGCATGAATATCATTCCCTGACATGAAATCGGAGATCATGCTTTTATCCCTGCTCAGGTGAGCCATGAGCCGTAATTCTATCTGCGAATAATCAGCAGAGAAGAAAATATGCCCCTCCGCCGGAACAAAAGCTATTCTTATCTCTCTTCCTCTCTCCTCCCTGATGGGGATGTTCTGCAGGTTAGGGTTGTTGGAACTCAGACGCCCCGTTGAAGCTACAGCCTGGTTAAAGGATGTATGGATCCTTCCGGTTTTTTTATCGACAAGCTCCGGCAGCGCTTCCACATAGGTTGAGAGCAGCTTCTTAAGTCCCCTGTATTCCAGTACTTTGTCGATTACCGGATGCTTGTGCCTTATCCGCTGAAGTATCTCTTCGCTGGTGTTGAACTGCTTCGTCGCGGTAACCCTGGCGTTGTCGTCCAGCTTCAGGCGTATAAAAAGGATGTCTCCCAGCTGTTTCGGTGATGAGATATTGAACTCCATCCCGGTAAGAGAATAGATATCTTTTTCAAGGGCAATAATGTCATCCCTGAGGCTTGCTGTTATCGATTTCAGCGCCTCCCTGTCGAGAATGACACCGTTTCTCTCAACATCGGCCAGGACCCTGATAAGGGGCATTTCAATTTCATAGGCCAGGTTCGAAAGGCCTTCTGCTTTTAACCTTGGTTCGAAAACATTCTTCAGCTGCCAGGTGACGTCTGCATCTTCAACTGCATATTCCTTAAGCGGCTCAACAGGCACCGACCTCATATTCTTCTGATTCCTGCCCTTTTCTCCAATGAGCGATTCAATATGTACCGGTGAATATGAAAGATATGTTTCCGAAAGAACGTTTATATTATGCCTCATATCAGGTTCAAGAAGGTAATGGGCTATCATCGTGTCAAAAAAAGGCCCGCTCACACTAATGCCGTAATTTGCCAGGACCTGAATGTCAAATTTGATATTCTGGCCAACCTTCAGAATGCCCTGGTTTTCAAGCAGGGGCCGGATAATGTCAAGAAGCCGGAGGGTCCCATCCTGCGATTCCGGGAAATGAACAAGATAACCCGATCCTTTCTCCCAGGAAAAGGCAATGGCAACAATTTCCGCGTTAAGGGGGTCAATGCAGGTTGTCTCGGTATCAAAGCAAAATTCTTTCAGCTTCAGCATCTTTTCTGTTAAAATTCTCAGTTCTGTCTCTCCTGACACCAGGGTATAATTATGACTCACTGTTTCAATTGTGGCCATCGGTGCCGCGGGAACAGCTGCTGTTTCTTCAGAAAACAGGGTTCCCTGAGTTGATCCGGCCGCAGGGACTTCCGGCATCTTTTCCTCCGGTTTTTCCTGTTTCTCAATTTCTGATAATATCCTTATGCCTGCACTCCTGAACTCAAGTTCATCAAAAAGCGCCTTTAGTTTCTGTGGATCAGGTGTCTCCTTTTCAAGCTCTTTTTCATTGAATTCAACCGGTACGTCAAGAGCGATGGTGGCCAGCTTTTTGGACAATTCGATCTGAGCCCTGTTGTCTTCAATTATCTCTTTCAGCCTGCCCTTTAGCTTTTCCGTATTTCTGAACAACTCTTCTACCGAACCATATTCAGCGATAAGTTTCATCGCGGTTTTCGGACCCACACCCGGAGCCCCGGGTATGTTATCCGAAGAATCGCCCATCAGGGCAAGGATATCTATCACCTGCACAGGCCTCTGAACGGAAAACTCTCGCTTAATATCCTCAACACCCCACTGAACCGATTCATTTCCGCTTCTTGAAGGCTTGAACATAATTGTATTGCCGGTTACAAGCTGGGCGAAATCCTTGTCGGGCGTCATCATATAGGTTGTAAAGCCTTTTTCCGAAGCCTTTTTTGCCAGAGTTCCGATGATGTCGTCAGCCTCATACCCCGGAAAAGCAATGACAGGAATATTATATGCCTCAATGAGCCTTTTGATATACGGAACTGCCTTCTTTATGTCTTCAGGGGTCTCGTCACGGTTGGCTTTGTACTCCGGGAACATCTCGTGCCTGAACGTAGGCGACGGGGTATCAAATACTACTGCAATATGTGAAGGCTTCTGTTTCTGAAGCACCTCCTCGAGTGTTAGCAGAAACCCGAATATCGCAGAGGTGTTGAGCCCTTTTGAGGTTATCCTCGGATTTTTGATAAAAGCATAATATGCCCTGAAAATTAACGCATAAGCATCGAGCAGGAATAGTTTCTTCTGGTATTTCTCCATATGTTGGTTGATTTTTTCATAGACGGAAAGTGAGTTTAGAGTGCCTAGAGTGCCTAAAGTGCCTAGAGTGCCTAGAGTGCCTAGAGTGCCTAGAGTGCCTAGAGTGCCTAGAGTGCCTAGAGTGCCTAGAGTGCCTAGAGTGCCTAGAGTTAGAGAGTCTTTTTTAACTTTAAGTACTCCAAACTCTAGTCACTCCAAACTTCTATTTTCGTTATCCCCTGCAAACCATTCGGCATACGATTTTGCAGTCTCGTAAAGCCTCAGGCTGTAAAGCGAAGTGCCTACGGGCAGCTTATACCTGATGCGCTCAGCAAAGTCAGCGACCAGGTTTTCACATGTGGGCTGATAACCGACGACCACAGTATTTCCGAAGGTTTTCTTCATCATTTCCATTTTGTCCCTGTCATAGTCATTACTCACTACCACAGAATGATCAAACAGGCTTATGATCTCCCGCAATACTAAATCCCTAAGTTCCGTGAAATCGATCACCATGCCATTTTTGGGATTTTTATCATCATGAACCGGCGTTCCGGCAAGTGTCACGAAAAGCCGGTATGAATGCCCGTGTACATTTCTGCATGGCCCGTCATAGTTTTTCAGTGCATGGGCCATCTCAAACGAAAACTCCCTGGTTACTCTAATCACATCAGCCATAATATGTTTTTAATGAAATATCGTCAAAAATAAGTAATATTTGAGTACCTTTGGAGGCTTGCCATTTAATTCACCCGCTCAGATGACAGAAGAAAAAATCAAACTTACATTCCCATCGCTGTTCCATGAAACAGTGCGGAAACACGGAACCTCCGGTGCATATTCATTTGCAGGAGAAGAGCCCATAACATATTCTGAAGCCGCCGAAAGGATCCGGGCCCTCTCTGCTTTTCTTGAAAAAGCAGGTATCGGGCAGGGAGACCGCGTGGCTATTTTAAGTACAAATATACCCAACTGGCCGATAGCGTACTTTGCAATAACATTCATGGGCGCTGTTGCAGTTCCGGTACTTCCCGACTTTTCAGCGACCGAGGCATTTAATGTTCTGGAACACTCTGAATCAAAGGCGCTCTTTGTGTCATCAGGGCTTCTGCCAAGAGTAGAAAACTCCAGGCCTGAAACACTCAAATATCTTATCAGGATCGAGGATTTTACAATCATCGGAACTGAAGATGAGACAATAAAATATACTGCAGGATCCTCTCCATTAAATAATTATGAAGTTGAAGAGGATGATTTGGCATCATTAATCTATACCTCAGGAACAACCGGCAGATCAAAAGGGGTTATGCTTACACACAAAAATATCTGCTTCAATGCATTGAGGGGAAAAATGATCCAGGAAATTGATGAAAACGATAGATTCCTTTCTGTCCTTCCGCTTTCGCATACTTACGAAAATACCCTTGGATTAATCCTGCCCATGCTGGGCGGATCATGTGTATACTATCTCAGGAAGCCGCCTACCCCGCCTGTTCTGCTGCCTGCCCTTGAGATCGTAAGGCCTACAATGATGCTGACAGTTCCCCTGATCATCGAAAAAGTCTATTTCAATAAGATACTGCCTGCATTCCGCGACAAGTTCCTGCTGAAGCTCCTTTACATGTTCCCCTTCTTCAGAAAGAAGTTAAATGCCGTTGCAGGCAAAAAGCTTTATAAAACATTCGGAGGCCGCCTGAAATTCTTCGGTATTGGAGGTTCAAAGCTCAACAGGAGCGTTGAAAGGTTTCTCAGGGAAGCAAAATTCCCGTATGCGATCGGATACGGACTTACTGAAACAGCCCCCCTGCTGGCAGGTGCCAATCCTTCTGAAACTGTTTTTGAATCAACAGGTCCGGCCATTCAGGGAATTGAGCTTATTATCAATAATCCTGACAAAAAGACCGGTGAAGGAGAGATCTGGGCACGCGGTCCAAACGTGATGAAAGGCTATTACAAAGAACCCGAAATGACGGCAGAGGTTCTTACTCCCGACGGGTGGTTTAAAACCGGTGATCTTGGGATTATGGACAGCAGGAATAATTTATTCATTAAAGGCCGCCTGAAAAACATGATCGTGGGCGCCAGCGGCGAAAACATTTATCCCGAAGAGATAGAAGCAGTCATCAATAATTTCCGCTTTGTTGTCGAATCGCTGGTAATCCAGCAAAAGGGCAAGCTTGTCGCCCTGGTTCATCTTAACATGGAGGAGCTGGAAAAGAAATATCTGCACCTGAAACATGATATGGAGGAGAAGTACGAAGAGAAGAAACAGGAGATCCTATCAGAACTCAAGGATTATGTCAATACCCACGTAAATAAATTCAGCAAGATAAATAAAGTCATTCTCCAGTCTTTCCCGTTTGAGAAAACGGCTACTCTTAAGATAAAGAGGTTTTTGTATTCATAAAGGATTGCACGTACCCACCCCCTCAGTC
>JBFYPG010000140.1:0-11845 GCA_041303415.1 Bacteroidales bacterium
AGACATTTTATCCATGAAGTATTTCACTCGCGAATCGCCTCTTCTTCCTCCTGATAATCAACTACATACCTGTCATCCCGAGCGCCAGCGAGGGATCTCCTTCTCTCTTTCTGCAATTGACGAAAATTGAGATGTGATGTAAGATTAGAGTAAATCTGGGGGCAAGCTGTAAACAATAACTGTTCAGCTCTGAAGGAGCTGAATATGAGGTTCAGGGGAAATATCTTTCATCAATTCTTATCCCAGACTCCAGCAGAAGTTTCCTGTATTCTTCTTCAAATGTCTTTTTCCTGTGATGTTCCTGCTGATTCTTTACATAATCTATAAGCCTGCCCATGTCCATAAACGAGCAGGTAAATGAACCGTATCCCTCAGCCCATCCATTGAATGAAGGGAATAAACCGCTGCTCTTCATCCAGATTGAAGAAGATACTTTGATCTCCCTGACACAATCAGCAAGAGCTATTGATGGATGCACATCTGTAAGAATATGCAGGGGGTTCTCAACTCCATTAATGCGGTACATGTGGCTGTTCTTGTTTTTTATAATCCCGGTAATGTATGAATAGAGCTGATCTGCATGCTCTATTTTAACTGTTGGCTGACTACCTTGCGTTCTGAACACAATGTGATAGAGAAGTTGACGATAACTTGACATAATTTTAGATATTAGGTTAATAATACAGCGATGACAATCAAAATTACTAAAAGTGAATCTCAAATCCAACCATATTAAACCCCTTCAGGGTTTCATAAAGTAGAGTAGTGCTCTTACCCCCAGATTCACTGGGGATTATTCAAATTTAGCCGCATCCGCGGCTTGAAGAAATAACAAAACTGTTACGTGACGATATGGGAAATCAAATATGATCCGGCCAAGGCAGGCCAATTACTATTATTCGTACATTATCCAGTGGTATCTTTATTAAACCGGCATGATGCTTTTCCGGGGAAAAGCCGCCCGTTAAAATGCCGAAACAAAACCAGCGCTGACCTTTCCGTATTGTGAGCCTGAGAACTGGTAAGTGAATTCACCCACAATCCTCAGGTTACGTCTTGCGAGATACCCCGCATGCAATGTCGCGGAGGTGTAATCCAGCTCATCAAGTTCAGAGTCGATCCAGTTAAACAGGCCTGCCATATACCAGTTGCTCATATCTCCCCTGGGTGAGAATATTAGTTCAGCCAGCCCTCCCTGCGTCATCACGTCACTAAGCTTCGATCCGTCAGATTCAATAAATACATCCGAGTCGGTGCGTCTGACATACTGCAGGCTCAGTACGAATTTATCATCGAGGTTCAATACCATGTCAGGTCCGAACATTGTAACCCCGTTTGTGAAAATACCAAGTGTGTCAGTGAGATCTTCCTTCCCGAAGTAGCCGAAGAAACCGATTGAGAATTTTTCTCCTATCCCCTGGTTTAGCTTGACCATCAGGTTTTTATGCTTGTCGCTATCGAATAGGTATCCCGGACCCGCCTCGCCTATTCCGCTTCCGTTAAGGATTTCAGCAACCAGTGTTGTCCCTGTGGCAGGAATATCTTTTTCAAGAAATATCCCCCGGTCATATTTAAGATCTGTTTTCGAATTCCCCGGAGCAGCCGCATATATCCTGTATGGTTCGATCGTATACCTGAGTTCTCCCTTGAACAGGGGATCTGATACGGCAAACTGGCCGATGGAAAAATTGACACCAGTGCCGAAAAGATCATTTACCACTATAAACGCATCTTCAAGTCCGGTTATCTCTCCCCTTTCGCTCATAAGAAAATAGAAATAATAAGATATCTTATCAGACAATTCGCCTCCCGACAATATTTTCAGCACAAACGGGGCGCTAAAATCAGCTGATCCCCTGTTATTGAAATTATAGGATGCAAAGCCATCCATCCTTATAGCAATGGGCAGCTCACGGAACAGCGACAGCTTGTCATCGCCCGTTTGCAGGAAATGCCTGGGCGATTCATAATCCGTCATCCTGAATCCGTTGCCGGCGAACTCCTCGCCAAAGCCTTTAAGCCTTGGCATAACAGGTGCATGGCATACCTGGCAGCTAATCTGGTATTTACGGGCAAAGGCGGGAATAGCCTCTACTTTATTTACTACAAATAAAAAGAGCAGTAAAAATCCTGTTGAAATCAATCTGAATAAAAATTGCCTTTTCATATATTTTATAATTTCTGAGTTTAATCATATACTCCCTACCCGGCCTTCCCCCCTGGGGGAAGGAGTGGATTTCATGCTCCCGCTTTGCGGAACGGGAAAGGTGGGTTTATGGTAAAATAGTAACCACTGTGAAGTGTTCATTCACAACTTTGATCTCCGATTCATCCTCCGGCACTTTCAGAAAGTCAGCTACCGGTTTAACAAGAAGCTGGTAATTCATGACTGCCTTTACCGTCATTTCACCCGGGGCCGCATCGAACGGCAGGCGGAAGGTGAATTTCTCCACTTTGGTCTCTCTCGGACCGATGCGGTAATCAACGCCCAGCTTTGCCGTGTTCCACTGCATGATGGTCATTCGGCCCTCGGGATCAAAATAGGGCATGCGGAATATCCTGTCGCCTTCCGGAATACCGTCACGCTGCACTCCTTTAAAATCGGGCAATCCGAGAGGCACAGCCATATCCTGGTATGCCAGGTAGTCGCCGGCAATAGTATACTCCTCTCCCGCGAATCCTTTCTTGTCAACAGGGAGGTGATACACTCTTCCCTTTGCGTCAGTGGCCTCAACATGAAGCCATGCTATGCGGTCCTCAACTGATCCGGTCGGGAATTTATGTCCTGTTTTCTGATTGAAGAGGGCCACCCTGAAAATGATGTTTTCGCCCGGCTCGGCTTCGCGGATATCGGGTTCGATTCTCAGTTCTATTGTTCCCCTCACCTTTCCCGGATCATGAGCGCCGTGAAAGAGATGGAGCCTTGAGTCATCATATGGCTTTGTCATAAGAGCGTTAAGGTACGGGCCCCCCTTCGGCATGTGGCAATCCTGGCAGTGGACACCTTCCTTTGAATAGGGTCCCTCTTTCCATTCAAGCTGGGTGCTTTTTACCCATACATCAAAGGGATTTTTCTCGTTATGACAATTGCCGCAGAATTCGGTTGACTTCAGGAAATCAGTAGTTACTATTTTATGGGCCGGAGATTCAACCGTGGGAGTACGGACAGCATACTTTGTCATCCCTGGTCTGATCAGATAGCTGAAATTAAATGGCGGATCGGTTTGAGCGGCCTGCGTCAGGTGGCATACTTCACATGAAACAGATTCATTGGCCATGCTCTTCTCTGAAGGGCGCGGAGGAGGAAACTGCTTGCCTCCCATGAATGCCAGCGGGGTGTGACAGCCGTTGCATCCGTCAACAGCCTCAGTCAGATCAGGCTTTGCAGCTGCATGAGGAACTGCAAGATTAAAATATTCAATCTCATCCCAGTGATGAGTATAGGCCTGGGACATCATTGCCTGGGTCCACTGCTCATAGATGCCGGGGTGGCATGAACGGCATTTTTTTGCCGATTCGAAATCCTTCCAGGCATATTTGCTTTTCAGGTCTTCCTGAGGTGTCATTCTGCTGACAGTGAATGCCATAACTGACATCAGGACCAAAGCTGACGATGCTACAAGGAGTAATGCCCTGGATCTTTTGATTCCCTTCATAATGATCTTCTTTATAAAATGGAAAAGATATGAAATAAATATTTGATTGAACAGCCCGGATGCTTTTTATCATTAATCTCATTACTTTTACAGCGGAGTGGTTTGCTCAAAACCTGAACAACAATGCAGGATCTCTACAATCATATTTCGTTCAGAACCAGCAAACTGGTAACAAATCTTTACAGCACCTCTTTTTCCCGAGCTGTCAGCTTCCTCGACAGGGAGACGAGGGATGCGATATACAGCATTTATGGCTTCGTAAGGCTGGCAGACGAGATAGTTGATTCTTTCCATGATTTTGACAAAGGAAAGCTCCTGTCTGAATTTGAGAGGGATTTTTATGAAGCGCTCAGCCAGGGTATCAGTCTAAATCCGGTCCTTAATGCATTCCAGGTGACAGTCAGAAAATACAACATCGACGATCACCTCATCCAGGCTTTCCTGAAAAGCATGAAAACCGACCTGGTGAAGAAGGATCATAATTCCAAAGCCGAGACTGACGAATATATTTACGGGTCTGCCGAAGTGGTGGGACTAATGTGCCTGAAGATATTTGTGTGCGGGAATGAAGCTCTATACAGGGAACTGGAGGATCCGGCAAAAAAGCTCGGGGCAGCTTTCCAGAAAGTGAATTTCCTGCGTGACCTCCGGAATGATCTGGAGAACCTTAACCGCCGGTATTTTCACAACATGGCCGGAAGGAAGTTCGATGAGTCAGCCAAAAACGAAATAATAACCGATGTGGAAAATGATTTTACATATTCGCTCAAAGGATTGAAAAGGCTTCCCGGAAAATCAAGACTGGGTGTCCTGATTGCCTTCATATACTATAATAAACTGTTGTCCCTCATTAAAAAAACCCCGGCCGAAACTCTGCTCAGGAAAAGAGTCAGGGTGCCTGATATTACAAAGTTATTCCTGCTTATTAAAGCTTATATCTTAAACAGGCTTAACCTCATATGATCAATCTGAACAGGATACAGCAATTCTTTCTCGGCAGGGAAAAGAATGTGAGGGAATTCATCTTTATTCTATATGGTGTCGGCATTGCAGGAACAGCATTCCCACTAACCAGGGAGATCTTCATTTTGCTGACTCCTTATGTGCTGCTGATCAGCCTCTTTATCCTGTGGATCTTTCATGATCCTGAACCCGGAATGAAAATACCGATTGTATTTCTTTCTGTTTTCGTTGTAAGTTTCCTTGTTGAGATGGCAGGAGTAAATACCGGAAAGATATTCGGCAATTATTCCTACGGAAGGGGCCTTGGAGTTAAAATACTGGAGACACCCGTTCTTATCGGGCTCAACTGGGTACTTCTTGTATACTGCACCGCGGCAATTTTTGAAAAGAGAGCAATAAGAAATGCTTTTAAAATTACAGGCGCTTCCATTCTGATGGTAGCTTATGATCTTGTAATGGAACAAGTTGCTCCTGTTATGGATATGTGGTCGTTTGAGGAAGGTATCGTCCCCTTCAGAAATTACCTGGCCTGGTTCATTCTGGCCCTGGCGTTTCATTCACTGGTGAAAATTACCGGGATCAGGGTGTCCGACAAATTTGCACCATTGATTTTCTGGTGTCAGGGCGCTTTTTTTGTAATACTTCTTATAATATTCATGCTGATACAATGATGCTCAGAGCCTCACACCACTTCTTTCTCTATCCGTTTTTCAAGCTTTACACGCTCTGGAAGATCAGGAGGAATTTCCACGGTGTGAAGATATCAGGTGAATATTCAGAAAAAAAAGAGCCCCTGCTGGTCGTCGCCAACCATTTCAGCTGGTGGGACGGATTCTGGGCAATGTACCTGAACCTGAAGCTTTTCCGCCGTAAATTCTATTTCATGATGCTTGAGGAGCAGCTGCAGGAAAGAATGTTCCTCAATAAGAGCGGAGGCTATTCGATAAAGAAAAAATCAAGAAGTGTAATCGATACACTTAATTATACTTCCGGCCTGCTGGAGGACGATAATAACATGGTGCTGATGTTTCCCCAGGGCGATTTCAGTTCACTGTACGATACAGAAATCAAGTTCGAGAGAGGCATTGAACATATACTGAAGAAAACAAGCCGTAAGGTTCAGATAATGTTCATGGTTAACCTTATTGAATACCTTTCCGAAGTGAAGCCGGGGCTCTATATTTATATCATGGAATACCAGGGAAGCGATTTCAGTACGGCAGCGCTTGCGGCTGCATATAACAGATTTTACAGGGAGTGCATTTCTGAAAACATTAAACTGGCCGGAATCCTGTGATAATAGTTGCTTACATAATACTTGTCTTCACGGCTATCCAGTTTTTTGTGGCACTTTTGAACCTGGTCACCCGCCCCTGGCCTCCGGAGTCCCGGTGTAATCTAAGCGGGCTTGTCACGGTGATGATACCTGCACGCAACGAAGAGGAAAATATCAGCAACATCCTTAATGATCTTTTAAGCCAGAATTATTCAAAAATCGAAATAATTGTTTTTGATGATCAGTCTGAAGATAATACTGCCGTAACAGTAAGTGGATTAATGCTCCGGGATAACAGGATCAGGCTTATAAGATCAGATGGCCTTCCCGAAGGATGGCTGGGGAAAAACCATGCATGCCACACGCTGGCAAAGCATGCAAAGGGCGAATACCTGCTCTTTCTGGATGCAGACGTAAGGATAAAAGGCAATATCATCAGCAAGGCAATATCATTTTCAAAACGTCATAAGCTGGATCTGATCTCAATATTCCCGAAACAGGTGATAGAGTCATTCGGTGAAAGAATAACTGTTCCCGTGATGAATTACATTCTTCTTTCCCTGCTGCCGCTGATACTTGTGCGGAAATCAAACTTTCGATCTCTTGCTGCAGCAAACGGACAGTTCATGCTCTTCAGGGCAGAAGCTTATCATGCTGTTGAACCTCACCTGTTTATGAAAGATAAGAAAGTTGAAGATATACTGACTGCAAGGTACTACAAAAAGATAGGGTCAAAAATAGCATGCATGGTGGGAGCATCCGACATAAGCTGCAGGATGTACACAGGTTTCAGGGATGCTGCTGAAGGATTTTCGAAAAATGTGGTTGAATTTTTCGGCAATTCATTCATACTTGCCATCCTCTTCTGGCTAATAACCACTTTCGGTTTCCTGCCGGTAATCCTGTTCCTTCCCTTCAGATTCTTCCTGGCTTATATTGCAGCATATATCCTGACCAGGATATTTATTGCTGCCGCCAGCCGCCAGAACATCTTTTTTAATCTCCTTTTAATAATACCTTTGCAGTTCTCAATGGGACTCTTCATTTATAAAGCTTTTATCAACAGGTTTTTCGGAGAATACGAATGGAAAGGAAGAAGCATATCATAGTTTTCCTGTTAATGTTGCTTACAGCATATCCGCTGAATGCTTCATGGAGGTCGGAGGTGTATAATGCTTACATAAGAAACCGGATGGATATCTGGAAAAATGTGATAGACAGAATGAATTCCCTCGATAATAAAAGCGCCGATATGCTCGCCGAACTGGTTAATTATCAATATGGATATATCGGCTACTGCATCGGCCTGGAGAAAAAGGAAGAGGCAAGGAAGTATCTCAGTCTGGCTGAAAAGAATATTGATATGCTGGAAAATAACAACTATGATCCGGCAACAATAAATGCCTACAGATGTGCATTTTATGGTTTCAGGCTGGGGTTGAACAAAATGTCGGCTCCCGTAAACGGACTGAAGAGCCTGGAATACGGGCGCAGGGCTCTTGAGCTTGACAATACTAATTATTTTGCAGTTATTCAGTACGGCAATATCCAGTTCTATATGCCTGCCGCATTCGGAGGATCAAAAAAGGAGGGGATTGATTATTTCCTTAAGGCAAAGAAGCTTATGGAGGCTGATCAGACCAGCCTTATTGAAAACTGGAACTACCTGAGCCTTCGTGTACTGATAGCTCAGTCGTATACCGCGATGAATGAAATGAACGCTGCAAAAACCGAATATGATAATATTCTTAAAATCGAACCGGATTTCCTTTACGTAAAAAATGATTTATACCCCTCATTGATTAAAAAGATGAAAAACATATAGCATGGGAAAGAGTGTACTTATTGTTGGAGCAGGGCTGGGAGGGCTGACTCTGGCTTTACGGCTTGCGAAAAAAGGCTACAAAGTTGAGATAATTGAAAAGAACGGACAGGCAGGAGGCAGGCTTAACCAGCTTAAAAAAGATGGTTTTACCTTCGATACAGGGCCCAGCTTCTTCAGCATGTCATACGAATTCACCGACCTTGCAAAAGAGTGCGGGATAGATCTTCCGTTCAGGTATTATGAACTTGATCCACTTTACACGGTAAGCTTTAAGAACAGTCCCGGGGTTTATCACCTTTACAAAGATCTGAAAAAGCTTGCCTCAGAGTTCAGCGACGTTGAACCCGGCTTTGAGGAGGCCGTCAGAAAATACCTCAAGAAATGCGGAAGGCTGTATCACGATACGAATGTGGTGATCAAGAGCAACTATGATTCGCTGCTGCACTACTTCCTTACGCTTCCCAGGGTGGGCCCTGCTCATATCGGGACTCTCTTCAGAAGCTTCTGGAGCCAGGTTTCACGCTACTTCAGCTCAAAGGAGGCAAGGGAGATCTTATCGCTGGTGGCATTCTTCCTGGGAAGAACACCTTTTGACACTCCTGCAACCTACACTCTTCTCTCCTATACCGAATTCATGCACGACGGTTATTACAATGTCGAAGGAGGAATGTACAGGATTGTGGAAGGAATCGTTGATGAGCTGAAAAAGGAAAATGTGAAGATCACTTACAATACTGAGATCACCGGCTTTATCGCTGAAGGTAACAAGCTTGAATATCTTGTGGATAAAAGCGGTAAGAAGTGGGGCGCTGACATAATAGTTATCAATGCCGATGCTGCGGTCTTCAGGGGGAAGATCTTCAACAGGAAGGCCTTTTCGGACGAGAAGCTTGACAGGATGGAGTGGACCATGGGGTCGCTGACGATCTATCTCGGGGTAAACTGCAAACTGCCCGGGATCCAGCACCATAATTATTACCTCGGCACCGATTACCGTGAATATGCCGGAAAAGTGTACACCAGCGCCAACATTGATGAAACTCCCTATTATTATGTAAATGTCCTTTCCAGGTCCAATCCTGAATGTGCCCCTCCTGACTCTGAGAGTCTTTTCTTCGTCTGCCCGGTTCCCGACCTGCGGTATAAGACAAGCTGGCACGACAGGGACCAGATCGTTGACAGGATCATTGATGATTTTTCAAAAAGGAGCGGCATCAATATCAGGCCTCATATAGTGTCACGGACGGTTTATACACCCGAAGAGTGGCGCGACCAGTTCAACCTCCACAGGGGCAGCGGACTGGGTCTCTCCCATAAGATGACGCAGATAGGAGGTTTTCGTCCGAAAAACTACGATGAGGTATTCAAGAATGTATTTTACACAGGCGCCTCCACAATACCGGGGACCGGCCTGCCGATGGTTATCATAAGCTCACGGCTGACTGCTGAAAGAATTCTGAAATACAGGGAATAACACTTAAATGAAGATCAATGTTTTCTGGTTCAGGAGAGACCTCAGACTGGAGGACAACACGGCACTGGACAATGCTTTAAGTGCAGGAGTGCCGGTGCTTCCGCTCTTCATTTTTGATACAAATATCCTTGAGGAACTCCCGCCGGATGATGCGCGCGTAAGCTTCATACATTACACTCTTGCGGGTATTGACATAGAACTGAAGAGATCGGGCAGCTCTCTTTGCGTTCATTCAGGCGACCCGGTTGAAGTATGGAAAAAGCTGATAGTATCATTTGATATTAATTGTGTCTATTTAAACCAGGACTATGAGCCCTATTCAATCCGCCGCGACAGATCGGTTGAAGATCTGCTGAATGAAAAAGGGATTAAGCTTATAAGATTCAAGGACCAGGTTATTTTTGAGGGCAATGAAGTGATGAAAACCGACGGTACACCTTATACCGTCTTCACGCCGTATAATAAAAGATGGCTCCAGAAATACAATCAGGAAGCCGGGACAGGTATCATTGAAAAGAAATGTCCCGGGAGTTTTCTTCCCGGCATGAAGGAGTTACCATCACTTCAGGATATAGGGTTCAGAAAAAGCAGAATAAAGGTCAGGCCTTATGACTTTACGGTGATAAAGGAATATGAAAAATACCGCAATCTCCCTTCGGCTGACAGGACAAGCTATCTTTCTCCTCACCTCCGCTTTGGAACCGTCAGCATCAGGCATATCGCCAGAATAGCATCGGAAGAGAATCCCGTGTTTCTTAATGAGCTTGTCTGGAGGGAGTTTTTCATGCAGATCCTATTCCACTTTCCGCATGTTGTAACAGATAATTTCCGGCCGGCTTATGATTTCATCAACTGGAGAAATGATGAAAAGGAGTTTGAAAGATGGTGTTCCGGAGAAACCGGTTATCCGATGGTTGATGCGGGCATGAGGCAGCTTAATGAGACAGGTTTTATGCATAACAGGGTACGGATGATAACGGCAGGTTTCCTTTGCAAGCATCTATTGGTCGACTGGAGGCGGGGTGAGGCCTATTTTGCGCAGAAACTGCTTGATTACGAGCTCTCCTCAAATAACGGCAACTGGCAATGGGCGGCAGGAACGGGGTGTGATGCAGCACCTTATTTCAGGATATTCAATCCCGAAACCCAGCAGAAGAAATTCGATCCCCATATGGAGTATATCAGAAAATGGATTCCTGAATTCAACAAGCCCTCATATCCAAAAAAGATAGTTGATCACGATTTCGCCCGCCTGAGAGCAATTGAGACATATAAAGCAGGGTTGAAAAGAAAATATCGAAATTAATTTCTATCTTGCTGTTTCTTTGCGCCTTAGCGCCTTTGTGGCTCACGTACCCACCCCCCAACCCCCTCCCTACTGCGTAAGGAGGGGGCGGGTTCCGCTAACTCGGTCCCGATAGCTATCGGTATTCAATTCATGCCTTAATTATCACAAAATATTTATATCTTGTTGTATCTTTGCGCCTTAGCGCCTTTGTGGCAGAATAATTGCCGCTAAGAGGCTAAGGATTGAAAAGAAATATATGGTAAAAAACAATTTCATAATCTTTATAATCATAATTGTCTTTCCGGCGAGCCTTTCTGCTCAGAAGCCAGATCCCTTAAGGCCTGATTTCAGCTCACCCCCGGAAGTTGCCGGGATGACTCTGGTATGGAATGAAGAGTTCAACGCTGAAGTGAAGCCGCATCCTTCATCCTGGAGATACGAGATCGGATATGTCAGGAACCAGGAGCTCCAGTGGTACCAGCCCGACAATGCGCGGATCACAGGCGGATTACTGATAATTGAAGGAAGGAAACAGAGAATTATAAACCCATACTATACTGCCGGCAGCAGCGACTGGAGAAAATCGCGCCAGTACACCGAATACACATCCTCAAGTATCCAGACAAGAGGCCTTCATGAATGGAAGTTCGGACGGTTTGAGATCCGTGCCCGGATAGATACAGCCGGAGGCGCATGGCCTGCAATATGGACCCTCGGTCTTAAAGGCAGGTGGCCCTCAAACGGTGAGATCGATATAATGGAGTTCTACAGGATCAAAGGTACGCCGACGATACTCGCCAACTTTGCATGGGGAACCGAAAAACAGAATGTCGCAAAGTGGGACGACCTCAAAAAACCTTTATCTGACTTCACTTCAAAGGATCGCGACTGGGTTAAAAAGTACCATGTCTGGAGACTGGACTGGGATAGTCTCTCTATGCGGATATATCTTGATAACCTGCTTATTAATGATATTCGTCTGGCAGAAACCGTTAACCCTGACGGCTCAAATCCTTTTCTTCAGCCCCACTACCTCCTTCTGAACCTGGCTATCGGCGCCAACGGCGGGGATCCTTCCAAATCACAATTCCCGATTACTTTTGAAGTCGACTGGGTAAGGGTTTACCAGAAACAATGATTTCTTCAATCGCCCTGCCCGACCTCCCAATGAAACAAAAACCCCCTACCCAGCCTCCCTGATAAAACATAAACCCCCTACCCGACCTCCCCCCAGGGGGGGAGCTAATCTTTATACACATCTTTTTTATTAAGTTCCTGCTGTGAGAAGGAGATCCCTCATTCCTCCAAACCTCCGCAAGCTTCGATTTGTCGGAATTCGGGATGACAGGTTGTCTTGTGTGAC
>JBFYPG010000141.1:0-19959 GCA_041303415.1 Bacteroidales bacterium
AATAAAGACCTACCTTTGATTATACTAAAAAGGTGGCTTATGAAAACACTGAAAAGAATTCTTAAAATCTTGATGATTATTATTGCTATATTGATTATTGCTTTTGCAGGACTCATCGTTTATGCCATTGCATCAGACTATAAACCTGCTGAGAAAGAACTGATTGCTCAGCCTGACAATCCTTCAATAATCAATAACTCGGCAAGTTTCAACCTTATGATATGGAACATTGGATATGCAGGGCTCGACAAGGATATGGACTTTTTCTATGATGGCGGAACAAAAGTGATTACACCGGAAAAGAACTGCCTGGAAAATATTTCCGGAATAAGCGATTTCTTATTGCAAAACGACACGATCGACTTTATTCTTCTGCAGGAAGTTGACCGTGAAAGCAAAAGAAGCTACCGGATCGATCAATATGAGAAAATAGCATCAACTCTTACCAACCATGAATCATTTTTTGCAAAGAACTATGATGTCTTCTTCGTTCCAACCCCACCTGCAAAACCTATGGGAAAGGTTGAATCCGGTATAGCCACTTATTCTAAATTCGTACCAGTATCATCAATTAGATATTCCCTCCCGGGAGATTTCGGATTCCCGACTCAGCTCTTTTATCTCGACAGATGTTTTATTGTAAACAGGTATAAGATTGAGAATGGTAAAGAGCTGGTATTGATTAATACCCATAACGAAGCTTTCGATGAAACCGGAGATATCAGAAAGGCTCAGATGGCAAGACTTAAGGAATTTGTATTGAATGAATATAATTCAGGCAATTATGTAATAACAGGAGGTGACTGGAACCAGTATCCTCCGGAATTTGAGCCTGCTTTTTCCGGGAACAAGGCATTTACCGGTCAGATAGGTAATTTTAACCTGGTGGGAGTTGAATCAGATTATATGCCTGGTGACTGGAAATGGGTCTATGATCCGGCGACACCTTCTTTCAGAACCCTCCTTGCGGCATATGACCCTGAGACAACACCAACCAGTATTTGTGATATCTTCCTCATCTCTCCGAATATAGAATCTGTTTCCGTAAAATGCCATCATCTGGGTTTTGCCAATTCAGACCACAATCCTGTTATTATCCAGGTAAGACTAAGATGAGCAGATGATATCCATATAATACAACAAATTAGTTCTTTAAGATATTTAGGCTGGATATTCAGAACTCCTTGTCTGCAAGTTAAAAGCCCTGATGTATAATAGTTCAGACTCTTGTATTGAATAACCAAATTCTGACATATCCATTTCATGTTTAGAAATTACTAATGATGTGTTTGATTTCAATATAAACTGAATGTCACAGCCCTGAATGGGCTGAATATTAGACTGGTATATTGAGTTCATTATTCAACCCCTTCCGGGGTTGCCAAAGGGTTTTCTTGTCTTTACCGTGGGTTGCACCCACGGTTATTCAAATTAAACCCCTTCGGGGTTAACACATCAATTCAAATCAAAAAATCAAAGGACTCTTATAATTAAATATATATCAGTAAATTACAAATAATTTTTAAAGGTTAACGCATCACTATTGTATAGAAATAACTAAATTTGTCTATACAGATAACTTCAAAATGTCATGCTATGAAACCCACATGATTGAACACAAACACAGATGAATGTAATTCATTCTCAATCATGTGTGGTTCCATCAGACCATTAAAAATAAATTATATACTGATGAAAAGATATATTTTCTTAGTCATCCTGCTTATTGTCGGTTTCTCCAATAACAACATATCACTGGCACAGCCTGTTTCAGCCAGGGATCAATGTCTTAAACTGGGCAGAGGAGTCAACATCCTTGGCTATGACAGAGCTTTCTGGCAGGATCATACAAAAGGCCGGTTTAAGGAGCCGTACTTCAGAATGATCAGAGAAGCTGGTTTTTCTGCAGTCCGGATAAACCTCCATCCCTTCTCACACATGGACAGCCAGAACAAAATCAATGACAGTTGGCTGGAGGCTCTCGACTGGGCAATACAGACAGGACTTGAGGCGGATCTTTCTATCATCCTTGACCTCCATGAATTTACTGCTATGGCTGATAACCCGGAAGCCAGGAAAGAGATGTTCCTTTCTTTCTGGAAACAGGTTGCCCTAAGATACAAGGACAAATCCGCTGATGTGTTGTTTGAAATACTGAACGAACCCAACCAGAAGCTTACCGTGGAAATGTGGAACTCATTCCTTGCAGAAGCGGTTAACATCATAAGGGAATCCAATCCTGACCGGACACTCATAATTGGTCCGGGCAACTGGAACGGCATTGAGAGCCTGAATACACTCAAGCTTCCGGAAAATGACAGGAATATAATTGTAACCGTGCACTTTTACCATCCGATGAGATTCACTCACCAGGGAGCAGCCTGGTCAGGCCAGTATAAAGACCTTAGCGGCATAAAGTGGACGGGGACCACGGAAGAAAAAGCTGAGGTGGAATCAAAGCTTAAAATAGCTGCTGACTGGTCATTGAAAAATAACAGGCCAATATTCCTGGGAGAATTTGGCGCCTATGACAAGGGAGATATGGATTCCAGGGCCCGGTATACGGCTTTCGTGGCACGAACCGCAGAAAGATTTGGCTTCTGCTGGGCCTACTGGCAGTTCGACAGCGACTTTATTGTTTATAATATCAGTAAGGAAACCTGGGTCGGGCCAATTCTTAATGCCTTAATCAACAAATAACTATTCTTACGGTTGCATTTGTCGTATTTACTATAATCATATATTAAGACAGAAAATATTGCTGCAATGAAAATCAATAAAGCTGAAATCTATCCTTTGGTCGGACTGACGGTTATTGGCAGCCTGGCTGTTCAAGCAGCCGCGCCGCAGGAAAATAAAGAGCTGCCAAACATTCTCTGGATAACAAGCGAGGATAACAGCGCATATTTTACCGGGTGCTACGGCAACTCATTTGCCACCACCCCGAATATCGACAGACTTGCGGCACAGGGATTCATGTATACTCAAGCCTATTGCCCCAGCGCTGTCTCTGCCCCGGCAAGAAACTGCATCCTGACAGGCGTATACGCTCCATCGAACGGCAATGAGAACATGAGAAGCTATTACAGGATCTCAAAAAATGTCCATACATACCCTGAATACCTACGGCAGGCAGGTTATTACTGCACCAATAATTCAAAGACCGATTACAACTCCGTAAGCCTGATCCCTGCAGAGATATGGGATGAGAGCAGCACAAAAGCACACTACAAAAACCGTCCTGCGGGAAAACCCTTCTTCGCTGTTTTCAATATCACGATAAGCCACGAAAGCAGTATACATAAATCAATACCCGCAGAGAATCTCAGGCATGATCCTGCAAAGGTCACATTGCCGCCCTACCACCCCGACACTCCTGAAATGAGGCATGACTGGGCGCAATACTATGACAAGATAGAGGAGATGGATGCACGGGTGGGGGAACTGCTGAAGGAGCTTGAAGAGAGCGGACTGGCAGAAAACACGATCGTGATGTACTATGGCGACAACGGAGGAATTCTTGCAAGAAGCAAACGATATATGTACGATACCGGCACCAGGATACCATTCGTCGTCAGGATACCTGAAAAATACAAAGAGCTCTATCCCGCTGAATATCCGGGAGATAAAGTCGACCGTCTGATTGATTTTGCCGATCTTGCCCCTACCCTGCTCAGCATATCTGGAATACAGGTTCCGGGTTATATGCAGGGCGAGGCATTCCTCGGCAGCCAGAAAACGACAGATCCTCAATATGTTTACATGTCGCGCCAGCGGATGGATGAGAGGTATGATCTTATGAGATCGGTAAAGGATAAAAAATACCGGTATATCAGAAATTACATGCCGTTCCGCATTTCACTGCAGCATAACAATTACCTCTTCCTTGCTCCCTCTGCACAATCATGGGAAAAGGCATTCAGGGAGGGAAAAACCAATGAGGTCCAGGGCAGATACTTTCTTCCCAAAACTGCTGAAGAGCTATATGATACTGAAAACGATCCCTGGGAAATTAATAATCTTGCCGGTGATCCGTCATACCGTAAAGTGCTGCTGAGAATGAGAAAAGCTGAAAATGACTGGATGAATCAGATCCGGGATGTCGGACTGATACCCGAAACAGAATATGATCAGTTCATGGGAGACGGATCAATGTATGATTACATGCGCTCACCAGATTGTCCGTTCAGCGATCTGATGAAGGCATCAGGAACAGCTCTTTCAGGAAATGCCGGAAACCTTAAAAAGTTTGTCAGGTATCTTAACAGTGATAACAGCGCTGTCCGCTACTGGGGAGCAACCGGATTGCTTATCCTGAAAGAGGGTGCTCTCCCCGCCATCAACGAACTGATTATAGCATCAAATGACCGATCGGGAGCGGTTGCCACACTGGCAGCTGAAGCTCTTTACCAGCTGGGAGCAAAAGATGCCGCTAACAAATCATATCTGATGATTCTGCAGGATACGGCATATTATGATATGACTGACAGGACTTTTGCCCTGAACAGCATCGATGCCCTGGATATCCAGACTCCCGAGATCAGATCTGCCGCGATAAAATTATACAGAGACCAGACCGGGAGAGCCAGGTCACCTCAGGAACTCTCAGAGTTCTATGATGTAAGGATACTGGAATATATGTTCAGCAGATGGGGTGTCGTCGTTTCAGCCCCCGGTAATGACTGATCATTTACACTGAAAATCCGATTACGAGAATATCATCCACCTGCGGAAGCTCTCCCTTCCATTCTTCAAATGTCTTTTCAAGCAGCTCCTTCTGCCTGTCCATCGGCAGGTGATGTATCTGAAGAAGCAGTTTCTTGAAGTTCTTCCTCATGTACTTATGTTGTTTCGGACCTCCAAACTGATCTTCATAACCGTCAGAACACATATAGTATCTATCACCAGGACAGATCGTTATGGTTGTTTTTGAAAAAGGGTCCATCTTCTCATGGATCGCCGCCGGCATTTTATCTCCTTTAATTTCATAGAGTCTGAATGCACCTTCCTCAACAAATGGATCATTTATTTTTTCATTGCCGGCATTGCGGATAATGAACAGCGGATTCATAGCCCCGGAAAAATCAAGAGTATTAGCTTTTTTATCTATTGTCAGGATTGCAATGTCCATCCCGTCTTTCGATTCACTGTCGGGTGACTGTTTCAGTGAACGGACTATATTATCCCTGAGTTCGTTCAGAATAACATCCGGTGAAGTAGTTGATCCCTGACCTATAATATCGTTCAGCATGCTTATGCCAAGCATACTGGTAAAAGCCCCGGGGACTCCATGCCCCGTGCAGTCTGCAGCGATCATAATCAACTTTTCATTCTCGATCCCCATCCAGTAGAAATCGCCGCTTACAACATCGCGCGGCATGTAAAGAATAAAGAGATCTTTCAGTTCATTGAAGACAGTTTCAGGTGATGGTATAGCAGCAGTCTGAATACGTTTTGCATACCTGATGCTGTCCATGATATCTTTCTTCTGTTCAGTAACAATATTATGCTGCTTTTGTATCTCATCACGCTGAATCTCTATCTGATCTCTTTGCTGAACAACCTCTGCAGTTCTTTCCTTCACAATACGCTCGAGCATATCCCGTTCGTTGCGCAGCTTCCTCTCGCGGTATTTCATGAAAGCGAAAACTCCTGATATTAAAATGACTGCACACAGAATATAGAACCAGGTGGTTTGCCAGAAAGGCGGAGTTATCTCAAATGAAAATGAAGCTGCTTCATCGCATTTATTTCCGAACCTGTCGAGAGCAATAACCCTGAAAGTATATTCGCCCGGGGAGAGTCCGGGGTATACTGCTTCAGTCTCCTTCCTCGGCGGCGACCATCGGTTATCAAGTCCTTCAAGAATATACTGATAGGTTATCTCCTCCCTGTCGCTGAAGAGCAATCCGGTAAAATGAAACGTAAGGTGGTTGTTGCTGTATGAAAGCTTCAGGTTTGCAGGAAGGCCTGTCCATGGTATTATCTCATGCTTCTCCTTTTCCCAGTCTACCTCATTGAAAAAGAGCCGTACATCAGTAATATGGACCACGGGCCTGAAATCATTTATCACATCATATTCCGGACAATAAGCTGTGATACCGTTAACAGTACCGAACCAGACCTCATCACCAATAGTTGTTACTGCATTAAGGTTATTCTTTATTCCGCTGAAACCATCCTTAAGGCTGTACCTGACAACTCTTTTTATATTCAAATCATTTCCGAGTATAAGCCTGTTCATGCCTTTATCTGTTCCTGCCAGAAGAGTAGTATCGTTAATGAAAACAAGTGAATAAACATTTAACGAATTCAGCAGACTATCCGATGCTACCCTGACTACAGGAGGGCCATTGCCTGTTTTAGCGGAGAGCCGGTAGATCCCTCCGCCAAAGGTCCCGATCCAGATGTTGCCGTTTCTGTCCTCAGCCAGGGTATGTATCTTTTTATGGTTGAGGCCTTCGGCTTCATCATATGTGGTCAGCATCTCACCTGAGAATTTTGCCAGCCCCCCGAGGGTTCCGCACCATACATTGCCCGCCTTATCCTGGATTAGTGTCTGTACTTCGCTGTTCGGGAGATACCCTTCTTTGGTATTCTTAAACCCAATGCCGTCATATATGCTCACTCCCATTTTTGTCCCGCACCATACAACATCGTCCTTATCCACAAAAATGCTGTTCACATAATTGTTAGCCAGGCCGTCTCTTTCCTCGCTGAATATTTCAAACCTCTTCCCGTTAAAGATTGCAATGCCTCGCGGAGTGGCTATCCACAAATTGTTCCTGCTGTCGATGGCAAGCGAATTGATTATATTGTCAGGCAAACCATTTTCAACAGTATAGTTTTTAAATTCAAGGCGATCATCTTTCCGGGTTATCCTTATAAGTCCCGAATATGTACCAGCCCATGTTTCGCCATCTCTCCCGGCAACAATTGAATAGACATTTTCATCAGCCAGGCCATCCTTTTTTGTTATTGACCAAAACCTGTTGCCCAGATATCTGCTTATTCCGCCGTCGCCGCATGATATCCAGATGTTTTCTTCGCGGTCGCTGAAAAGCGATATGACCTGGTTCCTGAGAAGGCCGCTGGAAGTTGTCAGCGAACTTAACTTTTCGCCGGAAAGTCTCTGGATTCCATTTTCGTTTGTACCGAACCACATCTCCCTTCCGGCAGACAATATCGACCAGACAGTATTGCCGGGGATAGAATATTTTTCACTGGTCGTTTCTATTTTGCTCTGGGAGAGATCCCCCGTGACTGAGATTTTTATTATGCCTTTATCGTATGTCCCTGTCCATAGATTTCCTTCTATATCCCTGGTTATTGAAACAATATGATCGGAAGGGAAATTATGAAGAGAGGTCAGAAAAACAGGGATTGAACTGCCGTTTTTTGATCTGATTGTAATACCGCCGCCGAAAGTGCCTATCCAGAGGCGGTTGTAGTTATCCTCGCAGATTGCAAAAATATTGTTGCCGGATAATCCGTCGGAAACTGTGAAATTCCTCACTTTCACTGAATCGCCGCGCAGGTACTCTATTTTGTTAAGTCCTCCTTTATCGCCTGCAGTCCCTACCCAGACAGTATCGGCTTTATCCCTGTAAAGACACACGACAGTATTGCTCGACAATCCGTTTTGTTCATTGATAGTAAGGAATTTGCGGCCGTCATACACAGATACTCCTGAGTCGGTCCCGAACCATAGCTGCCCGAGATCATCCTCAAAGATGCTTCTGACAACATCGCCTGCCATGCCTTTTTCCCTGTTGAATACCCTGAAGCTTTTGCCATCGAAGCGGCATGCACCGCTGCCCTCTGTGCCAAGCCAGAGATACCCCCTTGAATCCTGGAAGATACAATAGATATTGGCCTGGGGGAGTCCGTTTTCAAGTGTGAAGTTTTCAAAATGATATTGCTGAGCGGAAATGCTCAGGGTTTGAAATAGGACAAAAAGAGCCAGACAAACTTTATGCAGGAAGCCTCGTCTGATTGAAATTTGCCTGACCATTCACATTATTTTTTCAGGAAGATGAACTGACCGCCTTCGTCCCCGGCATTCTTTATGGCATTGAACTGTGGCGCCTGCTCGGAGTTGTTTATCACAGGTATCTTGATATTGTCGAAGAGCTGGCTTGCATCGTAGTATTGTTTTGCATTGCTGTCAAGCGCCTTCAGAAGATAGTATGCGAACACCGAATGGCCTTCCCTGCCGCCATCCAGCACAGGTTCCACTCCGCCTGAGGTTAGCGCTTTCCGTGAACTTATGCTGTTGACCCTTGCATAGTATTTTTCTGATTCTTCAAACGGGACAGAAACAGTATTTCCCCTGAAGATATCGCCGCTGAAACACGCGTCGGAGATCAGAAGCGTATGTTTCGATTTTATGCCTCCGAGGAAAGTCTGGATATCAGAATTTGAAATATAATATGATGTGGAAGCTGCTTTGGCATCAACCGGAACCCAGTATCCTTTATTCAGGGCCTGGTTGAATTCACCGTGGCCGGAATAATATATAAGGAGGTTATCTGTGGGTTTTACATTCTCAACAAGCCATTCAAGCTCCCTGATTATGTTCTGCCGCGTAGCCTGTTCATTATAAAGTTCCTTGATATAATCAAATTTATATTTGCCCCTTAATATCAGATTAATGGCTTTGGCATCGCTTACTGCATTTTTTAAAGAAGCCCACTGACCGGTGTAATTGTCAATCCCTATAATGAGGGCATAATAATTTCCGAACTGCAGGTCGGATGAAGAGTATGCCACTCCCAGGCCTTTAAGCATGTCGCCCCTGTATTGCTTCTCTTCCTGCGTCTGAGGTTGATTCTGTGCATACAGATTCTGAGATCTCTGATATGCCAGTGATGCCTGAACGCCAAGGCTTCCGAGGTTCCATACTTTTATCCTGCCATCATCGCCGCCGGTGATCAGCTTAGAACCGTCAGCTGTGAATTTCATTTCCGCAAGGCTTGCCTCGTGAGCATCAGTTATCTCTTTTGTGATCTCTTTTGTTAAAAGATTAACAATGCTCAGGCTGCCGTCGCGGCCTCCCACTGCAAGGTACTGATCATCGGGACTAAACTCAACCGACACTATATCGCGGCTCGTCTGGGGTAGACTGATTTCTTTTGACTTTTTCTCAGCATCCCAGACTTCAACATTTCTGTCACCGGTAACGATTGCAACTTTATCCAGGTTGCAGCTGACACTTATTGCTCTGACGGATTTTGAGTCAGGCCTCAATGTTCCAATAGGGTTAAAATTACTTCCGTCCCATATCTTTACTTCAGTTGCACTGGCTGAAATAAGTTTTGTACCCTGCGAATTATATGAGATTGTTTTTATCTCACTTTCATGACCTATAAGATTTATCAGCATTTTACCCGACTGGTCCCAGACGATAATCCTGCCATCCTTTCCTCCTCCGGCGATATTATTGTTAGCCGGATTCAATGCCAGGGAAAGTATATCGGATGTATTTCCTTTCAGAAGGAGAAGCGGCTTTTTTGTATCAGCATCCCATACGATCACCTTCCCGCTCAGGTTTGAAGTGATGAAGCGGCGGCCGTTATCACTGTACAGGACAGCCGGATAACCCTCAGTATCGGAAAAGGACTTTACTTTCTGGCTCAGGCTGGCATCCCAGAGATGCGACCTGTTGTCGACTCCCCCGGAAATAACAAGTGATCCCGTTGCATCAGCATCAAGCGATATAATCTTTCCGGTGTGAGCGTTATCAATGTTCTGCATCAGTACCTGGCCGTACAGCAACCCGGCTGAAAATAATGTACAAACCAATATGAATATCCGTTTCATGATCTTACCCTTTGATGTTTGAAGTTTTAAAATTAATCATTTCAAAAGTAAAATTTCCACGCGCCTGTTCTTTGCTCTTCCGTCTATTGTAATATTACTCGCTATCGGAGCAGCGCTTCCTTTTCCGTAATAGATTATCCTGTTGTGAGCAATTTTGTTCTCAAGCAGGAACCTGTACACCGAACCAGCCCTCTCGCGCGAAACATTAAGGTTCACATCCCAGTTACCGGTGATGTCGGTGTGCCCGATAACTTCAACTTTTATAGTCGGGTTTTCCCTCAGGTATTCCACCAGCACTCTCAGTTCGTTCTTCGATAGCATAAGCAGTTCGGCGCTATTAAATGAGAAGTATATAGTCTTGAATATCACCGATTTATCAATACCGATCCTCTCACTATAATATTCCTTTACTTTCTGAATAAGCAATTCCCGTGCCGTACTGTCGATTGCTTCAAGGTTAACAGATTCAAGGCTGAAGTTAGAAGGGTCTGGCTCCTTTTCAACTTCCACTGTTTCTACCACCTGTACCTCTTTTTCAACCTCCGTCTGCACTTCAACGACATCGGTCACCTGGACCTCTTTTTCCACTTCCTTTTCAACCTCCATAACTTCCATTACATTCAGCTCCGAAAAGAGACTGGAGGTCCCGGCACCGAAATCAGCATTATCAATATTATCCTGCTGACCGGCTATTTCAACCACATCAAAGCTGTTGAAATCAGTAAGCGAGGTATAATAGCGTTTCCCTCCGGATGCGATCTTGTAATCCACATCATCGCGTGTTGTGTTTACCGGGTATTTCATATGCACGGATCTTGACCATTTATTATTCTGATCAAGGGTGCTGTAGAAGATATCAAACCCTCCCATGCTTTGTTCAATATAGCCGTCGGAGCTGAAATAGATCACCTGTCCTTCAGGGTGTATTGCCGGGTATGCTTCATTATCAGCCGTATTTATCTGTTCACCCATATTCATCGGTGAGTTCCATTTCCCGCCTGATGATTTCCGCGACAGGTAGATATCGAACTTGCCGAAGCCGCCGCTTCTGTCGCTGGCAAAGAAAAGAGTGTTGCCGTCCTTCGACAGGCTGGCCCCTGTTTCGTTTGACGATGAATTTACCGGGCTTCCGAA
This sequence comes from Bacteroidales bacterium, assembly GCA_041303415.1. Taxonomy (GTDB): domain Bacteria; phylum Bacteroidota; class Bacteroidia; order Bacteroidales; family VadinHA17; genus LD21. The sequence goes on from JBFYPG010000141.1 coordinate 10,957, forward strand.
TGGCACCGGCTTGGTCCACTGGCCATTTTCAAAGAGCGAATAAAAGAGATCGTAGTTATCCTTCACTTCCCTGGCCATGATGAGCATCCTACCATCAACCGACAGGCATGCCGGGTATTCATTTTTATCACTGTTATGCTGAAAATAAACCGGCCTTGTCCAGTTTCCGCCTGCAGTTTTTATCGAATAATATATATCCTCATTCTGCCCTTTTTCGTTATCAGCCGGACGGTTTGAGCTGAAGAATAATACTGAATTATCAAGTGTTACAACAGGATGTTTTTCGTAGTATTTCGTGTTGATATTATTTCCAAGGTTTTCAATGCTCACATTAAGCGGAGTGCTCATCTCCTTCATCGCATTAGCACACCAGTTAATCCGCATATCGAGATCAAAGGGAGATTCCTCTTTCACTCTGTTACGGTATTTTATATAATAGAACAGGGCGCTGTCGGGCATATGATTGTTCAGGAATGCCTCTCCCAGGAAAAAGTAAATATCAACAGGTGCATTACTGGTCTTCGGATTATTGAATGCGTACTTTGCGTTGATATTCCCCATTGCATTCCGGAAATGTCCGAGAGCCAGGTTTTTCTGATCGGGTGAGAAATAATAACAGAGCCCGAGCTTGAAGCTGGCATCAGCATTTAAAGGTTCTTTTGCGAGTACCTGCTCCAGCAGAGGGATTGCTTCAGCGAATTTTCTTTCCGACATCATTTTATTGACCTGGGAAAGAGTCTCTTCATCCGGTGCTGTTCCGGATGCTGCCAGAGAAAAGCAGGTAACGAACACCATTAATGCAACTAATAATTCCCGTATCATTTTATTCATGATTTCGCTCTTTATCATACTGTTATTCAACCCATTCATAATAAGGCTGTCTGGGTAATGACCTGAATGCCGACCTCTGGTATGGCTTATCGCCGCCTTTGCCTATCATAAATCCAATTGATATTTCATGGATACCCGAAGAGTACTTCATGATCCCGGTCCCTGAAAGATCATAGGAATATGCAACCAGGAGTTTCTTTGCGGCATTGATACCAACTCCGAAACCCATAATATTTCCCTGCCTGTAATGCGCCTCAAGGTATGTGATCTCCTTTATCCTCATAAGGGCTGAAACGTTATACCACAATGGTTCCACATTTACCTTTTCAACAATGATCGATGGTTCGATATTAAAAGAGGGGCTGAGGTCAATAATCAGTGAAGTGTGTGCCCTGATCAATCCGCCAATTGTATATGTATCGGCTGGCGAGTCACCAATCAGGCTTGATTCTCCAAGCCTGGGCATTGCAACACCAAGCTGGAAAGTTTTATAAGTATATACCAGTCCGAATCCGTAGCTGAGGCTTTTCCTTGATTTCAGCATATACGGATCATTCTGCATTGACTGGTACTGGTTGTAATCTATAAAAATGTGATTTTCATTGAATGTAAGGGAGAGGCCAAAATGGATGAAGTGTTTTTCGCTCACTCTGAGGTGATAAGCATAGTCGAACTCTCCGGCGAAACCATCGAAAATCGTTACGGTGCTTTTGGTAAAGGAGCCTCCAAGGCTCATATTACCGTATACAGGTCCCGAAAGAAAGATGCTTTTATATTCAGGTCCGCCTGGGAAATGCATGGTGTTCCTCTGGTAGGCAACGAAGGCTTCGAAGTTGTCTGTAATACCTGCAAATGCCGGTGAAAGGACATGCTTGTTCACCAGGTACTGGTTTGAAAATGGCAGCTGCTGCGACAGTACAGTGACTGTGCTGACAATCAGTATTACCAGTGTTGTTTTTAACCTTAAAAACATACTATATATATTATTGTTGCTATTTCAAAATACTGAACGATCCCCTGAAGGTTCCCATTGAAGTTTCGATCACATAGAAATATCCTCCGGTATCAAATCTCCGGTTATGAAGTGTAACATCCCACTCTCCCTGGAAATCGGTATTCCAGTAAACCAGCGCACCCTTCGCATTATATACATAAATTTTTGATGCCCCGTATGCCTGGAAATTCTTCACCACGAAATGTTCATTAATACCGTCGCCATTTAAAGTCAGGATTGAGCTTTCCAGTTCAATATCATTTGGTGCGACAACAGAAAAAGTGATACCCGAATTGATCCAATACCCATATACCATAATAATAACAGGTTGACCGTCAGCGCCGACCGGTACTGTGACATTTAACTGGTTGTTTGTTGCCGATGTTACAGTACCCTGAACAGTACCGAACATGATGGTGTTGTTTTCGGCAACCGGACTGAAATTTGAACCGTTGATTGTTATGGTTGAGCCAACCGGTCCGGAATTTGGATCAATTGAATTAATAACCGGTAAATTAGGTGTTGGCATGTTATTCCGGAGGATTGAAATAGTATTCGAGTACCAGTGTCTTACAAAAATATCCGGTTTGGTGTCACCATCGATATCACCAATGGCAAGAGTGCCTTGCCCGCTTCCTATATTGAAATCAATCTTTGGATTAAGAGACCCTGAATTAATTGAACCCGGGCTGCTTGTATTCTTCAAAAGAGATATTATCGTGTTTTCATTATTTGCAACAACCAGATCCGGTTTGCCGTCTCCATCTATATCACCCAGATCGACCTCATAAGGATTTGTTCCTGCAGGGAATTCAACACTGGAGGAAAATGAATTTCTTGTAATTGAACCAGGTGTAGCAACATTCCTTAATACAGAAACACTTGAGTTCTCCTTGTTTACAAACACCAGATCAGGCTTGCCATCTCCATCAATGTCTCCCACAGCAGAACTTGTCAGGCCATTTGATCCACTAAGATCAACTTTGGGCGCAAATGATCCTGTTGTAATTGCTCCCGTGGTGCTCGTATTCCTGAATATAGATATGTTCATCGTAAAAGTTGTGATGATCAAATCGGGTTTACCATCCATATCCAAATCATTAAATGCCACATACTCTCCACCATGACTCGATTGAAAATCAACTTTCGGAGCAAATGAACCTGATGAAATTGATCCAGGCATGCCGGTATTTTTGAAGACGCTGACTGTATAGCTGCTTTGACTTACACCATCACCATAATTTGAAACGGACAGATCGGGTTTGCCATCCCCGTCAATATCGCCGATTGCAATTCCTCTGGGTCTGCTACCGGTCTGAAAGTCAATTCCGGTCCCAAACGATTCAGTGGTAATAGATCCGGGAGTACTTTGATTCCTAAATACAGTAACGGCATTGTTATTTAGATTTGTAACGGCAAGATCAGGTTTCCCGTCGCCATCAATGTCTCCAGCTGCTATCCCATATGCGCCTGCTGAGATTGTTAATTTAACTTCAGCGGCAAATGAGCCTGTTGAAATTGAACCAGGATTACCAGTGTTTCTGTATAACAGTATTTGCCCATTACCGCAGGCAATAAGATCAGGTTTCCCATCCACATCTATATCACAGATAACTGCAAAATGTGAATATCCTGAAGTGCAAGGAAATTCAACCTTTGGAGCAAGGGTAGATCCATCAAAGATTTGCAAACTTGGGAATCTTACAATAAATGGTGATTGTGAGTATGCTGTTAATCCATTAACAGTTACTGTAACAGGCTGGTATGTGGCACCGGCCGGGACTGTAGCCTGCAGTTGTGTAGCAGAGGCAGCAGTAACATTTGCCCTGACAGCTCCAAACCACACAATGTTGTTCGCCGGAGTTGTACTGAAGTTTGTGCCGTTAATTATCAATGTCATGCCAATATAACCGAAAGTTTGTGACAGAGATGTAATAACCGGAGGTGGTGAAGGTGCGGTTACAACAAAGGATGTCGCGGAAGATCCTGTTAAACCATTAACAGTAACTGAAATCGGATTATCAGTGGAACCGGCCGGCAATATGACTGTTAACTGTGTGGAAGTGGCCGCAGTAACGACAGCCTGAAGAGTGCCAAATTTTACAACGTTGTTAGCTGCAGTTGTGCTGAAATTTGTTCCTGTAATGGTCACAGTTGTTCCAACCTGACCGGAGGCAGGAGTGAATGAGGTTATTACCGGGGGAACCGGCGCAGATATGTTATTCTGAAGCACGGAAACAGTATGGCTCATACTATTTGTTACCACTATGTCGGACTTATTGTCCCCGTCAATATCACCGATTATTATACTTCGGGGATTGTTTCCAACTGCGAAATCTGCTCTGGCTGATAATGAGCCGGATGTAATGGAACCCATAGTGCTGGTGTTTCTGAAGGTCGAAACCATTGCACTTCCATGATTTGTTAACGCAATATCAGGTTTACCATCCCCATCGATATCAGCTATTGTAACATGGTGTGGATTATTGAGTGTTGTGAAATCAATCTTCGGTGCAAATGAGCCTGAATCGATTGTACCTGATGAGCTTGTATTTCTGAATATCGATATAGTGCTCATAAAGGTATTCGTAATAACCAGATCCATTTTATCGTCGCCATCAATATCTCCAATATTTATTCCCCAGGGCGATCCTGTATTAAAATCGACTTTAGTTTCAAAAGAACCGGTACTAATAAAACCCGGGGTACTTATATTCCTGAAGACAGAAACCGAATTACCATTATAATTTGCCACTGTCATATCCTGTTTTCCATCGCCATCAAGGTCCCGGAGAGCAATTCCTACAGGATCCATCCCTGAAATGAAATCAACTCTTGCTGAAAATGATCCTGAAGTAAAGGTACCGGATGTTGTAATATTCTGAAAGACAGATACTGTATTACTGCCTGAGTTTGACACCAATATATCAGGTTTCCCGTCGCCGTCAACATCTCCAATACTAACTTCATGCGGCATACCTCCGGTAGCAAAATCAATCCTGGAAGAGAACGAACCTGCATCAACTATACCGGTGGTGCTTGTATTCCTGTAAACAGAAACGCCGCTAATATTTGTTACAGCCAGGTCCAGCTTTCCATCCCCATCGAGATCTCCCAGCGCTATACCGCCTGGTGAAGGACTGGCTAAAAAATCAACTTTGGGTGCGAATGATCCTGCTGTAAGTGTCCCGGAGGAACTAATGTTTCTATAAACAGAAACTTTAGTATCCATCCAGCTTGCAATGACCAAATCAGGTTTTCCGTCACCATCGATATCTCCTATGGCTGCACCCTGGGGCTCAGGGCCAGTTGACAGATCAATTTTAGGGGCAAGCGAAGTTGCATCAATAATCCCTGAACCGGCAAAGGTAACATTAAAGGATTTGCCTGAATACCCGGTCAATCCATTCACTGTTACTGTAAGTGGCTGATAGGTAGTCCCGGTTGGTACTGTTACTGTTAGCTGTGTAGCTGTTGCTGCTGAAACAGTGGCCTGAACAGCTCCAAACCATACAATATTACCGGAAGGTGTCGGACTGAAGTTTGTCCCGGTTATTGTGACCGTCGTTCCAACAGGACCGCTGGCTGGTGTAAAAGATGTAATAACAGGAGGTGGAATTATAGATTCCGGAATAGAATTTCGAAAGACTGAAATTGAATTACTCATGCTGTTAGTAATAAGCAGGTCCGGTCTGGTGTCTCCGTCAATATCACCAATAGCCACTCCGTGTGGAGATGAACCTGATGCAAAGTCAACTTTTGGAGCGAATGAGCTTTCTGTAATTGAACCCGGTGCAGAAGTGTTCCTTAAGACCGAGACGGAATTATATGTACCGTTTACAATAATTATATCCGGTTTACCATCTCCATTTATATCACCAATGGAACAAGATGGATTGTAATTATTGGTATTGAAGTCAACTTTTGCTGCAAAGGATCCGGAATTGACGGATCCGGAAGTACTTGTATTTCTGAATATAGAGATCGTACTGCTCATGGAGTTTGTGACAACCAGATCAGATTTCCCGTCGCCATCAATATCTCCAATTACCACACTGGTTGGATATGCCCCTGCAGTGAAATCAATTTTAGGAGCAAATGATGCCGGGACAATATAACCTGATGTGCTGGTGTTTCTAAAAACCGAGATCGTACCGGCTGAAGAATTTGTTGCAATCAGGTCAGGTTTTCCATCGCCATCAATATCATGGATTGCAATACCCATTGGCCCTGATGTGGTGCTGAAGTCAACTTTGGGAGCGAATAACCCTGTTGAAAATGAACCCAAAGTGCATGTATTCCTGTAAACTGAAATGGAATTAACATCATTGGTAACAACCAGATCCGGTTTGCCATCACCATCAATGTCGTTAATAGCAAGGGCAAATGAAATCGGACCTGTATTGGTTGTGAAGTCGAACCTGGTATCAAAGGAATTTGTTGTTATAGGCCCCGTAATACTTATGTTTCTGAATAGAGAAACCGAATTCATCATAGAATTTGAAACGACTAGATCCTGTTTGCCATCACCATCAATATCGCACGCCATAACACCATCCGGACTTGATAAAGTAGTGAAGTCGACACCGGCTGAGAAGGAACTTTCCGAAACTGTGCCAGTAGTACTTGTATTCCTGAATACTGAGATGGAGTTTCCAGTCTGATTTGCGACAATTATATCAGCTTTGCCGTCTCCATCAATGTCACTAATTGCGATACCTTTCGGACCCATTCCTGTGTTGAAATCAACTTTTCCGGGGAAGGTTCTTACATCAATGTTTTGAATACTTGTAAATGTAACATTGAACGGAGTACCAGAATAAGCTGTTAATCCGTTAACAGTAACTGTAATTGGCTGATAGGTAGCACCTGCCGGAACTGTAACAGTAAGCTGAGCGGATGTAGCTCCTGTAACAGCAGCCTGAACAGCCCCGAACCATACTATATTATTAGCAGCTGTTGTGCTGAAGTTTGTTCCGGCAATGGTCACTGTTGTTCCAATTGGTCCTGAAGAGGGAGTAAAGGAAGTGATAACCGGGGGCACCGGTATGAACATAGTATTCCTTAGCACCGAAAGGGTATTGTCATTAGTATTAGTAACGACCAGGTCCGGTTTGCCATCTCCATCAATGTCACCAGGAGCTATGCCGTATGAACCTGCTCCTGCATTGAAGTCGACCCTGGCAGCGAATGAGCCCGCCCCGATGGTTCCATAGGTGCTCGTGTTCTTTAAGACTGAAACAGAATTATCACCAAAATTTGCAACAGCTATATCTGGTTTTCCATCACCATCGATGTCACTAATGGACAGATAGTATGGATACGAACCTGTGGTAAAATCAACTTTAGTAGCGAATGAACCAGCTCCGATATAGCCAGAAATGCTGGTGTTCCTGAAGAGAGAAACGGAAGCGTTGGTATTGTTTGTAACGGCTAAGTCCGGTTTGCCATCTCCATCAATATCACTAATTGCAACACCAACCGGACCCGTACCTGCTCCAGGTGTTAAGTCAAACTTTGAAGCGAATGAGCTGGCATTAATAGTACCTGAAGTACTTGTGTTCCTGAAGATTGAAACTGTACTGCTTGTATAGTTTGCAACAGTTAAATCCGGTTTACTGTCTCCATCAATATCGCCTATTGCAACACCAAAAGGAGCTGTTCCTGTAGTGAAGTCAACCTTTCCGGCAAATGAGCCTGTTGTAATGGAGCCTGTGGTACCGGTGTTACGAAATACCGAGATATTATTATCGTCATAATTTGTAATAACTAAATCAGGTTTACCGTCACCATCGATGTCGCCAATGGCAACACCGATAGGTTTGGTCCCGGTCGTAAAGTCAACTTTGGCAGCAAATGACCCAGGTGTTAAGGAGCCCGGGATGCTTATGTTCCTGAAAACAGAAACGATATTGCTTCCATCATTTGTAACTGCCAGGTCAGGTTTACCGTCACCATCAATATCTCCAATAGCGATACTGCGTGGACTCCCTCCGGTTATTAAGTCAACCCTGGAGTCTGCTGTAATGGAATCCGGAATACTGGTGCTCCTGTAAACAGAAACAGTGCCACCGGAAGCATTAGCAATGGCTAAATCCGGTTTATCGTCTCCATCAATATCACCGATGGCAACATACACTGGCATTGTTCCGGTCGGGAAGTCAACTTTTGCAGCAAATGCTGTTGCATCAATGATCCTGGTACTTAAGAATGTAACATTAAAAGGTTTATTGGAATATCCTGTCACACCATTAGCTGTTACGGTAATTGGCTGATATGCTGCTCCTGTTGGCACTGTAACAATTAGTTGCGCTGAAGTAGCTGATGTGACCATTGCCTGAACTGCACCAAACCAGACAATATTTTCCGTTGGTTCGGCGCGGAAATTTGTACCTGTAATTGTAACCGCTGTACCAACCGGACCTGATGCAGGTGTAAATGAACTGATTACCGGGGTAGGTGGCTCAGGTATTTTATTCCGGAAGAATGAAACAACATTGCTGTTTGCATTCAGAACAGCTATATCCGGTTTTGAATCCCTGTTAAAATCACACAACCCTATCCAGGAAGGATACGTCCAGGTTGTAAAATCAACTTTCCCGGCTAACGAACCTGAATTAATAGTCCCTGGAACGCTTGTATTCCTGAGAAGGGAAATTGAATTGCTAAACTGGTTTGCAACAGTTATATCGCGCTTACCATCACCATCCAGATCTCCAATTGAAAAAGATATCGGATGAGCTCCTGTCGAAAAGTTTACCCTGTCATTTAAAGAACCGGGTACAATATCTCCTGCTAATCCTGCATTACTGAAAATTGATATTGAATTGTCAGAAAGATTACTGACAATCACATCCGGCCAGCCGTTGATATCTATATCTTCAACGGCAACAGCATACGGATTCATTCCGGTGGTGAAATTGACCCGTGTATCAAAAGACATTAAATCGATTGTTCCGGCAGTAATTTTATTCCTTAATACCGAAATAGTATTATCTGCATAATTGGAAACAACAAGATCTGGTTTGACATCAGTGTCAATGTGACCAAGTGCAACAAACCTGGGATCGACTCCAGTGCTGAAGTCGACCTTTGCAGCAAATGATCCTGCATCAATTGTTCCGACAGTACATGTATTCTTCAGTATTGAAACTGTATTTGTAGTGTAGTTGGTAAAT
>JBFYPG010000142.1:0-3283 GCA_041303415.1 Bacteroidales bacterium
GTTGCTTTCTGAGCAGCGTTAAACATCGGGTGTCCTGCAAGGTTCATAGTAAAGGCATCCAGGTTACTGGTTGTGATCTCAATCGTATTCGCTGCAGTGAATTTTGCGTCAATTTTTGCCAGGGTGCCAGGGATGAAATTGTCAAACTTAACCCAGTATGCCTTATTGTATTTGAACCATTTGGTGGTGAATTTTACCTGCTGCGGGAACATATCCCTGGTGAATTGAGAAAACCAGTCAAAGATAAATCCATCCTTATAGGCATATTCCCAGCTGTTATGGCCGATCCCGGGATATTCAACGTAATTGAATCTGGGTGTCACAGCTTCGAATTTTGCTTTCCAGTCGAGCGCAGTTTTATATAAGAAATCTGCATTGCCAATGAAAAGATGTACAGGAAGGCATGTTGCATTAACCGCAAGGTCTGCAGATTCTTCAGGAGGTGCAGGACATACAGGTGCGATAGCCGCCCACATATCGGGTCTTGTCAGTCCAAGCCAGATTGTTCCGCCTCCTCCCATCGATAGTCCGGTAAGGTAAATCCTGTCTTCATCAATTAAGAAGCGGCTCTTCAGATCATCGATCATCTCATATACATCCTGTTCGGGAATCCCCTGGTAACCGGCGGTGCCGCGTGAATAGGGCGCTGCCACGATATAATTAACATCCTTCAGCTCAGGAAAGTATCGGGTTGCCTCAAGGTCGGTTTCAACGACAACACGGTTTGGTGTCGTAAAATCCGTCCCTGCGATATTCCCCTGTCCAAAGACGCGTCGCAGACCAAGGCGGTGATTCGACCAGGCGCCGTGCAGAAATACTACAAGCGGGTATTTCTTTGATTCGTTAAAATTCTTCGGGATGTACACAGCATAGGGCTGGTCGGTTTCATCAACGGAAGAAAAGAAGGAGAGGTCCTGGGGGCCGGGCTTTAATCTCTGTGCCTCGGCATTACCCGGACAGATAGTAAAAAATATAACTATCATAAAAAACTGACAAAACACAAATGTTTTCTTCATTTCTAACAAATTTATATTAGTTCATCAGGTGAAGATAGTATTACAAATCTGTTTATTAGATTCTTTCACATTCTTTAACATCCGGGCTTAAAACTGCATTTACAATACCGGTGCAGCTTGTTCACCGGATGTTACCCCGGAAGGCAACTCCATGATTATCAGGTTACGGAAATGTATCTCAGCTCCTTCCGACTCCAGGCATATATAACCCTTTTTCTGAGTTGATTTGCTTATGCCGTTCACAAATTTCCCATTTACCGAAAGCTTGATTGTGCCATCCACACATACGACGTCGTAATAATTCCATTCTCCCTTCCCTTTGCATCTGTTTTCTATTGACATGCTTCTTGTCCCCCTGGGATTATCGGTTTCTGTTTTCACGCCGCCGACACCGAATAGCTCGCCATGAACATAGGCGACAGGCGGTACAACTCCGTCGCGGGTATTAAGATTAACCCATTCGAGTTCGAGCATCTGCACTTCAACTCCGTCGGGATAAGGGGAACCTGCCGGGGGATTTGCGTTACTCCATACAAATACTCCTGAATTACCTCCGGCTTCCATATGTCTCCATTCGATATGAAGGATAAAATTCTCATACTGTTTCTCTGATCTCATCACTCCTGTGGGGTTCCCTGAGCAGACGAGGATGTCTTTCTGTAATCTCCATGTATCCGGAGATGTATTGACATCGATCCAGGTGAGGGTAGGATCTTTCTCTTTTGGTCCTGTAAAGATCTTCCGGGAGCTTACGGATTTGCCGAATCTAATACCTGGTGCCTGGGCATAAGAGGCTGACTCTTGAGCGCCCAGGATAATAATACAGGTAATAATTGCGAATGCTTTCTGAGTGTTTTTCATAGGACTGTTTATTAAGAAAAAGGACTATGGTTGAAATAAAGGAATTTTTAGAAGCTTGTCAAGGTTTTTATGAAATTTGTTTCGTAAATTAGTTGATTAAAAACGATTTAATCACAAAAGGGATGAGTAAATCTGCAAAAAGATGGTTGTTATGGGGAAGTATTGCAGCATTGTTACTTTCATTTTCAGGAATAGTCTATATAGATTCTCTCAGATATAATGAAAGAACCGACTTTTTACAGGCTGTTTGCGTTGCTATCGCCATTGCAGCAGGGCTCAACCTCGTCTTCATTCCTGCATTCAATTACAGGAACAGAGCGGGTTTCAGAAAATGGATGCGTTTTCTAACATTCAGCAACCCGGTTCTAATCATCATATTGTTTATCCTTGAAGCAAGATGGTTTCCATTAGTACCTGACATAATATTTTTACCATATCTGTGTGTGATATTAATTGTTTCAGCTGGCGGATGCCTTTACATGTTTGTAATCGAAGCCGGTAAAGCTCTGGCTGGCATTATCCTGATACTGTTTTATATTTCTCTTTCACTCATTTTAAGAAGATTCGATGCTTCTCTTTATGAAAATCACTTTTACATCAGCTTTCTCATGGTTGGCTGCGGTATGTATTTCTTCGGCCTCAGATCTGTTTTTACAATTAAAAAGAACAGATATCTGCAGGTCATTTCATATACCGCCTGTCTGCTTATCTATCTTGGCAGCCTTTTAATGTTTTATTATTCTATGACCTCAAGGACCCCTACATCCCTGGTCATTTACGGCATCTTGCTTTTTCTCCTTACACTGACAGTACTGCTTTCTCTTCCGGTTTCAGGCTACATTAATTGGGATGCAATACATAAAAGCACATTTAATAGGATACTTATACCATGGGTATTCTTCCTGCTTCTCATATCGATAAGATTTGTATTTCCTGAACTGAATTATATGTTCTTTCGCCCGTCCAGTGAAGAAATACAGGAATTCCAACTGAAAGATTACCCGGTTATCAATAAGAACGGTCTTGAACCTGATTGATTTAAAGCATTAGCCACAATTGGTTGCCTTTTTCCGGATCACCGAAAATTTTTTGCTCATTAACAAGGGATCCTATTTCTTCAATATTCAAACAAATTTTATTCAATATATTATTGTACAAATAGTATAAATATCTGTTGTCAGAAGTAAAGATCGGGCAATGTCCCTGTAAAGTTATTAATTGATAACCATTTACACCGGTTAAAACTATGCTGTTGCCATGTAAAGGAATTGCGGCAAATAGTTTACGATCCGGTGATATCTCCCATCTGCTTATATATTGCTGTTGCCAGTACGGAAACTGTCGTTTTGTCTTTGACAGAAAATAATCATAATCGGGGTAAAGATTAAGGCTGTAACCGAAATATA
>JBFYPG010000143.1:0-4573 GCA_041303415.1 Bacteroidales bacterium
CGTTATAGCGCTCAAACCTGTGCTTCACGAATATCAGGTGAGGACAAAGCTTTTTTGCTGTAACTGATGGCATTGCTGACCTGACTCCGAATTTTCGCGCTTCGTAGCTGGCTGCGGCTACAACATGCCTTACTCCGCTCCCGCCTACGGCAACAGGCTTTCCTCTCAGCTCAGGATTATCAAGCTGTTCGACCGAAGCGAAGAACGCATCCATATCGATATGTATAATCTTGCGCATAAAGCTGTACTAAAATAACTAAAGACTTGATAACTTTGTGGCTAATGATAAAGCTTTTACCACGGAGTAACACGGAGAAGATCGGAGTTACACTGTATTTACTCCGTGAAACACCAAATAACTCTGTGCAACTCCGTGGTTAAAAATTTTAGTATTTTAGTAAAAAAATGTAAATGAAAGTATTGGGAATAAATTGCAGCCCGAGAAAAGGCGGAAACACCGAAATACTTATTAAGGAAGTATTTAAGGCCCTGGAAGAAAATGGCGTAAAGACAGAGTTCTTTCAGCTTGGCGGCAAGAAGGTGAACGGCTGTATTGCCTGCATGAAGTGCAGGAAGGCTAAAGACGGGCAATGCCATCAGGATAATGAGGTCTTGAACAGGTGCATGAGGAAGATGGTTGAAGCCGACGGAATCATAATTGGATCTCCAACCTATTTTTCTGATCTTTCAACCGAGGCAAAAGCCCTTATTGATGTTTCGGGGTATGCGTTGCGCGGTGCGGGGAATCCCCTAAAGAAGAAGCTCGGTGCAGCGGTTGTAGCCGTGAGACGGGCAGGAGGCATTCATGTTTTCGACAGTATAAACCACTTCTATCTGATAAACGAAATGATCATTCCCGGATCATCATACTGGAATATAGGCATCGGAAGGGAAAAAGGGGAAGTGAAGGAGGATGCAGAGGGCATGGAGACAATGCGGAAGCTCGGTGAGAATATGGCATGGTTGTTAAAACGGCTCAACGGCGCAATGGCGTAACGGCGCAAAGGCATTGAAGTCAAAAGTCCAAAAAGTGTGCTGAATTGCACGATTGCACGACTGCACGACTGCATGACTGCATGACTGCATGACTGCATGACTGCATGACTGCATGACTTCCTACGAGGCTGCTGCTGCAGACTGAGCATGTCGCTGCCGATAGAAGTTACGGATGAAAAATCCTGCAAGGATAAGAACCGGCTCTTCGATATAGGAATCGATGGTGCCGCTTAAACTCCTGGCATGGTATCTGACAAGGAATCCATTCTCATTGCTGAGACTCCATCTTGTATGCCAGAAGTTGTCGAATTGCCAGGAATACACCTTATTATTATAACTCACCTGTGATCTGGATTTCCAGAAGTTATATTCTATAGTTCCGATGTCTGAGTTATCAGCCTGATCGATGATAAGGGTCTTATTCCTGAAGAAGCCCTGTGTAAGGAAGATGATCTTCCTCCCTCCCATCTCTCCGTATGTCTTTCTGGAGAATCCTTCCTTCGTCAGTTCTCCGGCAGGCTGCTCATATCGGTAGAGATCAAAATGCCGGGTAAATAATTTTGTTTTCCAGGTGTATTGGGTTTCCATAACAACGGATTTAACGAAGTTTAGTCAAAGATACTAAAAAGGTGTGACGGTGCGACGGTGCGACGGTGCGATGGTACGACGGTATCCATGTACCCATCCCCCAACCCCCATCGCTCTAGGCCGGCTCTTCGCCAAAATAGCCCGCCGGGCTATTATTCGCTTTGCTCATGAGCTCACTGCGTTCGGTTCTTAACGCTCAGCCCTCTGCTTCGCAAGGAAGGGGGCTTATACTACTGTATATCAATGTAATATCCCCCTCATTGCGACAGCAGGGAGGGGGACAAAGGGGGTGGGTACGTGAGCTTCTATTTAGTAACTCTCCCTCTCCGTATAATGTGTATGCAGGAGCTCGTGAGCCACATGGCTGTTGGGTTTTCCAAGGAACTCCTTGTAGATGGATAATATTTCAGGATTTTCATGCGATTTCCTGAAGGTCATATGCTCATCCTCGGCATATACAGCTTTCATTCTCTTCTTTCTGATCTCCATGCTGGTCGGAATAGGCTGGCCTCCGCCTCCGAGGCAACCGCCCGGACATGCCATGATCTCAATAAAATGATATGGAGATTTTCCCTTTCTCACCTGCCTCATCAGCTTGTTCGCATTTGTCAGACCATGAGCAATTGCAACCTTAAGTTCAGCTCCTTCGAGGAAGCTCCAGTCTTTGACAGTACCTTCAATTTTGATAGAAGCTTCCTTAACGCCATCCATACCGCGGACAGGAGTTATATTAAGGTTTGTAAAAGGAACTTCCCTTCCTGTGACTATCTCATAAGCAGTACGCAGGGCAGCTTCCATTACACCGCCTGTTGCACCAAAGATAACACCGGCACCTGTTGATGTACCCATAATTGAATCATAATGAGACGGTTCAAGGTTCTTGAAATCGATACCTGCCTGCTTTATCATTACGGCCAGTTCGCGCGTTGTGAGAACATAATCAACGTCCTTATATCCGCTTGCCCTCATTTCAGGCCTGTCGGCTTCATATTTCTTTGCAGTACAGGGCATAACTGATACCGATACGATCTTTGAGGGATCAATCTTCATCTTCTGTGCAAAGAATGTCTTCGCAAGCGCTCCGAACATCTGCTGGGGTGATTTGCAGGTCGAGAGGTTATGAAGGAATTCAGGGTATTTGTGTTCAATGAATTTTATCCATCCCGGCGAGCACGATGTAAACATCGGGAAATGAATATTCTTGTCTCCGTCCACAAGGGCTTTCTTCAGTCTTCCAAGAAGCTCAGTACCCTCTTCCATTATTGTAAGGTCAGCAGTAAAATCTGTATCAAGCACTGAATCGAAACCCAGCTGCCGCAGGGCGGTGACCATTTTGCCTGTAACTCTTTCACCAGGGTCATATCCGAGGTCTTCTCCCAGGGCAATCCTTACAGCCGGGGCTGTCTGCACCACAACATACTTGTCCTTATCGTAAATTGCATCCCACACCTGGTCGATATAGGTCTTTTCAACAAGAGCGCCGGTCGGGCAGCGGTTAACGCACTGCCCGCAGTTGGTGCAGACAACATGGCTCATCGGCCGGTCGTGGAATGAGGATATCTTCTGATGGAGTCCCTTGTTTGCCACAGCTATTGCAGAGATGTGTTGAAGTTCGGTGCATGTTCTCACGCAGCGCTGGCAATGGATACATTTACTGTCGTCCTTGATGAATGCAGCGGACGACCTGTCAATTGTATAGGGATGATCTTCAACGAGATCGAGGAAGATCGTATCGCCGAATGCAAATTCATTGGCAAGTGCCTGGAGTTCGCATTTCTGATTCTTATAGCATTTGGTGCAATCTGACCTGTGTTCCGAAAGAAGAAGTTCAACAATATGCTTCCTTGCATTCCTTACCTTAAGCGTGTTTGAATGTATATCCATGCCTTCGGCGGCAGGCATCGCGCAGGCAGCTATCAGGGTTTTTGCCCCAGTCTGTTCAACGACGCAGACCCGGCAGTTTCCCGCAACGCAAAGGTCGGGATGATTGCATAAGGTCGGAATATTTATATTGAGTTTCCGGGCAGCTTCAAGAACAGTTGTTCCCGGCTGGACCGAAACCCTCTGGCCATTTATACTCAGATTTATCATTATTCAGTATATTTTTAGTATTAGTAAATTATCTCTTCCCTGAAGTTTTCAACTATTGTTCTGAAGGCATTGCCGACTGATTGTCCCAGGCCGCATTTTGAAGCAACCTTCATTGTATCGGCAAGCTTGAGTAATTCATTCAGGTAAGTTGATTTCATCTCGCCTTTCTTAACCTTCTCGACGCCTTTAAGAAGCTGCTGGCAGCCCACCCTGCAGGGAGTGCACTGTCCGCATGATTCTTCGGCAAAGAAATCAAGATAATTATGGAGCACATTGTACATTGACCTTGAGCTGTTGAACAGTTTCATTGATCCGCCTGTGGGCACTCCTTCAAATCCAATCACCGTGCTGGCGAATTTCTTCCTGGGCACGCAGAAGCCTGAAGCGCCTCCTACCTGGACAGCTTTTGTGTCACCGTCGCCGAATTCGTTTACAAACTCCTGCACCAACATTCCAAGTTCGAGTTCGAATATTCCGGGAGTAGGCGTATCTCCGGATATGGAGAATACCTTTGAGCCTCTGGAGTCTTTCGTTCCAAGCTGGCTGTATGATTCGGGGCCATGCTTGATGATCATCATCGCCGTCACGAGGGTTTCAACATTATTGATCGAGGTGGGTTTGCCAAAAAGGCCCGAGGTGGTCGGATAGGGAGGCTTATTGCGCGGTTCTCCGCGTCCACCTTCAACAGATTCAAAAAGCGCGCTCTCCTCGCCGCAGATATATGCTCCGCTGCCGAGACTATAGTTAATTTTGAAATCATATCCGATGCTGTGGATAAGCTTGTGGAATGATTCCAGCTCTTTCATCAGCTGAGGCAGCATGAACCTGTACTCTCCCCTGAGATATACAACTCCCTTCTGGGCGCCGATTGCTTTGCCGGCAATTACCATTCCTCCGT
>JBFYPG010000144.1:0-4284 GCA_041303415.1 Bacteroidales bacterium
GTATAAGGAATGTCCTGCAATACTTAACAATAGCATGAAAGTTAGTCTGGGCATCTACCTGATCAGAATTTATTGCATTTGAAGGTGTTTTTATCGGAGGTTGAGACAAATTGTTTTAGACAATTCAATTTGGTATGGAACATATGTCTTACTGTTTAAAAACAAATTCAAATGAAAAATCTTCATTCTGGGGGTATTCATACTCCATTCATCCGTAAGCTTAAGTATTCATTCAGAAAAGTTTTCAGACACAAGCACTCTTGTGATTCGGAACTCTGGAGAGCCTGCCCCGATTTATCGGGGAGTTCCATTATTGCTAACCACAAATGGCCACCTTATTACTTCTACCCCGGAGAGCCTGCCCCGGTTTATCGGGGGGTTGCACAATATATTGTCCATATTTCAATAATATACTAAAATATAAAAACCATGTGTATGATAAAATATATCGACAGGTTTGAGCATATGGATGCTCTTATAAAAATGGAGGCTACCGGCTCGCCCAACGAGTTTGCCAGGAAGCTTGGCATAAAGCGCAGCACTCTTTTCAAGACACTTCAGGAGCTGAGGGACAGGGAGGTGGATATAAGATATTCCTGCACCCGGCAGTCATATTATTATGGTGACGGGAAAAGGATAATAATTTCCGTGAAAAAGGAATCTGATATGCAGAGTCCGGTATAATTGGACTGGTTATTCTTTAATTCGGCTTTTAAAACCCTGGATTATGAATACATCAATCAGTTATTTCAGCCTTGGCCGGTTTCGCCTCTTTTTTATCATTACGGCATGTTATTTTATCATCTTCTGGCTCTCTGGAAACATTCTGATCAATGAAACAGTTTATTACAATTCATTCAGCGAACAGCTCACTTATGAAAGAGCAATGAAATTGTTTGAAAGTATGAACAGGCTGGCGTGGGTGAATTATGTCGCTGCTCCGATACTTCTTATTATCAAGTTCACATTAATAAGTATTGTCCTGTACACAGGTCTGTTTTTTCTTGATCTTCACTATAAGATCTCTTTCGGAGTGATCTTCAGGATCGTGATTGCGTCTGAAATAGTCTTCGTACTGGCGGGCCTGGTCAAATTCCTCTGGTTTTATCTCTTTGCCGGCAATTATGATCTCACTGATATGAGTTTCTTTTACCCGCTTTCACTTATTAACTTGTTCAATACATCTGAAGTAAACAAATTGTGGATATTTCCGCTTCAGTCTGTAAATTTATTTCAGGGCGCCTATATCCTGCTCCTTTCCTATGGCCTTACCAGGGCCGGGAAAATTGAGAAGTCAGAATCAGAAAAAGTGGTGATATATTCATATATGCCGGCTTTGCTGTTCTGGATCGTTCTTGTGATGTTCATCTCAATTGATACTCTATGAAGAGAATAATATCAGCCATATTAATAATTCTGATCATTTCAATAACAATTGTTCTGCTGATAAGTATTTCCGGCAAGCTGAAAAGACAGGATCAGCTTTCTGAAAGGATAAAACGATTGCCTGAGTTTACGTTGACGGCTCTTGACAACACTTCATTCTCATCTTCTGAAATTAAAGAGGGGCCATTGCTTATTGTTTATTTTCATCCGGAGTGTGAACACTGCAGGTATGAGATCTCGGAATTATTCAGGAGCAGTTTGCCCGGATCCGGAATTCCCGTATTGCTTGTTACCCGCGCTGCAAGAGATTCTGTGACTCTGTTTCTGGAAGAATTTGACTATCCGGAAACAGGTGAGTTTATCACTCTTATTGATACGGCATTTGTTTTTGAAGATACTTTCGGGAACTCAATAATTCCTTCCGGTTATTTGTATGATAAGAATCTGAACCTTATCGATGCTTTATATGGTGAGTATAAGATTGAAACCATCCTGAACCGCTTGAAAGAGAGTGAATAAAACCATTAAAATAAAAAAGTATTCTGTGCTTCAGCACGACTCAACTGATTGTGGATCAGCCTGCCTGGCCTCTGTGATAAGATATTTCGGAGGGGAGGCAACTATCGAAAGAATCCGTATACTAAGCGGCACCTCCCAGTGCGGAACCTCCATGCTGGGTCTTTATCAGGCAGCAAAGCAATGCGGACTGGATGCCACAGGGTATGAAGCCTCGGTTCAGGATATTATTAAATATAATGATGTACTGATACTCCATGTCACTAACGAAAACGGATACGACCATTATGTAATAGATTATGGATTTGAAGAGGGCTGCTTTTTGATCTGGGATCCGGCTGCAGGACTAAAGAGACAATCAGTAGATGAGCTCAGCAATATCTGGAAGAGCAAGAAGTGCCTTGGAGTTCTTCCAAACGGGGATTTTAAATATGAGCGGAGGAACAGGAAAGAGAAATGGCAGTGGATAATAGAGAATATAAAACCTGAAAAGGACCTGCTCTTAACCAGTCTCCTGATCGGGATCGTAATCTCGATCCTTGGCATGGCAATGGCGCTGTTTACTCAAAAGCTTATTGATAAGATACTTCCCTCCGGGCAGCTAAAGACGCTATGGGCAGCATCGTTCCTGGTCTTTATCCTGTTATCGACAAGAATTATTATTTCAGCAATAAGACAGCACTTTCTGCTTACCCAGGGAAAATCATTCAATATAAGGATAGTCAATGAATTTTTCGGATCATTGCTCAACCTGCCCAGGTTCTTTTTTGATACAAGGAAGACAGGGGACTTTGTTGCCAGGCTGAACGACACAACAAGAGTACAAAAGGTAATTGCCGATGTTGTAACAGTTTATATCATTGATATTCTGGTGATTATAATTACCATCGCTATATTATTCTATTATACTGAGATGGCTGCGATAATCAGCCTTCTTTGTATTCCGGTCTTTTATTTTCTCATAGGAAGATGGAACAATAAGATAGTTTCATCGCAGCATGCTCTGATGGCCGGTTATGCCATGAGCGAAAGCAATTTCATCGACTCGCTTAAGGGGATTACTGAAATAAAGAGTCTTAATTGGCAGAATGATTATTCACAAAGGAACAGTATAGTTTATACCGGCTTTCAGGAGAAGGCCGTTAACCTGGGCAAAGTAAAGATCAGACTCGGTCTTATTACCGGAATAGCAGGAACCCTTTATCTGATGATGATCCTTGTTTATTCTTCCGTTCAGGTGATGAAATCAAACCTCACCCAGGGCGAACTTATGGCCATCCTGACATTAAGCTCAACGATGCTGCCATCAGTCCTGAACCTCTCGCTGATATCCATTCCGTTAAACGAAGTGAGAGTAGCCCTCAACAGGATGTTTGAGTTCACACGGATAGAACCGGAAGAGATAAGGGAAGATTCACATAAAGCTGACAATTTCGTCATCG
The DNA here is from genome assembly GCA_041303415.1 of Bacteroidales bacterium. GTDB lineage: Bacteria > Bacteroidota > Bacteroidia > Bacteroidales > VadinHA17 > LD21. The sequence goes on from JBFYPG010000144.1 coordinate 3,345, forward strand.
ACAGGCTAAGTCTTGAAAACATATCTTTCAGGTATCCCGGACAAAAACTGCTTCTTGAGGATATTTCTCTGACTATTGAAAAGGGGGAAGTCGTATCCCTGGTCGGAGAGTGCGGTACTGGTAAAAGCACACTTGCCTCTGTGATCTTAAGGTTTTATGAATCCGAAGCAGGAAGGATAATAGTAAATGATTCCCTGGATTCACGACAGGTTGATTTAAGAACCTGGAGGGAAAAGATCGGAATCATACCACAGGATATACATATATTTAATGGTACGATCCTGCAAAACCTTATCACAGAGTTTACAGAAAACATTATAAATGAAACAATTGCGAAGATCACGCAATATGGCGTTGGTCAGTTCATTGACAGTTTTCCTGCGGGATTCATGACGCTTGTCGGGGAAGAAGGGATAAATCTTTCCGGGGGGCAGAAGCAGATACTGTCGTTTATAAGAGTATTGCTTAAGAGTCCTCAAATACTGATCATTGATGAAGGCACGGCGAATATGGACAGCAACACAGAGGGCATGATCATGGGTCTTATTTCCAGGCTGAAATCTGACATGGGAATTTTGCTGATTTCCCACCGGATTAACCTGGTAAAAAGGCTCAGCGACAGGATTTATGTACTAGAAAACAGGAAAATCTCTGCGCAAGGCACACATAATGAACTTATTGAACAAAATAACCTATACAGCAAAATTTGGGAGGTTTTTTATTAAAAAAATTGGCCAGTCCATTATTATTGGACTCTGATGATTTATATTGGTATGCTAAAAAGGATAAAACAAATTGAATTTAACAGGCCGAAGCCGAAAAGCCTTAACCGAGTAGGCAAAAATAAATATGTCTCGCTATGAAAACATTAACAATTGAACAGATGGAATTAGTTTCCGGAGGTAGTCTAAATCAAATCCTTTCATGTGCATCTCAGGTC
>JBFYPG010000145.1:0-2834 GCA_041303415.1 Bacteroidales bacterium
TATAACAGAACAAAAAGTATAGCCGCATCTGCAGGTATAAAACGTTGTTTTGTAATTAGTAAGACACATGTCAGGGATGAGAATGTGATTTTGCCGGTGTTTCTATGACACTGCACCTTTCTGCCACCGTAGCCTCGGCGAAGGTGGCCCGCACCCCGCACCTTTCAGCCACCGAAGCCTTGGCGAAGGTGGCCCGCACCGCCGTTCCGTAGTATAGCTATATGATTATGGAATTAAGCTAAAAATAATATAAAATGCTTAACATAGCAATCAACATGAGCAATAAGTATTAATAAAACAGGCTGAATATTATTAAAATGATTAGTACAATGAGCAATTAATATGTATATTTGCTTAAATTAATAAGCAAAATGAAAAAGCTTTTTGAAAAATTCAGGAATAAACTGATCCCCGTCTCTTTGGGATTCACCAGGACGATCGTTGATGAGATCAATTGGAAAGCAAGGCTCATAGGAATTAAGGGAGCCCGTGGTGTTGGGAAAACTACAATGGTGCTTCAGTATATCAGGAAGCACTATGAAACAGATCCTTCAGTACTTTATGTAAGCCTCGACGATATTTGGTTTACAGGCAATAAGCTGTCTGACCTTACCGACAGGTTCGTAAAACAGGGAGGAAAGATCCTTTTTCTTGACGAAGTCCATAAATATCCCGGTTGGTCGCAGGAGATAAAAAACATCTACGACGATTTCCCGGCGCTTAAAATCATCTTCACAGGATCGTCACTCCTCGAAATATCAAAAGGCGAGGCTGATCTCAGCCGCAGGGTTATAATGTACAATATGCAGGGTCTCTCATTCAGGGAATACCTTAATTATGAAGTCGGAACAAATTTGAACAATTATTCCCTCGATGAGATACTCTCTGATAATATAAGGATCTCGCGTGACGTTATCGCTCAGCTGAGGCCCCTGCAACATTTTTCAAGATACCTCAGGTCAGGTTATTATCCGTTTTTTAAAGAGGTGCCAGAGCTATATTATATACGTTTAGGTGAGGTTATTAACACAATTATCGATACGGAACTTCCCCTGCTGCGTAAATTTGATGTCACGAAATGTTTTAAGATAAAACAGATGCTCCTTGCCATTGCTGAAGAATCTCCTTTTATTCCAAATATAAAAAAGCTTAGCAGGCTGATGGATTTAGAACGTAATACAATTATAAACTATCTGGGCTTCCTTGCCGATGCAGGGCTTATAAGGAACATGTACCACGAAGCCCGCGGCATTTCCCGCATGCAGAAACCTGCAAAAATCTTTCTTGAAAATACAAACATCCCTTTTGCAATGGGAAGCAAACATCTCTCCAGGATTAATTTGAATGAGACTTTTCTGGCAAATCAGCTTGCGTACAGACACAAGATGACTATACCTGTTACCGGATCTCTCCTGACTGATAATGGAATATTACTGGTTGCCGAAAATGAAAATACAGATGAAAACAATATCAGAAGCAGTAAATCTGACAACCGTTATATAGCATCAGACAGCATAGAATTCGGAAATAGTAATGTAATTCCTCTATGGATGTTTGGATTTCTTTACTAAAGAAATGGAAGTATTACCTGTTGCGTGGTGCGAGGTGCATGTTGCGGCGTACCGACAACGTAAGTGGTCTTCAATTTATCCTGAGTGTAAAATAGGGTTTTTATACTAATCTACCGGATGGGAAGAAGATTGCTTCGTCGCTTCGCTCCTCGCAATGACATTACTTTTTTTGACAATGGTGTTTAGACTGAGACCACGAACATCCTGGAATCAATAGTCATTGCGAGGAGTCCCGCACCAGCGGGACGACGAAGCAATCTTTACCCTTATGCAGGATTATAATAAGTAATACGATTATTCAACAAAATGCCGCACCTCCCTGCCCGCACCCCCGACCCCCAAGGGGGCCCACCGCGCACCCCGCACCTCGCACCGCGATTCATTCCTTAAATTCAAGTATAGCCTTGAGGCATTTCTCCGCCGTCTTCCCGTCCCAAAGCTCCGGGATGAATGGCATCCTGGGTTTTTCAAGCGCGGTATGATATTCACTTCGGATTCTTTCAATATTGTTGCCGACCAGAACACTAGCCCCTCCGTGTTCTCGAAGTGTAACGGGTCGTTCAGTGTTCCACCTGAGAGTAAGACAAGGTGTTCCAAGAACAGTGCACTCCTCCTGAAGTCCGCCGCTGTCGGTCAGCATTACCCGGGCATCCATGTTGAGCCGAAGCATCTCAAGGTAACTCAAAGGTTCCAGGAGTATTAAATTTTGAATTTTGAATATTGAATTAAAAAGACCGAAGGTCTCAAGCATCTTGCGTGTCCGGGGATGAATAGTCCAGATGACAGTTCTTTCCCTGCAAACCTCCTCCGTAATAAACTTTACTATCGGCTCCAATACCTCTTTCGTATCTACATTCGACGGCCTGTGCAAAGTCATAACGGCATAGCCGTTAATTCCAGATTCCAGATTCAAAATTCCAGATTTTTCTGACGCCTGACGCCTGACGCCTGATGCCGTTGCCTGATCAATCAGATTCTTACCTATAATTTCATTTATCCTAAGATTTGCGGCTTTTCCCCTGTTCGCCTCAAGAGTATCGATCATAATGTTCCCCACGAATTTTATTTTCTCCTCCGGCACTCCCTCTTTTCTGAGGTTTTCGGATGATATGAGGTCGGGGGTGAGCAGAAGATCAGATATTCTGTCGGCGACAAGCCTGTTTATCTCTTCAGGCATGGTCATATCTCCTGACCGCAGTCCAGCTTCGATATGGCAGCATTTAATTTGTTCCTTTTTGGCGGTTACGGAACAGGCGAGGATGG